>CAZAYA010000069.1:0-13188 GCA_964489175.1 uncultured Flavobacteriales bacterium | reverse complement strand
TTCCACCCGGTCGAGCACATCACCCGTTACACCAACGGCAGCAGCTACACGCAAACGCCCATATTCATCCTTACAGGAGTTCGGATGTTCCTTGATCTTGATGATATCCCGGTAAGTGATAAGACCGATCAGGTTGTTGTCCCTGTCCACCACCGGTAATTTCTCGATCTTGTGTTTCTGAAGAATGGAAGTAGCTTCCTGCAGGTCGGTCCCTTCCAAAGTGGTGATAATATTCTCCCGGGTCATGACCTCGGCAACGCTCCGGTTGTTATCATGCTCGAAGCGAAGGTCCCGGTTGGTCACGATGCCGGCCAGGAATTTGCTCCCCTTTTTCACCACGGGGATCCCTCCGATCTTGTTCTCTTTCATGATCTGGAGCGCATCTCTCACGGTCGCATCTTCATTCAGGGTAATAGGATCCTGGATCATACCGCTCTCCGAACGCTTGACCTTCCGGACCTCTTCCGCCTGTTGTTCGATGGTCATGTTCTTATGGACCACCCCGATCCCTCCTTCCTGTGCGATCGCGATCGCCAGGCGATACTCCGTCACCGTATCCATACCAGCCGAAATGATCGGAGCCTTGATGGGAATATTGCGTGTAAAATAGGTCCCGACATCGGTCTCACGAGGCAAAACCTCGGAGTAACCGGGCACAAGCAAAACATCATCATAGGTCAACCCTTCTTTGGAGAATTTATCGGAACCACTTGCCATAAGTCTGAAATATCTAGTAGGATAAGGATCGAGAGCAAAATTAGGAAAAATATCCCCAACGATGAACGTTGCAGAATCCCTGCCAGATAAGAGGAACAGGCTTGCCGAAAGGGTTATTGGGTATGCTTGTTCGCCCCTGAAGTCGCTGCCCAGGCATCAGGCTTTCCGATCGCTTCAAAACCCATCCCCCGAATAAAGCCGATACTGGCATCGTATAGCTTACTGGAGCGATATTTGGGGTCGCTGTTCAGGTCAACATGAACGGATATCTTCCCCAGCTCCTGCAATTGGGTGGCCACCTCCACTGCCATGTTCACCTCCTGCCAGAGACGGTCCATCTTATCCCTGCAAGCCTGGTATTCAACCTTGTAGATCTCATGAACTCCTCTTCCCAGCTCCCGCAGGCAAATAACAACGGAGAATTTGGCAGTTCCACTCCGGATCTTCGAGTCGCTCCCCACGTGGATCTCACTGTGCGGAAAATGGCCTCTCCAATTCCGGATGTAATCCACCACATCTCTGATCGGTTTTCCATTATGGTCCCGAAAGCCGTTCAGCATGCAAGCAATATAATCATTTTGACCATACGCAGGGTCGCTTTCCCTGGTTACCAGGAAGAGAAAAAAGATAGCCTGAGTCATGTGACCCCAGGGGAGTTTCAGCGCTTAAGGAGGGTCACGGAACCTCGTTCCTGGACCAGTTGACCACGAGCGGAATAGTACTTGAAATGGTATACATAGACCCCTTCTCTAACAACCTCCCCCTGGTAGGTGCCATCCCACCCTTCGTTCAGGTCGTTGGTCTCGAAAAGCTTCTTACCCCACCGGTCATGAATGGCAAAATAATAGTTATCCAACTCCACATAACCAGCCACCGGCTTGAAAATGTTATTGTGGCCACCGACCATAAAGGCATTAGGGACCCAGAACTTGGGCTCCTGATAGGCACATGAGACGTTCGACAAACTGATCTCATTCGTCCCGAAACCGTTGCCATTTTCCACCGCTTCGATGTAATAGCAAAATTCTCCTTCTTCTTCGATCAGATCACCCACCTGATCTTCATAAACCCTTTTCCCTGGAGCAAGGGTTGCTATCGGAGAAGCCTGGAAATTCCCATTAATGCTCCGGTAAATATTGTACTGAACGACCTTTCCGTCCCAATCCTCATACAGGTTCCATTGCAGGGTGTTCACCGTCTTGTCACTGTTAGCGTAAGTGGTGAGGTAAATGGTCCGCCCGGTGTTGGAAGTAGCAGATGGATCACCACAACTATCGACCGCAGTGATCTCATAATAATAGCTGGTACTGCCGGGATCAGCTTTCTCATCGGTATAGGAGAAGGTCGGGGCATTGACAGGCGGGATCGTTGCGACAGTATCGTAACTTATGCCATCGGTGGAGCGCAAGACCTTATAAGAAATAGCATCAAGTGAAGAAGCAGGATCGGTCCGGACATGCAGGTCCACTGCTCCATCATTCACCGTCGCCGTAGCCAGATAAAGGAAGTCCGGTGGAGTCGGATAATCGATAAAATGGCAATGTTTGTTCGAAAGAGCGCGCTTCCCGTTGTTCGATACAGCCCTGACCACATAACAATAGTTCGTTTGGATGGTCACGTTCTGATGGACGAAAAAAGTGTCCTGGGTAGTTCCTATGCGGGAAGTGTTCCCTCCCTGGATGGCATATACCTCATAACGATCCACGTCTGAAGGCCAATTGATATAGGAGTTCCAGTACACCGTATCGGTACGGGCGCAGACATCCAGCTTAGAATTCACATCCATCGTATTGTGTACTTCTCCCCGGGCACTCGTATTGGGAGAAGGCGGATTGCCGGTCCAGCAACTGTCAAAAGCAGCTACTCCATACGTTTCTACATTGTTTTCCGCTTTGGAGTCGGGATTGAGATAGGTGGTGTTGTTCGCCCCCCATACCGTGTCGATCACGTAATCCGTGCCATCGATGGACTGAATGATGATGTACCCTTCTACATCCCCTTCAGGGCTACGATCCCAGGTAAGCCGTGCCTTACCGGACGAAGTATCCACAGAGATATTATCCAGTTCTGGCGATGTAGGCGGCAGTCTGTCGCGAAACCGGTCTCCATCAATGGTCGATGAAGACACACAACCTGATGCATCAGCCACATCGATGCGGTAGCTCACAGAATCCGAGCAAATGGAAATGGGATAGCGATAAGTCTCCGTTCCATATCGAACGGAATCCATCAGGGTCCAGTTCCCCACAGGGTATTCACGGTAAATGCGATACCAACCGGAAGAGCTCGGAAGGTTCGGAGGCTGGGTCTGCTGGTTCCAGGTAAGTTTAGCATAACCGTTCCCCTGATCGGTTACTTGCAGGTCGATAGTGTTGAGCGTATCGGAAGGTTCCGAGAAAGTGCTGCCAGTGCATCCGGAACGGGTCCGGATGAAATAATGGACCGGTCCTCCCCCACTATGTCCACCAACATCGGTGTAAGTAGTCTGGTTGATGTTGAAAATACTATCGACCACGGTATAAGGCCCTCCCAACGAAGTCGCACGGTAAATGTGATAGCTGTCGAATTTGTTGTTAGTATCCACTGGTGCTTCCCAGGACAGGTCAACATCATTCCCGTTCACGGAAGCACAGCGCAGCGATGGGGCTTTGACATCCGCCTGGTCCAACACCGTAATGGAAACGGTGGACATGTTCACGCCAGGAACCGGACAATAGTCGTCCTTTACATGAAAGATGAATTTGAAGGTCCTGCTCGGGCGTGTTTCTCCACCTGCATCGAGCAAGTGGTCACAATCCGTCTGCCAGGAAAAGGTGGTCGATATACCATTGGTAGCGCTGAGGGGCATCGGGTCGGACAAGGTGGCACAGGGCGGTGTGGGGCATCCCCCGCCTGCATTGTTGAAATTCGTCCCGAACATCATCCCTGAAGGGGAAAGGGTAACGGTCTGCTGGCTGCCATCCTGCAACGGCTGGTTGTCTGACGCATTGAAGTTGAAGATCACGTTCTGACCAGCATAGACCGTATCATGGTAGGAAGTACCAGCATTAAAAGGCGGCGGTACCACAGGCTGGTCGTTCGCGGCAGGACAATTCACCACGAACGTCTGCATCTCCCGGTAGACCTCGGCGATCTTCTGCCCGTTTCGCCAGGAGGTCACCTTCACCACGCTAACGAACTCGCCCTGGGTGAAAGCGTTGAAATGGAGTTCCCCGATGGAAGGATCCAAAGAAGCAGGAACATTGGAAGGGTTCTGTCCGGTTCCCGGAAAGGGGGAATCAAAGGCATACCCACCACTTGAAGGCACATATGCCGGATCCCCAGGAGGGTTGAACGCTCCACCAGCTTCCTGGAGCGGATGGGCCCAGGAATACGATAACGAATCGCCATCCACATCAAAAGCGTTGGCATTATAGCGGGTATCATGCCCCGAACAAACAATGTTCAAGGGGTCTTCGGAGAAATTCGGGGAGTTATCGTAGCAGGGCGCTGTATTCTGTCCCTGAAAAGGATACATCGTAGCTCTCAAGGTCATTCCGTAAGACCCGGCATTCTGAAGGTTATCGATGGCATTGCTGCGGGAAAATCCGTTCCAGGTGAAATCCCAGCCCTGAGCGGGCGGGGTTCCCGGAAGTGCAACAGCGCCGGTGCTGAGAATGATCTTCTCGACGGCTCCGTTTCCGCCAGAACCACAAGTAACAGGAGCAGGCCCTCCTGCCACCTGGTTGCAGGCCGGGGAAATGTCCTGGCTGGACTGCAGATTCAGCGGGAAACTATTGGTGGTCGGATGGTCCCAGACTTTGAGCTGGCCGGTAGTGGGGCCAGCACTACCGTTGCAATCGCGGTAGATCTGGACGAAGAACTCATATTGGCCGCTACCCAAACACTCCCAGGTGATCTGTCCCCCCATCAGGTGAGCCGCACGGGTGTTGGTGGGAGACAGGAAAAACACTCCCCCAAGAACCAATATCAAGCCAGTCAGCTTTTTAAGCCTTTTCACACCGATCGGGTTTCCGGTTGGGAACATCCTGCTGCAACGCCATTTTCCTTCAAATGTTATACAACAGGACGATCTTCCGGCAAAAAAGTTGCTGACGATCAGTCTTTCCGTCCGGCCACAACTTCGAAGAGATCTTCTTCCTGCCAGTACTTCTGAGCGGTTTCCTGTAATTGACGGGGCGTTACATGGTTGATAGTGTCCAGCAGTTCATCGTAATGTCCATAACCCAGCCCGAATTTGTGTATCCCTTTGAACATTTCGGCCATGGAGAAGGGCCCATCCGCACTCCGCAGGAACATGCCGGCCATATAGTTGCGCACAAGAGAGAGCTCTTCTTCCCCGACTTGTTCATCGCGCAACCGAGCTACCTCCTTGTAGATCTCTTCCAGGGCAGCATCCTTTACATCAGCCCCCACTTCGGTGGTGATGAAGAAATAGCCAGAATGCCGCAGCGATATCGCTCCGGATCCGATACCATAAGTATAGCCTTTGTCTTCACGAATATTGCTATTAAGCCGGGAACCGAAATATCCCCCCAGGATGGTATTAAGGACCAGCATCCGGGCATGGTCTTCATGAGTCTTGTTGAACAATGGCCGGCCGATCCGGATCGCTGCCTGCAAGGCATCTTTCTTCTCCACGAAATGACGTTGTTCCGGGTCGGGTAAAAGGTCCGGCAAAGGGGCATCCTTTTTCATCCCTTCCTTTTTCTCCAGATCACCGAAAGTATCATTGAGCACGTCGATGGTCTTTCGGGAGGTTTTCCCGGAAATAATGATATCACAGCGAGAAAGGTCATAGTATTCTCCAAAGAAATCCACCAGATCCCCCCGTTTCAAACGGTCGAAGTCCGAAGCTTCCCGAACGACCTGACCATAAGGATGCTCTCCGAAGATCACATCGATGAAGCGCTGGCGGGCCAGGAAATTCACTTTGCCACTGTTCTCCTCGAATTCATGTTTTTCCCTGTCCCGGTAATGCTCGAGCTCTTCCTCCGGGAAAACAGGGGCGGTCAGGACCTCGCGCATCAAAGGCAGTATATCGGGAAGATGCTCGTTCAGGGTATAAACCTCTACATAAGCATAGTCCTTGCCATTACCGGTATTGAAGACCACTCCGTAATATTCGATCTTTTCGGCGATCTCCCGGGCACTCATACTGGTAGTGCCTTCTGTGAGCATCTGATTGACCGCTGCCGCGATCAGGGGCTTCGGCTGAAAGTAACTGCCTGCCCGGAACAGGAACTCCACTCTCACCACATCTTCTGACCCTCCGTGTACCTCGTAGCAAGGAATACCGTTGTCCAGACGATGTTCCCGGGCCCGGAGCAGGTCCATCTTCTCGATCTCCCGGACGGGAGGTGGTGTTGTTCGGTCCAATCGTGTATCGGGTGAAGCCATTGTACAAGTTCAGTTTTTCAGGTAATACAGGGTAGAACAGTTTTCTTCCACAAGCACTTCCTGAGCCGCTTCCAGGATATTCTCCCGCTCCAGCTGCCGGTAGTGTTCCACTTCTTCATTGGCTTTGGACGCATCACCGCGGATCTCAGCAAAAGCAAGGTTCATACCCTTGTGCAAGGCCTTCATCTCGGAAAGCGTGACCAGGGTTTCGATCTTGTTCTTCACTTTGTCGAATTCTTCCTGCCCGACCTTCTCTTTTTTGAGTCGATCCAACTCCCGCCGAATACCATCTTCTGCATCCTCCATGCTCACACCCGGACGCAACTTTCCTTCCACAAGGAAAAGCCCTTCCTCCAATTCTCCGGTAATGTAGGCATCGATGTCAGTGAAGAGTTTCTCCTCTTTAACGAGCCGGTTGTACAAGCGGGAAGAATCCCCCTGGGAAAGGATGTCTGAAATAAGGTCCACCGCATAATAACCTTGTTTCTCCCGGGAATAGGTATGGTAAGCCTTGTAAATGGCATCGAAAGGAACCTCCCCCTTCAGGGTTTCCTGTCTGGGTTGCTGTTGAGCCGGCTCTTTGGGAAGTTGCCGTTCATAGCGGTTGCCTGCAGGAATAGGGCCAAACCATTTAGAAGCCAATTCGCGGACCTCATCAGTGGTGATGTTGCCAGCCACGGAAAGGACAGCGTTCTGCGGGGTGTAGTGTTTTTGGAAGAATGCCTTGACCTCTTCCAGGCTGGCCCCTGCAATGTGCTCCACTTTCTTGCCGATCGTCGGCCACTGGTAGGGATGCTTCTTATAAGCAAGCGGCCGAAGCGCTAACATCGCATCCCCGTAAGGCCGGTTCAGATACATCTGCTTGAACTCCTCGGTCACCACATTCCGCTGTACTTCCAGGCTCTTCGGCGTAAAAGCGAGGCTGAGCATGCGATCGGATTCTAACCAAAAAGCTGTTTCCAGGTTGCTTCGGGGAATGGTAAGGTAATAATTGGTGATATCGGTAGAGGTGAAAGCATTGTTATCACCCCCCACCTTTTCCAGTGGTTCATCATAATTCGGGATGTTCACCGACCCCCCGAACATCAGGTGCTCGAACAAATGGGCAAATCCGGTCCTTTCAGGATCCTCATCCTTCGATCCCACATCGTACATCACGTTCACTGCCACCAGTGGAGTGCTTTCATCGCGGTGGACCAGGCATCGCAACCCGTTGTCCAACACGAACCTATCAAAATCGATCATAAGTCCTCTTTTCCTGTTTATCCCTCTTCGAAAGAAAGGTATTTTTCCTGACCCGCCACTTCCCGGCGGGCTTCCTCATACTCTTTCATCACTTCATGAACGATCTCCGCAGCCGGCCATACCTGATCGATCATGCCAGCCACCTGCCCGATCTCCAGCTCCCCTTCATCCAGATCGCCTTCGAACATCCCTTTTTTGGAGCGACCTCTTCCCAGCAATTGTCGCAACTCATCTTGTGATGCCCCCCGCGAATATGCATCCGCTACCTCATCATAGAAAGCATTGCGCAATAGCCGGACCGGCGTCAACTCTTTCAGGGTCAAAACAGTAGCCCCCTCCCTGGCATCGATCACCTTGTTCTTGAAGGCTTCATGAGCGGAAGATTCCCTGGAAGCTACAAAACGGCTTCCCATCTGAACACCATCCGCTCCCAATACCATGGCCGCCAGCATTCCTCTTCCAGTAGCGACTCCTCCGGCCGCGATCAGCGGAATTCTTACCGCCTGGGCCACCATCGGGATCAGGCAGAACGTCGTGGTCTCTTCCCTACCATTGTGCCCACCAGCTTCGAATCCTTCGGCCACCACCGCATCCACACCAGCTTCTTCCGCTTTGACGGCGAATTTCACACTGGAGACCACATGGACGACCTGGCATCCTTTTTCCTTCAAATATCCGGTCCATTTTTTCGGGTTCCCGGCAGAGGTGAAAACCACAGGAACTTCTTCTTCCGTGATCACCTGCATTTGTTCTTCTATATCGGGGTAGATAAGCGGAACGTTGACTGCGAAAGGTGCAGCAGTATGCTCCCGGCAACGGCGAATATGGGTGCGAAGCACTTCAGGGTACATCGACGCCGCTCCAATGATGCCCAGCCCCCCGGCATTGCTCACCGCAGCAGCCAGTTCCCAGGGGGCACACCAGACCATACCTGCCTGAATAAGCGGGTAACGAATACCGAAGCATTCTGTGATCTTGTTAGCCATGATCAATGAGTTCTTGTCATGTTCTCCGGAACACAGAGGATAAAGTCTCCTCGCTCCTCGTACTCCTTGTTCAACCGTTCGATCTTCTCCTGACGGACCGTGGCTATCGTTACAATGTCCAATTCAGGAGCAGCTTTTCGAAGATAGGCAACGATCCCTTCCCGGTTGTCCGAGTGAAAACTCCCGTTGAGATGGAAGAAGGTCATGCCCGGCATCCAGTGCTGTAGAATGAAATGAGCCATTGTAGCATCCTTGACGGCCTGGGCCCGGACCAGGTTCATTCCGTCACCATGCCCCATGCTGAGCATTTTCCGGTAACTTTCCAGGGAGGTGTCCACTTCGATCGGCAAAGGGGTCATGTATTGCCGAGCCTCCCCGGAAAGGCTGTCAAGAGCACCAAGTCCCCGGCGATGAACCAAAGCAGCATACCGTCGGGGAATGTTCGTTCCGATCAAAGGGAGCTCTTTCTCCCGGGCAAACGACACCAGCGGCTTCAAAGCAGTCTCGTAACTGGACCAGATCCTGGCCTTTTGCTCGAAGTCCTTATGGCGAATGGTCCCGGCCAAAAGTTCATCCAGGAGTAACTGCTCATCGGCAGCGAACATCTCCATGCCCAAAATAAGGCCGTCACCGATCTCTTTGTACAGATCACCGGCCACTTTCTTTTGTAGCCAGTGGCCGATCGGATCATCATGGTATTCCCCGAACAGGATCACATCAGCTTTGGACAAGCGACCGAGCATAGCCTGATAGGAAGCTGGCTCCCCTTTTGCTTCGAACAGGCGATACGCCGGATCTTGTTGTTCCACCTGAGCGGTTCCGTAAAAGAACAACAACCATGCACTCAAGGTTAGCAAAAGGCATCTTATCATGGAGCGGGAAAGTTTAGCTGCTGCGATCTTAGTATTTTTAAAGTTGCTTCCCAAACGAAAAAAGCAAGGATGAGCAAAAAGAACAAAAAGCACCGGGAAGGGATCGTTTTCTCCACCGATCCCGATCATGAATACATGCACGGGGAAGAGGAAGCCCCGAACACCCTTCCACCCCGACAGCAGGACCTTCGGGTAGAACTCGACCGGAAACGGCGCAAAGGGAAAGAGGTCACCCTCATCACTGGCTTCATCGGACAGGAAGAAGACCTGAAAGATCTTGGCCGATCGCTCAAGCAGCAATGTGGCAGTGGTGGTTCGGCCAAAGAAGGGGAGATCATCATCCAGGGTGACCACCGTGAAAAAGTGCTCAACTACCTGAGGTTAGAAGGCTACGGGGTCAAAGCCAAAGGCGGCTGACCAGGATCAGACCTGCTCTCCGATCTCTTTCTTGCTCAACTCCAAAAGCCGGTGACTGGTCTTCTCCCCCACATTGGCCAACGGCAGCCGGAGCGTATTCCCGCAAATACCCATATGCTTCAGCATTTCCTTGATACCGGCGGGGTTGCCCTCTACGAACAATTGCCCGATGATCTCCTGCAGGAAATAATGGTCGCGGCGGGCTTCTTTCAATTCTCCCTGCAGGGTGGCCCAGACCATCCGGTGGAAGATACGGGGATAGGCATTCCCTACGACCGAGATCACCCCCTCTCCCCCGGCAGCAATGATCGGAAGGGTCAGCGGATCTTCTCCGGAAAGCACGCTGAGGCTTTTGGGTTTGATCTCGATCAGGCGCATGACCTGCTCCATATCCCCTGATGCCTCTTTGATAGCGATTATATTGTCACATTCTTCCCCAAGCCTGGCCACGGTCTCCGGCAAGATGTTGGAACCAGTCCGGCCGGGAACATTGTACAGAATGATGGGCAAGGGACTTTTTTCAGACAAAGCCTTGTAGTGCAAATACATCCCCTCCTGTGAAGGCTTGTTGTAATAAGGCGAGGCGATCAGCAAGGCATCAACACCACTCAGGTCCTTCTCGTCCAGACCGTCCAGCATAGCCTGGGTATTGTTACCCCCATAACCGAGCACGACCGGTACCCGATCGTTGTTGACTTCCTGAATATGGCCCAGGACCAGGTCCTTTTCCTCCTCGCTCAGCGTAGCGGCTTCCCCGGTGGTTCCCTGCACAACAAGATAGTCCGCGTTGTTGGAAACGATATGATGAGTTAGGTTGGACAGGCCGTCCAGATCCACTTTTCCTTCCGGTGTGAAAGGCGTCACCATAGCAACGCCCAGCCCTCTGAATTGACTGCTCATACGACTTCCTTTTTATTGATCAAAGTTAAATAATGGTCCACATACTCGATGTACTTTTCCAGGTCGGTCTCGGGAGACACTTCCATCATCATGTCATATCCTTCTTCATGACCTTGGGTCCTTCGCCCCACCCGAAACCTGGCCCGGGACATGGCCAGCACGAACTGAAGGGGAAGGCATGAGCCATCGGACAGGTCTACCAGAACATCGTATTCTCTTTCCACGAAATTGTTGATGGCCACCCCTTTGGGTTTGCGGTACCAGGTCAGGTCTTTTCTGGTGAACTGTTCGAATTCAAGACGGGGATAGAGATGGTCCGGCATATGCTTGCTGTCGACAAACCCCAATGCCTTAACCTCCCTTACGCCATGTTCTTCCTTGATGTACTTCACATAGTTCCGTACCTGATCGAAAGTAGCTTCATCCTCCGCCTCATAGATCAAGGCCATCTTCATCGTCTCCCCCATATTCCGGGCGAGCGGCTTCCCACGCTTATTTGTGAACTCCTTACGAAGGAAGTATTCACCGATGCGATCCTTGATGCGACGCAGGAAATTCATACTTCTCCGATCCTTTTCAGGAAGTCTTCTTCCGATACGAGTTCAATATCCAGCTTTTCAGCCTTCTCCAGCTTACTGGGTCCCATATTCCCCCCGGCCAGAATGAAGTCCGTCTTGTTTGAAACAGAACTGGTCACCTTTCCCCCATGTTGCTCGATGAGCACCTTGAGCTCCTCGCGGGAAAACTTCTCGAAAACGCCGGATACGACCACCCTTGCCCCTCCCAGGCTGTTGCTCTTTTTCTCGGGTGCGGTTTCCGTAGTGGACAGTTGTAGACCATGAGCTTTCAGCCGGGCGATCAACTCCTGGTTCCGTTCATCTGCAAAAAAGCCGGTAACACTTTCTGCGATCTTTTCTCCGATGTCGTCCACTTCCACGAGCTCTTCAACGGTGGCCTTCTGCAACGCTTCCATACTCCCGAGCTGCCGCGCCAATTTCCGGGCCACGGTCTCCCCCACGAACGGTATACCGATCCCATAAAGGACCTTCTCAAAAGGTTGTTCCTTGGAAGCTTCTATTCCCTTCAATAAATTGTCCACGGACTTATCAGCCATCCGTTCCAGGGGAAGCAGGTCCTCTCTCTTCAACTCATAAAGATCAGCGATATCATCCACCAGAGCCTGCTGGTACAATAAGTCGATGGTCTCATGCCCCAAACCGTCGATATCCATTGCTTTCCGACTAATGAAATGTTCAACCCGGCCTTTAAGCTGTGGCGGGCATCCATAATGGTCCGGGCAAACGTGATCTGCTTCTCCTTCTCTCCGAACGAGGGGAGTATCGCATTCCGGGCATCGCTCGATAAAACGGAACGGCTCCGTCCCTTTAGGACGCTGGCTTTTGTCCACTCCCACGACCTTGGGAATGATCTCTCCTCCCTTTTCCACATAGACCCGGTCGCCAATGCGGATATCCAGTTCCTTGATATGATCCGCATTATGGAGCGTGGCGCTCTTAACAGTGGTGCCTGCGATGTGGACAGGTTCCAGCTTGGCCACAGGGGTCACACGCCCCGTTCTTCCCACCTGAAAATCGATCCGGAGCAAGGTGGTTTCCGCCTGTTCGGTCTGGAACTTATAAGCAATGGCCCAGCGAGGGGACTTGGCGGTATAGCCAAGTTCTTCATGCGTTCCGTAGTCGTTCACTTTCACTACGATACCATCGATCTCAAGATCAAGATATTCCCGCCTTTCGTCCCACTCATCAGCAAAGCTCAATACCTCATCGATGGAATTGCATTTTCTGATGAACCCCTTTTCAGGTGGTGGAACACGGAAGCCCCATTCCCGGAGCTTTAGCAAACTTTCATAATGTTCCCGGAAAGGGTTGTTCTCCGCATAAAAGGCGTACAGGAAACAGTCGAGCTCCCGCTGAGCCACTACAGCAGAATCCTGAAGTTTGAGCGTACCGGAGGTCAGATTGCGGGGGTTGGCATAAGTAGCTTCTCCCCTTTTCGCCCTCTCCCGGTTCAGCTTTTCGAACGCCTCATGGGTCATGTAGATCTCCCCGCGGATCTCGAACTCCTCAGGGAACCCTTTGCTCTGTAGTTTGAGCGGAATGGAGCCAATGGTCTTTACATTAGGGGTGATATCCTCTCCCTGAGTGCCATCACCCCGGGTCACAGCCCTCAACAACTCACCGTTCCGATAGGTTATCCCAACAGCCACGCCGTCGTATTTCAATTCACAGACATATTCCAGCGGGCTGTCGGTCAGCCTCTTGATACGCTTTTCCCAATCACGAACTTCTCCCTGGGAGTAGGTATTGCTCAGGGAAAGCATGGGCCACTTATGACGGACGGTAGGGAATTGTTTGGTAATATCCCCCCCTACCCTTTGGGTAGGAGAATTGGGATGGGCCAAAAGGGGGAACTGTTCTTCTAATTCCTGCAGTTCCTCCATCATTTTGTCGAATTGGAAATCGCTGACAGAAGGCTGGCTCAGCACATAATACTCATAGTTGTACCGGTGCAGGTCTTCGGTAAGTTTGTCGATCCTCTCCCGGGCTTCTTCCTGTGTAAGCGTTCCGGCCATTGTCATGCAGGCTTGACCGCCGAGACCATTCGTTCCTTCTCCTGCAGGTCCCGGTGGC
>CAZAYA010000068.1:10806-13427 GCA_964489175.1 uncultured Flavobacteriales bacterium | reverse complement strand
GTTCAGGTCGAACTGCTCCTTCACCTTATCGACGTATTCCTGTTCCAGGTCCACTTCCTGAACGTTCCCTTCTTTCTGATGCTGCTCCAGGTCGATAGCATCGAGAGCCACCGGGTTCTCGTCAGGAATAAGTGTTTCCACATCCGCTACCTGATCGGGGAGCAATGGCCCACCATAGTGTCCTTTGAGCTTGTATCCATTGTATTCAGGGGGATTATGGCTCGCCGTGATCACCACCCCCAGGGAGGCAGCATGGTTAAGGGTCCCAACAGATACCATCGGCGTGGAAACGAACCCGCGGGCCATCAGGACCCGGATGCCATTATCCACGAACACCTTAGCAGCGGTATCCATAAAGAGTTCCCCACCGAAACGGCAATCATGGCCGATCACAATGGAAGGATCCTCGAAATGCTTCTTCACCCATTCGGCAACGGCGACCGAAACACGGGCAACATTATCAGTGGTAAGATCCTTGGCGATCACAGCCCGCCAGCCATCCGTTCCGAATTTGATCGTGCTCATAAAAAAAGATCAATGATAGGCGCGGCCAAAAATAAGAAATGAAGCAAGGCGGACGGTCCAAAGGCCAAAGAGTTTACAAAAGGATCATATAAGTGAACAGGAAGGGGTGAGAAGTAAAGAGGCCGTCTATTTCACTTTACATCCTTCTTCGTTCGGACCCTGAACAACGAATACAATGGACAAACACCGGTAAAGCTGGTGATCAGGAGAATAGCTGCGACCACCATCAAGCCAAGAGCTATAGGGCCGCTGATGGCTTCAGTGAAATACAATACGGCCACTGCCAGGACTGCAACGAAACGAAAAATACGATCTGTAGCGCTCATGTTCTTCTTCATGGTATCGGGTGTTTAGTTTAACCCCCAAAGCAATGAATATCAAACTTCTGAAAACATGACCCTGATCACGCCACAGGGTGAGAAGGATCATGGGGGCGAACAACAGGGATCATCTCTCCCTCTGTCCCGATCCATGACCTTCACACTAACAACTGGGAAAAAACCCTTAAAATACAAGACGATGAATTACGGAACTTATAACACCAACGGACCTGCAGAAGAGGGTGGTTTCAACCTCGACCTCTTCAATGATGCTTCCGAACTGTTCGCTTCTTTCGAAGAAGGCGATGAGGAGGAAACGAACATCCCCTCGATCAGCTTTGAAGAATTCAAACGAATGAGGGACGGGGAAAGCCTGTTCGACTAATTTTTTCAAGCCCTTCTGGCATCTGCCTCTGCTTTTAACAAGTGGCCATTGGCTATTCAGCTATTAGCTAACTTTGCAAGTATGGAAAGGGTCGTCGTAGCATTATCCGGAGGAGTCGACTCCAGTGTGGCCGCATATCTTCTTCAGCAAGAAGGGTATGAGGTGATCGGCTTGTTCATGAAGAACTGGCACGACGATTCCGTGACCCTTTCCGGGGAATGCCCTTGGCTCGAAGACAGCAACGATGCCCTGCGGGTAGCCGATAAGCTGAACATTCCCTTCCAGACGATCGACCTCAGCCAGGAATACAAGGAAAGGATCGTCGATTATATGTTCGGTGAGTACCACAAGGGAAGAACTCCTAATCCGGATGTTCTTTGCAATCGGGAGATCAAGTTCGATGCCTTCCTGGAGCACGCTCTTCAATTAGAAGCCGACCATGTAGCGACCGGTCATTATTGCCGGAAAGAAACCCTGCCAACGGAGGATGGTCCTGTTCATCGTTTGCTGGCCGGGCAGGACCGCAACAAAGACCAAAGCTATTTCCTCTGCCAGGTCACCCAGGAACAGCTGTCCCGGGCCCTTTTTCCGGTCGGCGAACTGACCAAACCAGAGGTCCGGAAGATAGCGGCGGAGCAGGGATTGGCCACGGCCGATAAAAAGGATAGCCAGGGACTTTGTTTCGTGGGGAAGGTCCGGTTGCCAGAGTTCCTGCAACAGCAACTGGCCCCGAAACCCGGTCGGGTGATCGAAGTCCCAGCCGATGCTTCCCTGTTCCAAAAGAACGGACACACTCCCACCCTTCAGGAGTTAGCTTCCCCTTATTCTTTTTCCGATAGCGGAGAAGGAAGAGACATCGGCGAACACCAGGGAGCCCATTTCTTCACGGTCGGCCAGCGCAAAGGCATCGGCATCGGAGGAACAGCCGAACCCCTGTTCGTCCTGGAAAGAGATGTGAACAACAACACGTTATACACCGGACAGGGAGAAGATCACCCCGGCCTTTACCGGAGGGGGTTGTTCATCAGCCCCGATGAACTCCACTGGGTCCGTCCTGACAGGAAACTTCACCCCGGGGAAGAACTGCGTTGCCAGGCACGCATCCGCTACCGGCAACCCCTGGAACCAGCTACCCTTTATCAAAAAGAAGAAGGAACCTACCTCATTTTCGATGCTCCCCAACGCGGCATCACATCCGGACAGTTCGCTTCCTGGTACAAAGGAGATGAACTGCTGGGATCGGGGGTGATCCATGCTTGACACCTCCTTCTTGCCTCCCTTGCTAAGAGCAATATGGGAATCCAATAATAATTTTAATTTTGTTTTTCAGGACCTTAGTCCATTATTCCCGATCTTGTTCCATTTTTTCAAGGAATGAAAGGTTTTTGTTG
>CAZAYA010000068.1:0-10796 GCA_964489175.1 uncultured Flavobacteriales bacterium | reverse complement strand
TCGCTTCTGGGAAGGCTCCTTTTCCGGCCCAGCGTTCTCTTCTCTGGCTCTTTGCTCCTTTCTGCTTTTCTCTCCCTGGGCCCTCGGTAATACCTATACGGTCACCAATACCAACAACTCCGGCGGAGGTTCCCTTCGTGCCGCTATCAACAACGCCAACAGCAATGGCGGAGCGGATAACATCGAATTCAATATCTCAGGAGTTGCCCCGCATACCATTTCCATCACCAGTGATCTTCCTGCTATCACGGACAACGGCACCGTGATCGATGGCACGACCCAACCGGCCAACGGCTATGGGGGAAGTGCGCCCAAGATCGAGATCGAAGCGCAATGTGGTAGTTGCTTCGGCCCCGGCCTTCAGGTTCAAGCCTCCGGCTTCGGGCTTAAGGGAGTGAAGATCTACAACTCCTATGAAGAAGGGTTGCACATCGACGGGGACGGAAGTGATAACTTCGACATCGATGGATGCACTTTTGGAGATACCCAATATGGAGAAGCCATCCGGGTCACAGGAGGGGATAACGGAACGATTCAGAATTGTGCAATAGGAACGAACTATAATGGAACAGCCTGTTTGTCCGACAACCAATACAACGGCATCACTCTGGAGTCCGGCTCCAACAACAATTCGATCCTGAACAATTATATATCCTGCAATTTCACCGGGGTCGAGATCATCGGATGCACAGGGATCAACATTGAGGGAAATGCCATCGGCACGAATGCGGATGCTACAGGTTGCCTGAACAATGATGGGGACGGGATCCACATGGAATCCTCCTCTGACAACTGCAGCATCCTGAACAACCATATCACCTGCAACAATTCAGACGCCATTTCACACGATGACTCTGACGGTACCATCATTCAGGGCAATGTGATCGGCCCCTTGTCCAACGGGTCCTGCGACGGGAACACGTATTCGGCCATCAGCATCCGGAGCTCTTCCAACATGATCATCGGCGGACTCGACCCGGGGGAAGGAAATACCCTGGCCCATAACGAGTTTGCAGGCATCGAGATCTTCCATTCCTCCAGCCAGAGCAACACCATCAGCGGGAACAACATTTATTGCAACGGGTACGGAGGAATATCGGTATATGCCAACACCTATGCCACTCCCACCATCACCAGTGCCAACGGGACCACCGTTTCCGGGACGGCCAATGCGAACGATACCGTGGAAGTCTACCAGGCTCATGACTACGGCTGCGGCCCCAGTGGAAATGACGATGAAGGGTATGACTTCCTGGGCTGGACTACAGCGGATGGCTCCGGCAATTGGTCCATAAGCGGGACTTTTGAAGACAGCGTCACCGCTTTGGCCCGTCCTGCTTCTGCTTCCACCAGCAATTCCTCCGAATTCTGCACTTCGGCCAATACCGGGGTACCCGGATCCATGGGAAGCAGTGGGTGCGATGTTACTCCGCTCCCGGTGGAGCTGATCAAATTCGAAGCTACTCCTAACAACGGGAAAGTCTTGCTGGAATGGGCCACCGCTTCCGAACAACACAACGACCATTTCCGGGTGGAACGCTCCGCCAACAACGGGCGTTCTTTCGAGCCGATCGGCACCATTGCAGGATACGGAACCAGCAGCTCCCGACAGAACTATACCTATACCGACCAAACTCCCCTCACCGGCATTTCCTATTACCGGCTGGTGCAGGTGGACCTTGACGGGGCCGAACACCAGCTCCCGACCCGGGCCGTTGAATTCGGTACTTCCCGGCACCCCATTCTGGAAGTTTACCCGAACCCTTCCCCCTATGGTCCTGTCAAGATCCGCACTTCAGGGTGGAAAGCTCCTGTAGAAGTTCGCATTTTCGATAACCGGGGAAGACAGGTTCGGCATACTTCCCTCCCGGCCGGAGAACAACAAGTAACTACTGCTCCCCTGCAGTCCGGACTTTACCTGCTCCATTACCAAAGCGGGAAAAACTCCGGGAGCCGGAAATTGGTGATCGAAGAATAAAAAAGCCCCGGAAGCATTCCCGGAGCTTTCTCTTTCCAGACTAACACCCCCATCCTTATTTCCCCCCAGCAGCCTTGAGGTCATCCAGGCAGTTGTCATCCAAAGAAGGGATCGGACTGCCCAGTAAGTTACCGACCACATCGCTGGTCTCGGTAGCATAGTACATGAGACAGTTCTCATCATCACAATGCTTGCCGTGCGGGTCGTCCTGGTGATCGTTCACCATATCGGTACCGGCATTCACCAATCCCAGAATATGGCCGACTTCATGCTCCATAACGGTCGCTTCCAGCTTCCATTCAGGAGGCTGGTTTATCCCGCCTGAGAATTCCTTGATGTTCTCCGAGAAGATCGCCATGGAGGTTGCCCCGTAAGCTAAGCCAAGCGTTTTAGCATCATCCGTATCTTCTTCATACCCTGCGTTCACAAAGAGAAAAGAAGCGGTAATACCTCCACTCTGGTCCGTATAACTCTCCCGGTGCTTTTCTTCCAATGCTTCCAGTCCGGAAACCGTGAAAGTACTTTTCCCGGGATCATCGATCTCCTCCTGCTCCACTTCGATCCCTCCGGGCTTGTGCAACCGCTTGTTCAGAAAAGCCTCCAGGGTATCTATGGCCCGGTCTTCCGGAGCATGTCCGGCCGGGTAGAAGATCTTCATCTTCAATTCACTGAAGTTCTTGCTCTCCAACAATACGTTGGCTGCATCTCCCACATCTTTTCCTTCTTGAGGATCGATGGGATCGGGGTCGGACTTCTCACAGGCACTGAAACTGCTCATCAGAGCGATCAATCCCATCACCATCGTTCTTCTTCTATTCTTGCTGTTCATTATCATCATTACCATTTCCTTTCTTTTTCCCAGATGTTAAAATAATGGAAGGGCAGACCGAAGGGTCACTCTTTCCCCGAACGGACCTTTTGTTTTTCCTGGCGAAGGATGTCTTCCACGATGGACCAGATCCTTTCGGCCACGTGATCATCCTTCTGAACGTATTCGATCGCTCCCTTCTTGAAGAATTCAGCCGTTGTGGCCATCTCCTCCTGGCCTGAAACCACGACCACCCTGCACCTGGGGCATTTTTTACGGATGAGGTCCATCAACTGAACGCCGGTCTGCTCCGAACCATCATTGATCCCATCATCGATGTAATGGTCCAGTAGGATCACATCCGCTCCCTTCTCCAACTCTTCTTTCAGCTCTTCCGAAGAGAAGCAGGGGACGAGGTCGAAATCCGTCTTTGGATAATTGGTGGGGTTGCAAAGGTTCTGCAGATGTTTGTAGATGATCTTATTGAAGTACAGATCGTCCTCGACGATCAGTATCCTGAAATTCTTTCTCCCGAACATGGCTCCTTGGTCTTGGTTCTGTTCAGTAAGATCAACTCCCGTACCAAAAAACCGTTTCCCATATTATAACTTGAAAAACAGCCTTTTAAATAATATAAGGAACGATCTTCTTTTTATCAAAATGATAAATGTGGTACAAAAATGAGGATCAGGAGGAAAGCTTTAGCATCCGGTAGACGGTGGCGGTCCCGATGCCGAGCTTACGGGCCACGGTCTTAACATCGTTGTCATACCGTTCCAGGAAAGCATGCACGATCTTTTCCTTGTACTCCTGAAGCGTCAATTCTTCGGAGAGCAGATCCTGTACCTGTCCTTCAGATCCGAATTGGATGTCCTCCGGCTGGATCGTTCCGCTTTCGGCCAAAACCACGGCCAACTCGACCACGGAACGCAATTCCCGAACATTCCCGGGGTAATTGTACTGGAGGAGTTTTTGGCGGGCTTTTTGACTCAATTCAGGGATATCGTATCCATTCTCCTGGCAAAACCCCTCCATGAACTTCTTGGCCAGGATGAGAATATCCTGCCCCCTTTCCCGGAGCGGTGGCAAGTCGATGGTCAGGCCATACAAACGATAGTACAGATCTTCGCGGAAACGCCCCTCTTTGATCTCCCGCTGCAGGTCCCGGTTGGTCGCTGCTATCACCCGGCAATCCACAGGAACGGGCTTATTCCCCCCGACCCGTACCACTTGCTTCTCTTGCAATACGCGAAGAAGTTTTACCTGAAAAGGAAGGTCCAGTTCTCCGATCTCGTCGAGGAAAAGAGTACCGCCACTGGCTTCCTCGAATTTTCCGGCCCGGGTCCGGTGCGCACCCGTGAACGCTCCTTTCTCGTGTCCGAACAATTCACTTTCCACCAACCCTTCCGGGATAGCGGCCATGTTCACCGCCAGGAAAGGGCCGCGCTTCCGTTGCGAATTGTAATGAATAGTATTGGCCACCAACTCCTTACCAGTGCCCGTCTCTCCGGTGATCATCACATTGATATTATTGCTCAGGGCCTTGCGGATCAGCGACCATATCCGCTCCATCGGCTTGCTTTTTCCGATGATAGAACTAGTCAGCTCGTATTTCCGCTCCACCTCTTCCTGTAACCTGGACACCTGATGGCGCAGTTCCCGGTTCTCGCGGATCTTGCGGATGATGTTCCGAAGACGCTCCTTGATATCCTCGTTCTTCACAAGGTATTCATAGGCTCCTTTCCGCAACAGTTCTACCGCCGTGGCAACGTTTTCCTGCCCGGATACCATGATGACAGCTGTATCGGGGGAGTGCTGCCGGACCTTTTCCAGAACTTCCAGGCCATCCATGTCGGGCAACAAATGGTCCAGCGTAATGATCGCTGGTTCTTCGGACAGTTTATCCAGGCATTCCTTCCCGGTTGAGAATACCTGCACTTCATGATCAGGATCAAGAGAGAGGACATGTTTCAGAAGGCGGGCGTACCATTCATCATCTTCCACTACGAATACCTTCACTCCGAAATGACTCATGGAACAACACTTAAAGGTGTCGGGGGATCAGTTGCTCTATCTTGTACAGGATATCCTCATCGTGCTTGTCCAGGAACTCCGCCGCCCCGTTCTTCAGCAATTCTTCGGCAAGCTTTTCATCAGAATGGCCGGAAAGCATGATAACGGGAAGGTGAGCGTGGGCCTGTTTCACTTTTTTCAAAACCTCCAGGCCATTGATGGCGGAGGGATCCTCGGCATCCAGGTAATGGTCGAGCAGGATAAGGTCCGGGGCGACTTCTTTCAACCGTTCCAGCATAGCTTCTCCAGAGGGGAATTTTTCCACTTCATGGCCCAGGGACTTATTGATGGACCGGGAGATCAGCTCAGCCACGGTCCGGCTGTCATCCACGAGGAATATCTTTTTGGTATCAAACTGGCTCATAGTTTCTGTCGATCAGGTTCATGTTTCCCGTTCTTCGAGCTCCCGGAATTTCTGTTCAAGCGCTCCCCGGATCTTCTCCATCTCCCGGATCACCTTCCTTACCCTGGTATTGATCGGTTCAAGGGTTCCCTCTTCCTTGCAATGGGTTTCGATAGCCTTTAATTCCTTCGCCAATGCTTTCAAGCCAAGGTGGCGGCAAGGAGAAGCCAGTTTATGGGCTCTCCGTCCTACCCCTTCAACCTGCCCATTATCAAAGGCCTTTTCAAGGGCTTCCAGGGTTTCCCCGGAATCCCGTAGGAAGGTCCCCACCATCTCCCTGACAAAGGTAACATCTCCGTCAGCCAATTCATAAAGAGGCCCCAGGTCCACTTCCCGATCTTCTTCAAATGCACTTTCTTCCGCCTCTTCCTTTTTTCCGGGAATGGAGACAACACTGCTTTCACCGAGTTCCAGAAGCTGGAGCAGCTTGTTGTAAAGATCATCTTCCTTGAAAGGTTTCAACAGATGGTCGGCCATACCCGCTTCATAGCCCCGCTGGATCTCTTCTTTGGAGATCCCGGCTGTCAGAGCGATCACAGGGATCCCGGCACCGTTCTCCAGCTTCTTGATGCGGCGGGCTGCTTCAATACCGCTCATTTCAGGCATTTGGATATCCATCAGGACCAGATCGAAAGAGCGCTCCTCAACCTTCTTGAGCGCCTCACCCCCATTGTCCACATCCGTTACGACCATACCCCACTTCTGTAGAACAGTCTTGATGAGCATGCGGTTGTAATGTTCATCATCCACCACCAACGCTTTCAAACCGGTCATCAGCCCCAGGTTCTTCTGTTCACTCTTCGACTCCGCACTTCTCAGGTCCGACTCTTGCCCTGCTTTATACGGGATCCTGAAGGTGAAGACCGACCCTTCTCCAACCGTGGAATTGACATCGATACTACCTCCCTGCAGCTCGACCAGCTTCCTGGAAATGGTGAGTCCAAGCCCCGAACCACCATATTTCCGGGTGGAAGTAGTATCGAGTTGGCTGAAGTTCTCGAAAATGTCATCCTGTTTGTCTTCCGGAATACCTACTCCCGTATCCTCAACCTCCACTTCCAGGAATACCCTTTTCTTTTCTTGCTCTCCCACATTAGCTCCTACCTTAACATATCCTTTTTCTGTGAACTTCAATGCATTGCCTACCAGGTTGAAGAGTACCTGTTTGAAGCGAACAGGATCCCCCAGCAACACTTCGGGCACCTCCTCCGCCACCTCTTCCCGCAGCTCCACCTCTCTTTCCAAAGCCTTTTCCCGAAAGGAAACGAGAACATCATCGATCACTTCCCGGATCCGGAAAGGCACCTGTTCGAACTTCAGGGTTCCTGATTCCAGCTTGGAATGGTCCAATACATCATTGATGATCGCATAAAGATGCTGAGAAGAGTTCCGGATCACCTTGAGGTATTGTTCCTGCTCCTCGCTCAACCTGGTCTTCTCCATTTGTTCCGTAAACCCGATGATGGCAGTGATCGGGGTTCGGATCTCGTGGCTCATGTTGGCCAGGAACTCATCCTTGACCCTTGCCAGGCGTTCCGCTTTGGCCTTGGCTTCGCTGAGCAACTTCCGGAAACGATTGCTTCGGGAAATGTCATTGATGATCACATACCCCAATACAAGCAACAATGCAAAAGCGATGACGACGAACCCAGTAGTAATGTTCTTGGTTTTTTCCGCTGTATTCCTGGCTTCTGTGGCTCGCTCGGAATACGCATCGACCTCCGCTTCTTCCATCTTTCGGATCAGGTCGCGGATCTGGTCCATGATCATCTGATCTTTCCGGGTATACTCCAGCTCCTTTTTCCTCTGGAAAAGGGCTTCTTCCTTTTCCTCTTCGCTGATCTCGGATACTTTCTCCTCGATATTCTGGATCGCATCCATCCGGGGATCTTTTCCATGCGACCCCGGCTCTCCTGCCGTGTCAACATCAGGATCCTCCCTGGAATGGAGCAATTTCCGGAGAAACCCTTTCTTCTCTCGGGACTCCTGTGCCTCCTCTTGCCCTTTCACCTCTTCAATATTCCTGGAGATCCTTTCCAAAGTGCTCTCCAGGCGGTTATCATTGCGCACATGCAAAAGGCTTTCCAACACGAGAAACTTTTCCCCGATGAGAATGCTGATAGAATCCACCCTGCTCCACTGAGTACTGTCCTCTTTAACAAGTCCTCTCAATTCCCTCATCCTCCTTTCGATCTCGGAAATAGAAGAATAATAAGGGGTCAAATAAGCAGGGTTGCGGGTAATGGTGTACGCCCGCACACTACTTTCCGCATCCGACAATTCAGACATGACCTCCTTCAGGTCGATCAACACCCGATTGGGCCGGGAAGCCCGTTGAACGGTATCGACCAGTTCGGAAAGGCTACGGTAGGAAATGAAACTGACAGCCGATACCGTTACCAAGGCCAGTGCCAATCCAAGAACGACCTTGAATTTGATCGAACGCTTCGGTCTGAACTGATCATTCTCCATAAAATATTCTTTCCCCCGGATGTCATATCCCCGGTACGCCTAAGAAAAATAACAAATTCTCCGGGAAAAAGAACCCCTTAGGGTCAGGATCTTCGGACGGATCTTTCCAGCGATGAGAGCGCCTCTTCAAGCCGGGCCACCCTCTCTTCAAGACGGGCATTCCTTTGGTAGTGTTCTAACGGCTCCTGGGCTGCAGACAGGCCGCCTCCTTCTCCTATAAAAAATTGAACGATCTCCACTTGCAATACATCAGCGATCTTCTCCAGCGTAACCACTTTTAATGTCCTTTTTTTCAGGGCACGATGCAACCCAGCCTCTGTCATTCCGATCGATGCAGCCAATTTTTTCAAGGTGATCCCCCGCCGCTTGCACCATAATTTTACCTGCTCCTCTACCAAAATAAAATATATTTATGAGACTTTTGAGCGAGTTATTTCGCTAAAATTGTAATACAGTATGGTTTTTTCTGTGTCAAATATGACACTCAAGGGAACTAAATTACAATTATAACCATGAAAGCAAAAGAGCAAAAAGGGGAATACTATGTCCACAGCCTCTGGCGGCAACTGAACGAAAAGCAGAAACAGCAGCTATTACGGGAGGTCGGGCGTTCAAGGAAGACCCTTTATCGTTGGATGAAGGATCCCCGGGCCATCCCTTATCACGGTCTTTGCATAATGGCCCGCTTCTTCAACCAGGAATTGCGCCCGGAAAAAGCTTTTTCCATCGAGACCCTTGTCACCCCTTTGTACGATGTCCATCACTCGAAATGACCCCTGAACAGCCTCTTCTTCTTTTTTCATATTCATAAGAACAGGAAAAGATGACCTGGCAGCCTCCCCTGCTCAGCCACCGGCATGTCCCCTGTTCCAAACCCTTACAAGACGACCATTGCTTTCCTGATCCTTCTGCTCTTTCTTATCTTTACCTTCATCATTTTGATCAGCAATGCTTCGTTACCTGTTCTCCCTCCTCCTCTTTACCTTCACTTTCTCCGCTTCGAGCCAGGAAGCTGACCAGGACAGCATCAGCGACCTCCGCTTTGGTCTTAACCTGGGCGCTTACTGGGCTGAGAAGGGGGCTGCCCGTTTTTACAATGGCAGCTCCAGCAAGAACAGCGTATCGAACGGAGAGAACAGCATTCAACGAGTGTTCAATACCGACCTGTACTACCAGGAATTGAAGAACAAGGAATTCAATGATTACAACTTCGAACTGCAGGAGATCGCCCAGGACATGACATACGAGACCGCTTTCTTAGCCGGTCTCCACGGGAGTTATTACTTAGACCCCACGACTGCTGTTGTCCTGGACCTTTCCTTCATTAGTCTGGAGGCCACCGGCCAGTTCACCATCCTGGTCCAATCGCCCCAGCAAGTAGGAGAAGATATCCGAACGGCCGACATCAGCGGCCGGGAACAACGCTTTACTTCCAACATCGGATTGCACAAGAAGCTCGGCGAGGGAAAGATCGTCCCCTTCATCGAAGCCGGCGGGGTGATCACCAGCCTGCAGCCCAAGTCCAACAAGATCCGCATTGGAAGCAGCACCTACAACATTTTCCAGAATGCCGCTCCTCACCAGGACCCCGACCCGCCCGGAGGTTTTGGATATGGCGGATATGGCCAGGTCGGCATAGAGCTCGGCCTGAACAACGATTTTGCCTTGCATCTCGGGTACTGGGGCACTTATGAACGTGATCCCCTGACCACTTCCTTTGCTTTTCAACAAGCCTTGTTGTTCCGCATCATCTACCGGTAAAGGACATGTCCTCCTCCACTTCCCCAAGGCTCTTCCTTGGCATACCAGTCCCGGCAACGGCCATCCACGCATTGAAAGCCTCCCTCCCTTCTCCTTCCGAACGGCTTGAGGGATGGCGATGGATCCCGGAAGAAAACTGGCACCTGACGGTCTGCTTCATCGGGACCAGTCCTTTACCGGTCGGGGAACTGACACAGAAGGTCCGGGAACTGCTTCCCGAACACCCTTCTTTTGTTCTCCGGTACTATAAGACCCTGTTCATGCCCGAATATTCTCCTCGCATGATATGGGCTCGATTCTCGGAGTCGTCCTCTTTTTCCCGGTTATCCCTGGCTTGCCGGCACGCCCTCCTCCCTCCCGAAAAGCAGGAAGATCACCCACCGGTCCCTCACATCACCCTGGCCCGAAAACGCCGAAAGACCCAAGAGCCTCTTCCGGATCCCGGCACCCCGTCCCCTTTTTCCATTCCAGTACAGACACTGACCTTGTGGGGATCAGAACGAAAAAAAAGCGGAGCTGTTCACACCCCGCTTGAGAACTTTACATTACCGGCCGGAAAAGGTCATTGAAAGAGTTCCTTCACCGCCTGGCGGAAATGGTCCACACTTTTGTCCATTTCCTCCCGGAAGTCCTCCCATTTCTCTGCTCCGGCTTCCTCTTTCTTTTCCAGGGAATGCCTCATCTCCCCGACCTTCCGCTTGAACTCCTCCTGCCGCTGTTGCACCTTATCGCTCAACGCTTCTTTTTTCAGCGCATACTCCAGGCCAAGGATCTCGAGCTCCAAACGAGCTCCCTGGAATTTATCCCGGAAGCTGTCCATTTTTTCTCCGAACTCTTCGCCAGCATCCTGCCGTAACTCAAGGAGTTTGTGAGCCACCTCATCCATTTGCTGTTCCAATTCTTCGCGTTGTTCCAGATATTGCTCCCGGGTTTCAGCCCTCCCCAAAGCCAACTGGACCTTGAGCTTGTCCAGCTTTTCCCGGGTTTTCCGCACTTTCTCACGCCCTCCTTCATTGAAAGTTTCAATATCCTTCTGAAGTTCACCGATCCGAGCCATCAGTTGTTCCTTCCAGTTATCAAAAGTATCCGCGGCTTCCTTTTTTCCGAGGGACAATCGTTCTTCGAATTCCTGAAAACGTTGCTTCCAATCCCCGAAATAGGAGGTTTTCATCTTTTGTTGTTCTGTAGCACCCATGGTCGTTTAGTTTTAAGCAATTTTACAGTGATCCTTCCGGCTAAGCAATGACGAGGGTCATACGTGCTTCCCCCAATGCGTTATTTTTGCAGTCATGACCGATCGT
>CAZAYA010000067.1:0-13887 GCA_964489175.1 uncultured Flavobacteriales bacterium | reverse complement strand
AACATCAATTCCCCCAAACAACTGGGCGAAGTGTTGTTCGATGAAATGAAGATCGTTGACAAGCCTAAGAAGACGAAGTCCGGTCAGTACTCCACCAGCGAAGAGACCCTGGCCCGGTATATCAACGAACATCCCATCATTCAGAAGATCTTTGATGTACGGTCCTACAGCAAATTGCGCTCTACCTATGTGGAGGCGCTCCCAGAGCTTATATCAGACCGGACCGGAAGGCTTCATACCACCTACAACCAGACCGTGGCAGCTACCGGCCGGCTCAGCTCTACCGATCCGAACTTGCAGAATATTCCCATTCGCACTGAAGCCGGTCGTCAGATCAGAGAAGCCTTCATTCCCCGGGATGATGACCACGTATTGCTGGCAGCGGATTATTCCCAGATCGAATTGCGCATCATGGCCAGCCTGAGTGGTGATGAAGGAATGTTGTCAGCCTTCAGGGAGGGAATGGACATCCATGCGGCCACGGCCGCTAAGGTCTATGGTGTTCCGGTAGATAAGGTCTCCCGGGAGCAAAGAAGGAATGCCAAAACGGTCAATTTCGGCATCATCTACGGCATTTCCGCTCACGGACTATCCCAGCGGATCAACATCTCCCGTTCCGAAGCCAAGACCATCATCGACACCTATTTTGAGCAATATCCCGGTGTTAAGGCCTATATGGACGAGAGCATTGAAAGAGCCCGGAAGAATGGTTATGTGGAAACACTGAAAGGAAGAAGGCGCTACCTCAAGGATATTCATTCCAACAACAGTGTGGTCCGGGGATATGCGGAAAGGAATGCTATCAATGCCCCGATCCAGGGTTCGGCCGCGGACATGATCAAAGTAGCGATGATCCGGATCCACGAAGTTTTTCGGAAGAAAAAGCTTCGCTCGGCCATGTTGTTGCAGGTCCATGATGAACTGGTCTTCGATGCTCACCGGGAAGAGCTGGACGTTATCTGCCCTGTTATCGAAGAAGAGATGAAGAATGCCATGACCCTTGAAGTGCCTGTTGAGGTGGAAATAGGAACGGGCAGGAACTGGCTGGAAGCTCATTAGAATAGCATTTATGAAACCAATGCCCCTCCTCTTATGAGAGAATATTTCCTGAACACTTTCTTATGTTTTTGTTTAGTTGGCCTGATGTCCGGATGTGGAGGAGGAAAGAAGAAGAATGAAGAGGCTGTTGGAGTGGAGAATACAGAGGTGGATACGCTTTTGAAAGAGAATGTGGACAAGGTCGAGCAGACCCGGGAAATCCTCAAAAGGATCCCAACCCCTTTGGAAAGTGCCCGACTTTTCCATAAGTACGGGGTTACCTTTAACAAAGGTCTGCTGAACGATCCCGGTCATTATGAGAAATATACTTCGACCGACCGACAGGCATTGAATCTTGGAATTTATGGATCCGACCTGAGCTATGCAGCCGTGTTCGATCAAACTCAGATAGTATTGAAATACTTGTCATGTGCTCAAAAGCTGGCCAGTGAATTGGAGGTCAAGAACGCAGTGGATGAATCCCTGGTAGAACGTATCAATAACAATGTGGATGACCGGGATTCTCTTTTACCTCTTGTTGGTCAGTTGTTCAGGGATCTGGAAACTTATCTGGAAAAGAACGGCCGGGAGAAAGTGATCGCCCTGAGTGCTGCAGGAGGATGGGTGGAAGGTGTATACCTTGTATTGCGTTCCCTGGAGAGCCAGGATACTTCCTGGAACCAGCAGTTGGTCGGACGTCTTGTTGAGCAGCAATATGTTCTGGATGACCTGATCGCCCTGATCGGAAGTTATGAGAGCCATCCTTCCACCGAACGGGCGCTCAACGACCTGAGGACCATCCGGCAGTTGTTCGGGGAGATCGAAACAATCCCTGATCAGGAGCATACAGGCGATACTCTCCGCCTGAAAGCAGACCTGCCGGAGGAGCAGTTTCGTGAGCTGCTGGACCTGGTCACACACCTTCGCGATCGGTACGTGGATACGGGGGCTTCCTGACCTTTCCCATCATTCGGGCAAGATCAAACGCATAGTCGGCTTCTGTCCGTTACCGATGGGTAAGACTCCCGGACACATGAAGGAGGAAGGGGTATGTGTCAGCGCAAGTAAAGAGCCTCACAGGTTAGGAGAGAAAGGGTCATTCGATGAAGATCCTGTCGGTCAGGGCCCCTTCTTCCAGTTCCAGTTTGATGAAATAGGCGCCCGGCTTGAGTCCGGAGCGTTCCAGAATAGTGCGGTGTTTTCCGCTGTTCAGCGTTCCTTGCTGCAAGGTTTGGATCTCCCTTCCCACCAGGTCATAAAGTTTCAGGGAGACTTTTTGCCGGCGGTCGAGGGAGAAGGAGACCGTTGCATTCTGATCTGTAGGATTGGGATAGACGGAAAGGTTGGGTTCAGAAGAGGCCGTTTCTTCAAGATCTGTTGTAGCACTGGGGTCGAATACATTGATATTGTCGATGTAAACATTATTGCCGCCTCCGCTCTGGAATTCGAAACGGAAAACCAGGTCTTTTACATGAAAGGAAGAGACGAGCGGGGCATCGATCACCACATGTTCCCATTCCGAGTCGGAGGGGGTAAAGTGGCTGCTGACCGTTGAGCTGGTTGTACTCAGGGAGGAACCGCTTTTTTGCCAGCGGTTGCTCCAGCCACCCCCGCAATTGCTGGAGGCGTAAACAGTAAGTTGATCATCATCTCCGGAATTGCTTTGTGCGAAAGCATAATCGAAAGCCAGGGCAAGGTCGTTGAACTGACTTGCGTCTACGGTATTGGTGACAAGGTTATCCGTGTTACCGGCGGGATTCGAATTATTGTGTATCCAGACGGACTTACTGCTCTTGTAGCCTGTCGAGGTGTTTAGCTCCCAGCCTTTGTTCCCGTCCGGGTTCTCTACGAAGAAGTCATTATTCGGGATAGAAGAGACGGATTCAAAATATTCTTTCAGGGAGGACCCTATGCTGTCCAGTACGATGATGTGATCCTGCTTGATCTCTGTTTCATTGGTCCCCCCTTTGGAAGCGGTCAGGGAGACCGTGTAGCTTCCTGCGTCATCGAATGTGACGACAGGGTCCTCTGTAGTGGTAGCGTTGGCATTTCCACCGTTGAAGTCCCAGCTCCATTGGTCCACTCCGTGGTAGGACATATCCGAGAAGCTCACGCTCTCTCCTTGACAAATGATGGTCTTATCAGCTTTGAAATCAGCTTCACAAAGCTCATCGGACCCGTCGGTCCCGGTTGCAGTCAGGTTGGAACTTTTCCACAGGTTGTCGCGGTTAGCGGTAGAGGAGGCCAGGGCTGCCCTCATCACTTGCTTTTGCCCGTCCGTATACATTTGAGTGGGGCAATACGCATATTCCATGAAGTTCTGAACATTGTCCAGGCTGTTGCAGGAATTCCCGTTCAGGTTGCAATCGGTCCATCCGATGGTGTTGGGGGTGTCGCTGATGCCATCATCTTCGTTGCAGTTGCTCGATAATTCCGGGTCGTTGCTGTCTCCCCAGGGATGAGCAAGGTTCAGGTAGTGTCCTACTTCATGGGTGAGGGTTCCATGATGGGAGGAGGAGCTCGTTCCGATGGTCCCTACGTAGTCGTGTTTGATCACGATCCCATCCTGGGAAGGCATCCATTCGGCAGTTCCGGGTTTTAGCGCATAGCCTGCAGCACCATTAGCATTGACGGCTACCCAAACGTTCAGGTACATGTCTGGTGGCCATTGTATGAGATCCTTGATATCAGAATCGCCGTTGTAGGTTTCCTGGGACTGGGTGCGGGTGACCCCATTGGTACAATTTCCGTAAGGGTCTTTCTGGGCTAATTTGAATTCGATCCGGGTGTCAGCTGCGATGGATTTGAATGCATTGACGATATCCGTCGTATCAGCGTATAATTTCCTGAAATTCTCGTTCAGCCCCTGCACAGCATCCAGGACCTGGTCCCTGGAAATATTTTCCGGTCCGTTGTCATGGACCACATGGAAAACGACAGGGATGGTGTAGATCGTTCCCGCCCGTTGGTGGGCATTTTTTTCAATGTATTCTTTCGTATGAGCCTTCAATTTCTCATCGGTACTGGCGACTTTCTCCGCCAGCTCCGGGTTTTTTCTGATCAACTCTTTTTCAGCCTGGCTCAGCCCACAGGGAATAACTCCTTCATCTCCCTGGCTACTAGCCATAGGCGAAAGAAAAAAAAGAAATAAGAAAGTCGGAAGTATTCGTAAATGCATATACGGGTCGGGTATTACAGGTCCCTTACACTATATTCAACGTTAGGGAAGTCCTCCAGGTTCCTTAATATATGAAAATATTTTCGGGCGACCAAACCCGGATCGGCCAATTCCCCCTGCTCTTTAAGGTTCCGGAACTTCTGCACCGTACTGAAATCAGCCTCTTTCGAGGCCCGGATGTCGGTTTGCATTCGGGTATCAACGACACCGGGAGCCACGGATAAGACTTTGATGGGATGTTCCTGGTGCAATTTCTGTTCCTGTGCCATGACCCGGCTGAACATATCGAGGGCTGCTTTGGAAGCACAGTAAGTGTTCCATCCGTCGATCGGTGTTTTTCCTGCTCCAGAGCTCACGTTCACGATAACCTTCTCCATGTCCCGGTCCTCATAGGTTGCAGCGAACTTGTTCGATAATACCGATGGAGTGCCCAGGTTGAGGTCATAGGCCTGAAAGATCGCTTCATCATCCTCTTTCCCAACAGGTTTGATGTCCCCCAGGGTGCCTGCATTGTTGATCAGCACCACGCGCTCCGCTTCAGGATGTTTGCCGAACCCGAATTCCAGAACAGCTTTCGGGTCGGCCAGGTCGATCCCGATGTGTTCATAGCGATCATGCTCAATGGAACAGGAACGCGACATTCCGATGACCTTTACTTGTTCTTCCCGAAGGGCTTCTTCGGCCAGGGCTTTGCCAATGCCCCGGCTTGTTCCGGTGATGTAGTAGATGTGCATGGTTAGAATAGTGAGTTAGTTAGATAGAAAGATAGTGAGGTAGAAAAATGGCAGGCTATCCTACTACCTGTCTATTTCACTACCTCACTATTTTCTAACGGCTACTGATTGACCTCGATGAACCTGGCCACATCCTTGCTCTGGCCAAAGACGATGATCGTATCCTTTTCCTGGATCACGGTATCGCTGGAAGGGACCCCAAGGATATGCTCTTCTTCCTGAACCTCTCCGTTCTTGTCCTTTTTCTCAAAAGCTCTTTTGATGGTGACGATGGTGAGGCTGTATTTCTTGCGCAGGCCTATCTCCTCGATGGAACGTTCGGTGATGGCCTTGGGAGCTTTGATCTCAGCGATCTCATAGTCGTCAGGTAGCTGCAGAAAAGAGATGATGCTGGGGTTGAGCAACCGTTCGGCGACAATGAAAGCTACCTCGTCTTCCGGGGTCAGGATCTCTTCGATTCCGATCTTCTCGAGGATCATTTTTTGCTGAGGACCACTGGCCCGGGCAATGATGCGCTTCACGTTCAGTTCTATCAAATGAACGGCTGCCAGGATCAGCGCCTCAAAGTTCTCTCCGATCGCGAGGACTACGGCGTCCACATTCTGGATGTTCTGGGAGAGCAGCGCTTTTTTGTCCGTAGCATCCAGGGTGACGGCGAAGGCTACGTCATCCTTGATCTGCTCGATCTTTTCCTCAGTGCTGTCGAAGGCAAAGACTTCGGCTCCTTTTTCCGCTAGCTCCCGGGCAATGGCAGATCCGTACTTTCCGACACCGATAACAGCGAATTTGTGACCGACCATATAGTATATTGATCAAAGGTTCAGGTTAAGGATCTTATCAAGGTCAGCGACCAGGTCTTCTGCGTCTTCGATCCCCACACTAAGGCGTATCAGGGATCCTATAACGCCGGACAGCTCTCTTTCTGCTTCCGGGATCGCCGCATGGGTCATGGTAGCCGGGTGGTTCATCAGGGATTCTACTCCGCCAAGAGATTCGGCCAGGGAGAAAACACTGGCCCCCGACAAAATATCGAAGGTTTCGTCCTTGCTTCCTCCTTTTACTGTGAAGGAGACCATTCCACCGAAATCCTTCATTTGTTTGGCGGCCACGTCATGGTTCGGATGATCGGGCAACCCGGGCCAGTAGACTTTATCGACCCGTGGATGATCGCTCAGGAATTCTGCTACTTTCCTCCCGTTCTCACAATGCCGCTCCATGCGCAGGTGCAGGGTCTTGATGCCCCGGAGCACCAGGAAGCAGTCCTGAGGACCCGGGATCGCACCGGTACTGTTCTGCAGGAAGAACAGTTTTTCCGCCATTTCATCGTCGTTCAGGGCAATGGCGCCATGAACCACATCGGAATGTCCCCCCAGGTATTTGGTGGCAGAATGCACTGCAATGTCCGCTCCCAGATCGAGTGGATTTTGGAGGTAAGGGGAAGCAAAGGTGTTATCTGTGACAACAATGGCCCCGTGTTCTTTCCCTATGGCCGCCACCTTTTCAATGTCGATGATGTTCATCATTGGATTGGTGGGGGTTTCGGTCCATATCATCTTCGTCTTCGGCGTTAGGGCTTTTTTAACTTCGTCGGGATCCTGCATCGGAATGAAGCGGAAATTGATCCCATATCGCTCGAAGACTTGGGTGAATTGACGGTAAGAGCCACCGTAGAGGTCACTGGTGGAGAGGACCTCATCGCCCGGGGACAATAGTTTGATGATCGCGTCCGTGGCAGCGAGCCCGCTGGCAAAACACAATCCGTGAGAAGCGTTCTCCAGGGCAGCAATGTTGTTCTCCAGGGCTTGCCGCGTGGGGTTCTGAGTCCTTGAATACTCGAATCCTTTATGGTCGCCTGGGCGCTTCTGGACGTAGGTAGAAGTTTGGTAGATGGGGGTCATGATCGCCCCGGTGGCTTCATCTGCATCGATCCCTGCGTGAATGGCTTTCGTCCCGAATTTCATGGCTCCGTCTTTCGTGGTTTTTGAAGTGGCGTGCAAGATAATAATATAGAGTGAGGGGGCAGGAGGCAGGAGCGAGGAGGGAATCCCTGGATGGCTCTTTACGTTGTTCTTTTCTTGCTTCTGGAAAAAAGACAAGCCCTTAGGGCGTGCCTTTTGAGCGGGGAAGAACCGGATGGTCATCTGTGACCTCCCTCTTCGCTCCTCACTCCTGCCTCCTCACTACCCTAATACTCATTATTTTTGCCCATCTTCCATCCCCGAAAGCATTCCCTCTGGGCCATGCAATTCGAGTTCACCAAGGAAAATATCGACCGCCTGAAGGAAGCCATCGAGCATGGTCAGGATTCCTTTATCCATGAGCAGTTCCGGGAATTTCATTCCGCTGATATCGCTGAGGTCCTCGGCAAACTGAATGTTGAGGAGATCAAGTACATCCTCCGTTTGCTGGAAGGAGATGGGGTGGCCGAGGTATTGATGGAACTGGAGGATGATGTGCGGATCAAGTTGTTGGATTCCTTCACCGCCAAGGAGATCGCCGATCAGGTGATCGCCCGGATGGATTCGGACGATTCGGCTGATATCCTGGCTCAGCTGTCCGAAGAGAAGAAAGAGGAGGTCATTACCCAGCTCGAGGACATTGAGCAGGCGACGGACATCGTCGATCTGATGACCTATGACGAGGATTCCGCCGGGGGGCTGATGGCCAAGGAGATGATCACCGTGAACGTTAATTGGACCGTTTCACGGTGCATCCGGGAAATGCGGCGGCAGGCGGATGAGATCGATGATATCTACACCATTTACGTGGTGGACGATGAAGGAAAATTCCTCGGTGTCCTCTCCCTGAAGCAATTGTTGTTCTCTTCCTCTTCCGTTAAGACGACCATTGAAGACCTCTATGAGCCGGATGCCCTTGCCGTGGAAGCGGAAATGGACGGAGAGGAAGTGGCCCGCATCATGGAAAAGTACGACCTCGTTGTGTTGCCGGTCATCAATGCTGAGGGCAAGCTGTTGGGGCGCATCACCATTGACGATGTAGTGGATGTGATCAAGGATGAGGCTGAGAAGGATTACCACATGGCCTCGGGGATCTCGGAAAGGGTTACGACTTCCTCCAGGCCTTTGGTGTTGTCCCGTTCGCGTCTTCCCTGGTTGCTGATCGGGCTGCTTGGCGGTATTCTGGGAGCTCAGGTGATCGGGTTGTATGAGGATCAATTGAAGGTCGATCCGGCCCTGGCATATTTCATCCCGCTGATCGCGGCGATGGGCGGGAATGTAGGAGTGCAGTCCTCCGCTATCGTGGTGCAGAGCATCGCTAACCAGACGCTGGAGTTGGAAGGTACCCTCCCCAAGCTTTTCCGGGAATTGCTCGTGGGGTTGATCAATGGCCTGGTCTGTGCCATCATCATCTTCGGCTACAATTTCTTTTTCAGTGGCTCCATGGAGATCAGCCTTACCGTGAGCTTTTCGCTTTTGTTCGTCATCATTTTCGCTGCTTTCTTCGGAACGCTGATCCCGCTGCTGCTCGACAAGTCCAATGTGGATCCCGCCCTCGCCACCGGCCCTTTCATCACGACCCTCAATGACATCTTCGGCTTGTTCATCTATTTCATGATCGCGAGAATGATGTACATCTGAGCTCCACGCCGGATGCCCATGAAAGAGAAGATAGTGAGATAGGTCTTTCTTTACTGGTTCAACTTCATTCCCATGAGCTCTAAGCGCCAGCTACCCCGCCCCCGCCGCACCCCCTTCCTCATCTTTTACGTCCTCGTGGCCTATATCCTCCTGCAATTCGCATGGTGGACGTACCTTATGGTGGACCTGAACCGGCAGGTTCATGAGCAGGGCCAACAGTTGGAGCAACTGACGGGTGAGGAGGACCTGGTGGAGCCCTTTCAGGACCGCCTCTGGATGATCGTCGGAGAGGGGAGTGTATTCTTGTTGCTGCTCGTTCTGGGTGTATACAGGATCAAACGCTCCTTCGACCAGGAGATCCGGATGGCGGAACAGCAGAAGAACTTCCTCGCCGCCGTGACCCATGAGCTCAAAACCCCTTTGGCATCCACCAAATTGTTCCTGCAAACCCTTGAAAAACGGGAGTTGGACCGTGATCAACAGAAAACCATGGCCGGAAAGGCCATTGGTGAGGTGGAACGCCTTCATAGTCTGGTGGACAATATTCTCCTGGCTGATCAACTGGACAGCAGCCGTTTGCGGATCCACCCGGAAGAAGTGGAGATGGCCGGGTTCATCCGTAATGCCCTGTCTTCAGCGGTGGAAACCCTGGGAAAGGACCATGATACCCGTTTCGAACTGGAAGAGGGGCATTCTTGCCGGCTCGACCGGGGGGCTATGGCTTCGGTCTTGCTCAACCTTTACGAGAATGCGGTCAAGTATTCCCCGGCAGGTTCCGGTATCACGGTTTTCCTCCGGAAAGAAGGAAGTAAGGTTCATTTCGGGGTGACGGACCAGGGGCCTGGGGTCCGGCCGGAAGAGGTCAACAAGATCACCCGGAAATTCTACCGGGTGGGCAATGAAGAGACCCGTACGGCCAAAGGTACCGGCCTCGGCCTCTTCATCGTTCGCGAGATCGTTTCGATCCACAACGGTTCTCTTTCCATTGCGCCGCATACCCCACAAGGGACTACCTTCACGGTCGTGCTCCCCGCTTCCTGAACCTCCGGGATCGGTTACCTTTGTTCCCGCGAAAGACCAAGACTGCCGAAAGCCATGAACGACAAGAAAGTAGCATTGATCATCCTTGACGGATGGGGGCATGGCCAGCACGATGAGGCTGATATGATCTGGAATGCGGAGACTCCTTTCGTGGACAGCCTTTATGAACAATATCCTCATGCCGAGTTGCGGACGGATGGACAGAATGTAGGATTGCCGGAAGGGCAAATGGGTAATTCCGAGGTCGGTCACATCAACATCGGAGCTGGCCGGGTCGTCGATCAGGAACTGGTGCGGATCAACAAGGCCATTCTCGACGGCAGCCTGGCGAAGAAAGAAACCCTTGTACGGGCCTTCGACCATGCGAAACAGAACGATACGAAAGTTCACCTGATGGGGCTTGTCTCCGATGGTGGAGTACACTCCCACCAGCGGCATCTTCATGCTTTATGCGATATCGCTGTAGACCACGGCCTGGAAAAGGTTTTCGTTCATGCTTTCACCGATGGCCGCGATACGGATCCGAAAGGGGGCAGGGAATACATCCGGCAGTTGACGGAACACGTTCAGGGCTCCCCTGCTGAGCTTGCTTCTGTGATCGGCCGTTATTATGCCATGGACCGCGATAAGCGCTGGGAGCGCATCAAAAAAGCCTATGACCTGCTCACGGCCGGAAAAGGAACGCCCCGGGAAGATATGGTGGGCGCCGTGGAAGAAAGCTATGAGAACGGTGTGACCGATGAATTCATCGAGCCCATCGTGCACGTGAACGAGCATGATGAACCGTTGGCCACGGTGGAAGAAGGCGATGTGGTGATCAGCTTCAATTTCCGCACTGACCGCTGCCGGCAGATCACCCAGGCTCTTACACAGCAAGCGTTCCCTGAACATGATATGAAACCGCTCGATCTGCACTATGTCACCATGACCCAATACAACAGCACCTTCCGGGATGTCCAGGTCATCTTCCACGAACAGGACCTGGCCAATACGCTGGGGGAGGTCCTGTCCAAAGCCGGTAAGACGCAGTTGCGGATCGCCGAAACGGAAAAATACCCACACGTCAGCTTCTTCTTTTCCGGAGGTCGGGAGAAGGAATTCGAAGGAGAAAAGCGGGTCATGCTCAGCTCTCCGAAAGTAGCCACTTACGATCTGCAACCGGAAATGAGCGCCTACGACGTCACCGACGCAGTGATCAGAGAGATGCAGGGAGAACACCCCGACTTCATCTGCCTCAATTTTGCCAACCCCGATATGGTCGGGCATACAGGAGTTCCCGAAGCCATCCGGAAAGCTGTGGAGACGGTGGACGAATGCACCGGCAAGGTCGTGAAGACAGGACAGAAAGAAGGCTATTCCTTCATCATCATCGCCGATCATGGCAATGCCGATAAGATCATGAACGAGGACGGTTCACCGAACACGGCTCACACGACGAACCCTGTTCCTGTTTTTCTGATCGACCCGGATCATAAGAAGATAAAAAATGGCATTTTAGCGGACGTAGCACCCACGGTGCTTCAGTTAATGGGAATAACTCCTCCGGAACAGATGACCGGATCTTCTCTCGCCATCGCCAGGGAAGAAGAAAAAAGTGAACATTGACCTTTTCAACTTTTTTATGGAATATTTCAAAAAGGATGAGCGATCGGCCTTTGATGCCAAGTCAGAAGCTCAGGAACTCGTGTGGGGACCGATCGCTTTTCAGGCGGCAAAGGTCTTGAGAGATCTGGGGATCCTCGAAGCGGTCAAGGAAAAGAAAGATCAGGGAGCAAGTATTGAGGAAGTCGCTTCTGAAAAGGGGGTCTCTTATTATGGTGCCCGGGTGTTGATGGAGGCCAGTCTTGGGATGAGGCTTACCTACTTGAATGAAGAAGAGCGGTTTGTGCTGACCAAAAAAGGATACTTCCTCCTGAAGGATCGTATGACCAATGTGAACATGGATTTTGTCCATGATGTTTGCTACAAGGGAGCCTTCCATCTCCGGGAAGCCATTGAGGAAGGGAAACCGGCAGGCCTCAAAGAACTGGGGGATTGGCCGACCATCTATGAAGGGCTTTCCGAACTTCCGGAACGCGTACAAAAGAGTTGGTTGGATTTCGACCATTTCTTTTCCGACCATTCCTACTCCCGGGCGATCGCTCATGTGCTCAAGCATCAACCCCGTCAGTTGTTCGATGTCGGGGGCAATACAGGAAAATTCTCCATGCAGGTCCTGGATGCCGATCCTGAAACACATGTCACCCTGCTGGACCTGCCTGGCCAGATCAGGTTGGCTGAACAGAATACAGAAGGATACAAGGACCGGCTTGCTTTCTACCCGATCGACTTTTTGGATGACGAAGCGGCTTTCCCGCCGGGAGCTGATGCCATTTGGATGAGCCAGTTCCTGGACTGCTTCGGAGATGAAGAGATCGTATCCATCCTCCAAAGAGCGCGGCAAGGTTTGAACGAGGGAGGCAGGCTTCATGTGCTGGAAACGTTCTGGGACCGCCAGCCTTTTGAAACAGGTGCTTTCAGTCTTCAGCAGATCTCCTTGTATTTCACGGTCATGGCTAATGGCAACAGCCAGATGTATCACTCCCGGGATATGATAAAATTGATCCGGGAAGCTGGTTTTTCCATCGAAGAAGAGGTGGATGAGCTGGGCATTGGTCACACGCTCCTGACCTGCCGCAAAGCCTAAACAACAAAGCGCCAGATCAGCTTGCCCATGAGGGTGGTCCGTTGCACGGCCAGCACGTTGTTCTCCGTGCTGTAATGCTGGTTGAGGATCAGGAAGAAACGGGTGCCCAGCTTGGGGATCCATTGCAGCCGGAAGTTGGAGATGATCCGTTCGTCCCGGTCGTTCCATTGGGTAAAGACCGACCCGAAGATATCTGGTGTGAAAGCATAATTGAAACGGCTCCCTATGAGATCGGTCTGAAAACTTCCTTGTGGGAGGGTCACCCAGTTCTTTTCATAATCAACACTGACCGTCAGGAATTTGCTGGTCCTCCAACTGAGGCTGTAATTGCTTTGCGTGCTGGATCCGTTGAAGTAATCCCCCCAGGTTACGTTGGCACTACCCGAAAGGATGCGGCTGGAGAAGGTCGAAGCATTGGCAGAGAAGCGTGTGTTCCAGTATTCGCCAGCCTGGACGGTCACCTCGTCGCTCAGGGTAAAAGGAAAACGGACCCCTTCCCCGTTCCTGATGATGCGGAAGCTGAGGTTCTCCCCGCTGCGGGTCGTTAATCCGAAAGGCTGGACCTCGTAGAGAAAGGTCTGCATGGCATAGGTGTCGTCGAAATAGGTGTAGGTGACCGTACCGGGGGAGAAACGGAATTGTTGGATCCAACCCAACCAGCCATCCGGATTCGGACGGGGCTCCCAGTTCACCATACCGAAGGCTTCCTGGAAGTTGCGGCGCCGCATCAGGCCCACTTCTGGGTCGAACGGGGCGGGACTTCGCTGGAAAGAAGTGAAGACCGTCATTTGATCGTTCGGATAGGAAGCTTGCACCCGGAAAGCCCCGGCTTTCGGTTCGAATGAAGCATCGGAGTCGTAGGTATGGATGTAGGCCCCGCTCAGGCTGAGGTTCTTGTCGCCGAACAGGCGGGAGGTCCCGTAGCGGCCGTTCACGCCGGTGGTGGTGTGCCAGCGGCCGTTGCGGTAGGTATTGACCGTCATGGCACCGACGGTGGATTGACGGCCCACATTGCCCCGCCAGCTTCCGATGGTATAGTTCGTTGTAGGGATGGTGTCCTGGCGGGCGGTCTGGATGGACATGGCCCCGATGGTCGATCGTCCGGCCTTGCCAAGCACCCGGCCGCCGGCGATGATAGGGATCTGTTCGCGGTCGTCGGTCAGTCCGATGCGCCGGCTGTAGAAGGGGGTGACCCGGTTCCCGCCGAAGCCCATGTCGAAGTAGTCTTGCCCTTCCAGGAAGAATTCCCGCTGTTCCGGGAAAAAGAGGGGGAAGCGGGTGAGGTTGATCTGTTGTTGGTCCGATTCCACCTGGGAGAAATCGGTGTTGAGGGTGAGCCTGGCCCGGAGGGTAGGGGTGATGGAATAGTTGATGTCGCCCCCCAGGTTGCCGATCGTCTCGTTCCCCTGTTGTTCGAATTGTTGTCCGGCGATGCCGTAGGGTTTGAGCTCGATAAAATCCTTGTCCCGGAGTTTTTCCAGTCCGGTGAGATCGCCGCAATGCACCACCTGGTTGAAGGCCATGTCCCGGGACCAGCCCTGCCAGCGGACCTGTTCCCGTTTGCGGCGGATGTTGCGTTCGAAATTGATCCCCCAGACCTGTTCCGACACG
>CAZAYA010000066.1:0-14003 GCA_964489175.1 uncultured Flavobacteriales bacterium | reverse complement strand
TGGGACATACCTCTTTATTCTTTTCAACCCTTGATCGGCATTACAAAGTATTAAGTACAAAGTATTAAGAATTAAGATGTTCAGGTCATCCCTGGAGCTTTGAATCGGTTAGAAACTTGAGAAGGGTCCAACTGGAAAGAGTGCTCATTTTGTCTCTTACCAAAACCGATTTCTTGCTCAGTACCTTTGTCCTTGATCTTCGGGAGGAATAAACGGGACAAGGCTCGATCATAAGCGTCTTAATACTTTGTACTTCGTACTTGATACTTGATACTTCCCCCTCCCCCCACTACCTTTGACCTTACACCACACCCCCATGCACCCCCTCACCCTCCCATCCTACGAGCACCGGATCCGTGAAACGGACGGGGAAAAGCGCATCTTCGACCCGGTAAGGCGCAAGTTCGTGGCCCTCACACCGGAGGAGTGGGTACGGCAGAACTTCCTTCGCTTCCTGGAAAAGGACAAAGGCTATCCGCTTTCCCTCATGGCCGTAGAGATGGGGTTCCGGCTGCACAAACTGCAAAAGCGGGGCGACATCGTGGCCCATGACGGTTCCGGCTCCCCTTTGCTCATCGTGGAATGCAAGGCGCCGCAGGTGAAGGTGGACCAAAGCACGTTCGACCAGATCGCCCGCTACAACATGGTGCTGCAAGTGCCCTGGCTGGTGGTGACCAACGGCATCCACCACTATTGCTGCTACATCGACCGCAACAAAGAGACCTACCATTTCGTCCAGAACATCCCGGCTTATAACGAAGCATCAGGCGAAAATCCTTACCTTGATACGTGATCATGCGACAACTGGCCTCCATCCTGTCCTTTTTGCTGTTGCTTGCCGGTGGCCTCCGGGCCCAACAGGATAACACCTCCCTGCCGCTCTTCCACCGCATCCAACAGCAACATGCACCTGCTCAGGGGCTGCTCCACATTTTTGTGAAGGGAAACCCGGACCTGATCCGCTCCTGGTGTACCGATCACAACGCCCACTTCAAGTATTCCCGGGCCGGATGGCATGCCCTCTCCCTCCCTGCTGAAGAAGCCAGCGACCTGAGCCGACAACCCTATGTGCGGCAGCTCAGCATTCCCGCCGGACCGGTCCACCCCCTCAACGACACCATGCGGGTCCAGAACATCATCCTGCCCATCCACAACGGCATCACCCCACTCGATACCAACTACAAAGGCAAGGACGTGATCATCGGCTACATCGATTCCGGCATTGACATCGACCACCCGGATTTCCAATATGTGGACGGACGGACCCGCGTGCTGGCCATTTGGGACCAGACCGTCAGCCCGGGCCCCAACACCCCACAACCTTATGGATACGGTCAGGAATGGGACAGCACCGACATCAATGCCGGAAACTGCCCCCATGAAGACCAGAACGGATTCTTCGGTCACGGCTCCTCCGTAGCCGGCATCGGTTCTGGGAATGGCAATGCCACAGGAAAACACATCGGAGCAGCTCCGAAGTCGGACATCGTCGTGGTCTCCAACAACTTCAGCTCCAGCCAGGCCACGGTCGCTGATGGTGTTGATTACATCACCCGGGTCGCCGATTCTTTGGGAAAACCTTGTGTGATCAACGTCAGTCTGGGCAGTTATCGCGGCTCCCATGATGCCAAGGATGCTGTGGCCCAGTCCATCGAAAGCACCTTGTCCGCGCAGAAGGGCCGGATCATGGTCGCCGCCGCCGGCAATGCCGGGAACGTTCCTCCTTTCCATCTGGAATATGATGTGACCACCGACACCAACTTCACCTGGTTCAAGTACAACAACAATTCCGCCCTCGGGACCGGCGGCGTGGTATTCGAGCTGTGGGCAGACACGGCCGAATTCCAACAGGTCCGCTACGCCATGGGGGCGGATAAAACAACCGGCGGCTATGCTTTCCGGGACCGGACGGATTTCTTTCAGATCCAGAACAACCTGGACACCACCCTTCGGGATACCCTGAAGAACGACCAGGACGACATCCTGGCCATTTTCGACTTCTGGGGCACACGCATGGGCGACCGGTACCTGTTGCAAGTAGTCTCCGTGGAACCGGATTCCTCGCAATACGCCTTCCGGTTCATGACCACCGGTTCGGGCCATTTCGATGTCTGGTCCAGCAACAACGGCATATTGAACACTTCCCGGATGATCCCTTCCGATGAGTTGCCCGATGCCGGCACTTTTCCCGACATCGACCACTACCACCCCCCGGACACCCTAAGCTCCATGGTCAGTTCCTGGGCTTGCTCTCCCAAGGTCATTACGGTAGGGAACTATACAGGACGCATCAGTTACACGGATGTGGATGGCAACCTTCAAACCATGCCCAACAAGCTTTTCGGCTTGCATTCCTCTTCCAGCCTCGGCCCTACCCGCACCGATTCCATTAAACCCGACATCGCAGCCACGGGCAATACCATCCTGGCCGCCTCTGATCTGGATTTCATCGATCAACTCATCAGTTCGGAACCCTATAAGGTGGCCCAGGACAGCTTCCACGTACGCAATGGGGGCACATCGATGGCTTCTCCGGTCGTAGCAGGTATTGCCGCTCTTTACCTGGAACAATGCCCCAAAGGCACCCCTGAAGAACTCCTGTCCCTGCTCCAAAACAATGCCCGGGAAGACAGTTATACCGGCACTACTCCGAACCCCTACTGGGGACACGGGAAGGTCAATGCCTTTGCTTCCCTTACCGATGCACTGCCTCAACCGGAGATCACGCCCACCGGGGATCTGGTCTTGTGCGAAGGGGATAGCGTAGGGCTGTCCGCCACCCCGGGATATGCTGATTATTCCTGGAGCAATGGAGACTCGACCGCCTTTATTTATGTCAAAGAAAGCGCAAGCAATCAAGTAAGGGCCTCCACGGCTTCCGGTTGCCGGAACGAAGCCGAACCGGTGCAGACCTTTCTCCAACCTGCTCCCCCTCAACCTCCCTTACTACGGGATGGGGACACCCTTTACACCACCAGTTCCACGGGCTATCAATGGTATCATAACGACCAACCGCTACCCGGAGCCACAGGACAGTCCTACCAGGTGGACAGTGCTGGTTCCTATTTCGTGAGGATCACGGACCAGAATGACTGCTGGGCCCATTCCGATACCAACTACGTCTCCCCCCTCTCCATTTCGGAACGATCCGAAACGGCCGTTTCCCTCCGAATATCCCCTAATCCGACTTCCAGCAAGCTTACCCTGCATGCCGGTCCTTCCAGCCACCCCCCTATCCGATGGACCCTGAGCGACCCGACCGGCCACCGGCTTCAGGAAGGCACCCTCCCTGCCAACCACAGTCTGCAGAGCATCGATCTGAACGAACGGTCCCCCGGCATCTATTTTCTGCAGACAAGCTGGGAAAAAGGAACAAGGACTTTCAAAGTCCTCCGCCAATAAGGACCCGGCGAGATTTTGTTAAGTTTGCCGGGAACCTGAAGCAACCCTTTGACCCATGATCGACCTGCAGGAGATCATCTCCATTTCCGGCAAGCCCGGCCTTTACCAATTGCTGAGCCAGTCCAAAAAGGGCGTGATCGTCCGGTCCCTCCTGGACGGCAAGAAAATGCCCGCCCAGATCACCCATAAGATCAGCACCCTCGAGGATATCACCATCTACACTGATGATGAGGATATGGCGCTGGGCGAAGTCTTCCAACGCATCAAGGATCACGAAGGGGGAAAACCTTCGATCGATCATAAGTCCGACAAGGAAGAATTGCGGAACCGCTTTCGGGAGATCATCCCCGAATTCGACGAGGAACAGGTCTATTCCTCGGACATCAAGAAGATCTTCCAATGGTACAATATCCTCCAGCAAGCCGACCTTCTAAAAGAGAAAACCGAAGAGGAAGGTGATCAAAACGATGGTACTTCCGAAGAAACGACCTCTTCCAGCGAAGAACAAGGAGAACAGAAAGAATAAGTTCCATGAACACTTCCGTACCCACGACCAACCAAGAACAGGAACGGCGTTTCCTCCCCCAGTACCTTTCCATCGATAACTGGGAAACCGTAGAACCTTATTTCAAGGACCTCCTTGACCGGCCGCTGGAAAACCGGGAAGCGCTGGAAAACTGGTTGAAAGACCGCAGTGAACTCGATGCTGTGCTTTCCGAGGATCTGGCCTGGCGCTATATCAAAAGTACGATCAACACGAAAGATGAGGAGGCGGCCCAGGCCTTCAAACAATTCATCTCCGAGATCAAGCCGAAGATCGCTCCTCTGGATGACAAGCTGAACCGGAAGCTCCTGGAAGTACCCTTTCTGGATGAACTTGAGCAGGAAGAAGGCTACCGCATCTTCATCCGGGAGGTCCGCACCGCCATCGAGCTTTACCGGGAAGAGAACATCCCACTGATCGCCAAAACCCGTGAAAAGGCCCAGGAATTCGGGAATATCACAGGAGCCATGTCCATCGAACTGGACGGCAAGGAATTGACCCTGCAGCAAGCTTCCACTTACCTCAGGGACCCAAACCGGGCATTGCGGGACAAGGTTTTCCATCTCGTCAAAGACCGACGTTTACAGGATAAGGACACCTTGGATTCACTCTTCGATGAACTGACCGAGCTGCGACATAACATCGCTACCAATGCCGGGTTCGACAACTATCGGGACTTCTCTTTCCGCTCCATGGGGCGTTTCGATTATACACCGGAAGATTGCTTTGCTTTTCACGAAAGCATCCGCACAGCGGTCAAGCCCCTCGTTAACCAACTTCATGAGGAGCGGAAAGAACAACTCGGAGTGGAAACGCTCAAACCATGGGACACGGCTGTGGACCCCACCGGGACCCCCCCACTGAAACCTTTTTCCTCTGAAGAGGAAATGGTGGACAAGACCATTGAACTCTTTTCCAGCATTCGCCCCTTCTTTGGCGATTGCCTGGCCACCATGAAGGAGATGGGGCATCTCGACCTGTGGTCCAAATCCGGCAAAGCGCCCGGCGGGTACAACTACCCCCTCATGGAGACCGGCGCTCCCTTCATTTTCATGAATGGCGTGGGCGATCATTCCGACCTTGTGACAATGGTCCACGAAGGCGGCCATGCCGTGCACTCCTTCTTCATGCAAGGGCTGGAACTGACCTATTTCAAAAGCACCCCCTCCGAAGTGGCCGAGCTGGCCTCCATGGCCATGGAGCTGATCAGCATGGACTTTTGGCACCTGGTCTACGACAACGAAGAAGACCTGAAGCGAGCCAAAAAAGCACAGATGGAAAGGGCGCTGAGCGTTCTACCGTGGATCGCCACGATCGACAAGTTCCAGCACTGGGTCTACACCCACCCGGAACACACCGTTGAAGAGCGCACGGAGAACTGGCAAAGGATCGCCCAAGAATTCGGCAGCGATGTGGTAGATCATTCCGGGGAAGAGGACCTCTTCGCCAAGAGCTGGCAAAAGCAACTCCACCTTTTCGAAGTCCCCTTCTATTACATCGAATACGGCATGGCCCAACTGGGGGCCTTAGCCCTGTGGCGCAATTATCGCCAGAATCCGGAAAAAGCGTTGGATAGATACAGCGAAGCCCTCAAGCTTGGCTATACCCGTACTATTCCAGCTATATATGAAGCTGCCGGCATCAAGTTCGATTTCTCCCAGAACTATGTAGAGGAATTAACAGGGATGGTGAAGGAGGAGTTGGATGAATTGAACCGGTAGAGGGTGGGCAAATGCCAAATGGCAGATGCCAGATGGGTTTTGCCTCCACAACCAACTTCTCTACCTACGATCTATGGGTTTGCCCCATTTGCCGTCTGGCTTTTGGCATCTGCCTTTTTTCATCGCCCCCTATCAAGCGGATCCTCCCACGGGAATACCTGCAATTCCAGGTCATCGAACAAGAACTTCTCCCCTTTCGGGTTCCACACATAAAAACCGATCACATCATCTCCCCGGACTTCATCGGGCAGGGCCTCGGCTAAATGAACAGGAAACCAACCCGCGGTATCAGGCTGCGGGAAATAGCTGACCTGCGAAGACCGCCACAACAAGGAACTATCTCCGCGATGAATATCCATGACAAGGTGTACATCATGGAGAAGCGAATCGCTGTATAATTGCACTTGCCCGGTAACCAATCTTTTCTCCCCCAGGTCTGTCAGCTCTCCCAACGAAACCCTGAAAGTCGTGCTGAACCTCTCCTCGCCATCCATACAACCAGCAACGGGCGGGGAATAGAAGGTAGTGCTATCGATGCAATGAGGAAGCCGCTCCCAATCAGGGGGCACACGCTCCAGGGTATTTCGGGTCCGGAAAAGCGGCTTACGCTCATCTTCTCCCCGGCGACTAAAAAGCGTGATGCGGGCATTGAACCAGCGTTGATCTTCCACCACAACCGGGAATTTTTCCCGGATGACCTCATAGGCCGTGAGCGACTGTTGAATGGTAGACCAGCCGTAAAGGAAATAAGGGGTACGGCAGGTATCCACCAATGTGGCCAACCGACCCACTCCTTCCGGACCCTTTGCCTTGTAAAGTGAGAAACGGGTCTCATTGCTGTCCAGGTAATGATGAATATAGAACGGCGCGTTCAGGTTGATGGCTCTGGTGATCTGCTCTTCTCCGTATTTTTCCTGCCACTCCAGGGTCTTTTCCGCTAATCCTCTGAATTCCCCGAAATGCTGTTTTTCATAAAAGTCTTGTACAGCTATTGTATGGAAAAGTCCTCCCCCCAAAAGAACAAGGACCAGCATTCCCCGCAACCAAGGTAGGGCCGGTTCCCGAACCCGACTGAACAGGAAGATCAGCAGAAAAGGCATGGAGAACAGCAAGGTAGAATGTTGCAGTACCGGCTCCACTTTCAGGGAATAGACATATCCGACAAGAAAGGGGACTCCGAAAAACAACAGGAAAAGCAGCACTCCCCGCCGGAATACTTGCTTTCCTCGGATGAGAACTCCGACAAGCACAACAGCCAGTGTTGCTCCCAACAGCCACCAGGAACCATTGAAAATGTACAGCAAATGCTCCATGACAAAAGCAGCATCCGGCTTTCCCAACCATTCCCCCACACCACCCAACTGAAGGTCGTGCCAGGTAATGGGAACATGGGGCAGGAACAGTAACCCGGCCATTCCTCCTGCCAAAAGATATGAAACCAGGGACTTGCGGTCCACCAGGAACAACCCTCCCACCCCTATCACCAGAGCGGTCATGGCACAGAAATAATGGGTATACAAACACAAAGCCCCGCTCAACCCCAGCATCAAAACTTTTCCCGTAGCGACTTTTTCCCGGGAAAGCACGAAACGGGACCAATAGAAAGCAAACAAAAGGATGAAGAACAACCCTAAGCCATAAGGACGGGCAATACGGGCATACAGGAGCGGAAACTCCAGAACAGCCAGAGAACCTGCTGTAAGCAAGCCGGCTAATGTTCCGCCCCATATCCTGGCCGTTCGAAAACCAAAGAACACCGCTAATACTCCTGCCAAGGCAAAAGGAAAGCGCAAAGCCACCTCTGAGGTACCGAACATCTCTTTCCAATAATACAGCAAAACCTGAGTAAACGCCGGATGCCCATCCACTTTGACCCCTTTTTCGATCAAGGTTGCCAGGGAATCAAAGCGAAGGCGGTAAAGAGCGCTCAACTCATCATTGGAAAAAGAAGCCTCTCCCAGTCCGTAAAAACGGAGAAAAGCAGCCACACCAAGGATAACAGCCAGCAGAAGCAGGTCCAAAGGCTGCAGGGAAGTCGTGGAGAACAAGTGTTCCCGGTCAGTGGATCTCGATCGGCGACGCATCAGGCGAGTAATAACGGTATTTTCCGTTCAAAACAAGACCAGGCTGTAGCTTATACGCACCAGGGGTTCTTGGCATGGTCACTTCCAGTTCCTGATCATGGACCCGTGTGACCACATCCGTCTCCAACGGAGTAGTGCCAGCCGGAAGCGTATCCTGCTGGCCGATCCAGCGGGCGACCAAATGGTGTTGTTCGACAGGAACAGACGGAAGAGGCAAATAACCCTCCGGGATCACCAGTCGAACTGGTGCAAGTTTGGGGCTTCCCCCCTTATACGGGCCTTTCCAGGGACGCTGAACGATCAGGGAATCGGGGAAAACCCGGGCCGGACCGGTCGTATTGAGTTTTCGGTAAGGGCCGGAAGGGACAGAGAACAACGATCGTCTCAGGTGCTCCGCAGGCTGAATATTCCAACGACGCACGACCACCTCATCGGCTTCCAGGGTCTCCCGGTTATCGGCATGGTCCAGATCAACTGAAGTACATAGTGAAACCGGAGACGATCCAGAAGCAGTAGAGAGCAACAAAGACTCCAACGGAACCGACCACCCCAGTTTGGAAAAGGGGCGTTCAGCATTGGCCGGCTCCACTTCGAACTTATTCCCCGGCAGGGAACGAGTACGTTCGATGAGCCGTTCCAACTGCACCACCCGGTCGCGGTATACGCTCCCGTTATCGATGATCCACAGAAGCCGGAACAGTACGACCAGAAAAAAAACACTCCCCAACCACACCCTTCTCCTGCCCCGCACCTTCACATATACTTCTCGGAGAAAAGGAAAGAAACCGATGGTAACCAACGGAAAGTACATCGATTCATAATAGCGGGTGAAATGATCGGCCATAGTGGTGGCATTGATCACCACGATGGTAGCGAGGAAAACAGCAACGAACAGAAAACCTTTCCTGGCCTTTTCCCGATAGAACAACACCCCCACTCCCAGGAAAAACGCTGTTAAAACCTCTCCGAAATAAAAGAACAACATCTGGCCGATCTTCCACCAATAGGCGGGATGAAAAAGATTCAGGTAAAGCTGGTGCTCCTCCATCGCAAAAGCATGCTGCACTTTGCCACTTTCATAAGAACTGAAAGTAAGGAACTTGAAAACGATCAGCCCTGCAAAGAGAAACGCGAACCAAACGTAAGCCTTCAGGGGATGATCCTTTCGTTCCAAAGCATCATAACCGAGCACCAGCAGGAACAGGGCAAAGTTCTCCGGATGGGAGGTCATGAGCAACAAGGCCAGTACCCCCAGCCCGATCAGCTCCGGCCATCGCCGGAGCGAAGAACGTTGCAGCAAAGCATGAAAAAGAAAAGCCAGCGCAGCTCCATAACAGACCTCCAACATCGGACTGTAATAGAGGTGGAGCGTTCCGACCACTTGTACAACAACAACCCCCAACGCTGCAGCGCGATCCCGCAATACATGTTCACAGATCAGGAAAACCGCATAGTAGAAAACCACATGCCCCAGGGAGTGTAAGACCAGCAAAGACTTCATCCCCGCTCCCAGATAGAGTCCCACCAGGGGGATGACCTGGGAAAAAGCGAGCACGAGCCGTTGGTGATCAATGCGGAAATACCCTTTATCGAGGGTATGGAACAGATAATACGAAGCATCGGCAAATAACCGCTCCCGGTAAAGCCACCAGGCCATACCGGCAAGAAGCAGGAACACGCCATGAAGAGCTACCGATTCCCAAACAGGACGGTATGCCTTATTTACCGAAAGGTCCATATCTGAAAATACAGGCGAGCATATGCACCCCGTCCCTCCAGCCGATCTTCTTGCCTTCTTCCCGGGTTCGCGGTTCATAGCGAACAGGAACCTCTATGAAGCGAAGATTCTTGTAACGGGATAACCTGGCGATCACTTCCGGTTCAAACCCAAACCCCTTTTCCTGAAGGGGAAGTTCCCGAAAAAGATTCGTCCGGATCATCTTGTAACACGTGTTCATATCGGTGAGGCGCATGCCCAGCATCCAATTGCTTACCCGGGTCAGGAAAAGGTTCGCAAAGCGCTGCAGAAAAGGCACCTTCACCTTACCAGGGGCCAGGAACCGGGAACCGAAGACCACATCCATGTCCTGTTCCAGAACAGGGCCGAGAAGAACATTGATGTCTTCCGGATAGAGTTCCAGATCAGCATCCTGGATTACTACATGGTCACCAGTGGCAAACTGCAGTCCAGTGTGGACAGCTCCCCCTTTCCCGGTATTCTCGGGATGAACGTGGAGCGTCATGAAGGGATACTTGCCGGACCGGTCGAATCCTTCCAGGATCGCTCGACTGCGATCAGAAGAAGCGTCATCCACGAAAATGAGTTCTTTTTCAACGCTATTGCGAAGTTCCAGGGCATCCAACCGTGTCATAAGGGTTTCGAGAGCCACTGCTTCATTGAATACAGGTACGATGATCGATAACCGCCTGATGCTCATGAAGCAGGGGTTAACGCCCTTTGCCGGACACATTCGTACATGGCCATGCCAGCCGCCACGGAAACGTTGAGGGAGGCGATGCGTCCCGCCATGGGTATCTTCACCACTTCATCCGCGACTTCCATCACAGGAGCCGATATCCCGGTATCCTCAGCCCCCACGATGATCACTGCAGGGCCGGCAAGGGAAGCCTCGTGCAGGAAATGCTCCCCTTTTTCAGAACAAGCTACCACTCGTAATCCGCTATTACGAAGTTCGGAAAGTGTAGCCACAGGATCATTGACCCGGCATACCGGGAGTCGGTTAAGTGCTCCCGCAGAAGTCCGAACGGCATCAGGATTCAGCAAGGCACCAGCATTGGAGGGGAGGATAACAGCATCCACCCCACAGCATTCCGCGGTACGACACACGGCACCGAAATTTCGTACATCGGTCAGCTTATCCAGGAAAAGGAACAAGGGAGAACGCCCCTCTTCAAAGATACCGGGCAAGAGGTTCCACAGATCCTGATAGGGCACGGGAGAAACCAGACCGACCACCCCCTGATGATTCTTACGGGTGTATCGGTCCAACTTTTCCTTCGGCACTTTTTGTACAGGGACTCCCCTTGTTCCAGCCTTTTCCTTCAATTCCCGGGTCCGATCGTTTTTAGTATCGCGTTGGATCAGGATCTTGGAGAAAGGCCGGTCGCTCTCGAGCGACTCGATCACAGGGTGCATTCCGAACACGATGGCCTGATCAGCTTTTTTCTTCTGCATGTTAATTAGAGTATACTCTTCCGTTGCGCCAGCTCTCCACTGCCCGGTACCAACTCGTTTGGTAGAGCTGGTTCCGGTCCAGGTTATGATCGTTGTCGGAAAAGGGGTTCTTCACCTTATAAAAAGAGAACGTCAGGGACATCATGTTATCCTCCTCTCCATAAGTCCAGGTCTCTCCCCCTTCTTCCTTGCTGATCACATTAGGGCGGCCGAACATGATGTATATGAGTCCGCGGTCGGTCTTCCAACCTTCGGTATAAGAGGAAAAGTAGCGATTAGCGGTCTCTACCCGGTTGTAATAATTCTTAATGAGCTTGCGGGAACGCTCATGGCTTCCTCCACAATTCAGCCAGAATTCATCGATCGCTTTCTTAAGGTTCTCACTATCCTTGAGTTCTTTGAATTCCTTTTCCGTGGTCAGGTAACGCAGCGGTCCCAACATGGCATCCACGGTATTGACCTCTGGAAAACCTTTCCGGAACCGATGAATGGTGAGTCCACTCCGCGTTAAGGTATCGAAGCGGAAGTGGTACATGCCCGAATCAGGTGCCTGAAGCTCCACTGTACCAGAATCTGTCAAAGACACCCTGAACAAACTGTCTGCCTCATAATTGAACGCTTGCATGGGAACAGAAGAAAACGGCGGCGGGGGCAAAGGAAAGTCCCGGTCGTAATAACGGCCGAGCAATTCGACAACCTCTACCTGGGTGCGGATCCGGAAAGGCTCTCCCCTCTTTAGGTAATTCCGGAAAAAAGGCTGTTCCTGACCCGGCTTTTCGAGCAGAAAATTCTGGGGAGTATTCTTGTTGCTTCGGTCAACCTCCAACACCTGGCTGCTGCTCTTCTTTCGGTTCAGATCACGAATATCGACCTTCATCACCCCTTTCTTATCAATACCCGTGTGAAGGGTCACATAGCCTGTCAGTTCCTTCTTGGTCCGTTCCCGGTCCACCTCTGTGACCCTCACGGAAGAGCTGTCGAGCAAAGGGCCTCCTCTTTTGTTCTTGAGTTGAAAGGAAAAACGAAGGCGGGCCTTGAAAGGAGCATTTCTGTCCTTCCGGGCATAAAGCAGTTCGTTCGTCTGGATGCGGTAATACAACCTTGAGCTGTCCTTGCTCACATGGTAGAGCAGTAGGTCCGCATTGATCACACCTGTTTCCTGGTAAAACCCGGTAGAAGCTTCTTCTTTTTCCTTTCTATCTGGTGCTACTGCCATCAGAGAACCTTCTGCAAGACCTACCAGTACAAGACAGAACAATAGCGGCTTTCGTAGCGACATTTCCATGATCCGAAACCTTTCCCGGGGATCGGGTCGGAAATTTACGAACTTCCCGGAGAGTCTTTTATTGTAAAGGAAAAGCAGAAGTGTCAATTGTCCAGGATCACTACTGGCGTTCCTTCGGACACTTTTTGGAACAGGTCGATAACATCCGCATTTCGCATGCGAACGCAACCGTGGGACACTGGCCGGCCAATGAGCCCTTCTTCCGGCGTCCCGTGGATGTATATGTAGCGCCGGTAAGAGTCCTGGTCGCCCCCTTTGTTGACCCCTTCTTCCAGTCCATCGAGCCAGAGTATCCGGGAAGTAACGAGGTCTTCCCTACTATGGGCAGGCTCTTTCAACACCTCTGCCGTATCGCCTGTGTAGCGACGGGCTTTAAAGACCCCTCCTTCAGGCACCCCTTCTCCTATCCGTTCCCGGATCATATGAAGGCCGGGCGGGGTCTTATTGCTCCCCCATTGGTTCCCCACTCCTTCGGCGGCGGTAGAAATATCATACGCTCTTACCACCTGGCTATCGGCAATATGGAAAAGTTTTTGTTGGCGGACCGCCACATACAGGATCTCATCAGAAGACACCTGCTGGTAACGAACGTCCATGTATTCCAAAAAAAGGTCGAGGAAAGCATGTTGTTCCGACCCGGAGGAAGAGGAAGCTTCATCATCATCGTTCTCCGGGCCTGCCCATCCGGCCATTGTCATGCCAAGGAAAGAAATGAACAAAAGCAACCGCAGCATGGGAAACAAAGTTAAGAAATTATGAAACCGGGTGTTTGGTATTCATATACGGTATTTTCCCAAAACGGTTACCTCACAGGGGTTACAGAAAGAGAAGATCCTGCTTTTCAAAGCATAAGAAGAACCCGGAGGATCAGAAGAGGCTCACAAAACCAAAATGGACCTTTGCCGCCCGGAATAAAATGGGGTTATCGAATTGTTTCCCAAGGGCATAATTGATCGTAAATATACCCGCTTGGGTCTCAAAACTCGTACCGACCCCGAACCCAAAGGGCGTGTCGTTCACATACTCCTCCACACCATCCCTTTCATACCAGCCTCCATCGAAGAAAGCGTAGATATTGGAATTGCGTTCCAGGATGTACCGGAATTCGAGGGTCAGTATCCCATAAGAGGAAGCGAAGATGGAACGCTGATCAAAGCCCCGGAAAGACTCCAGCCCACCCAGGCGGTGCATTTCATTCTCAAAAACGGAAGAAGCATTCAGATGGCCCCCGGTTGTTTTTATCATAAAGGTGGTCCTCCGGAAAAGGGGGAGAAACCCGGTCATGCTTCCCTCCATATCGTACTGGGTACTTTTTCCCTCCACACCCTCGGGGAGTTCTTCTTCAGCTTCAGGTTCCACCACCTTCGTCCCCACCCCCACGTTGACTCGCAGGGCATGTCCCTTCACAGGATTGAAGCGATGATCATAACGCTGCCTTTCGAACCCGACCCCGTAAATGTTCTTTTGCAGGTCCATGAAGTTGTTTCGTTGCCGGGTGTTGATGGCATCGGACAAGACCTCTGAAGTGGTGTTGTGCCAGAAGAGCTCGAAATGATCCCCACCCTGGAAAAGGTACTTGACCGATCCTTTCCGTTTCACCCGGGTAAAAAGGGTATCTTCCTTATACAGTTCAATTCCCGCTGCTATACCAAAAGGGGTGTTGAACAAGAAAGGTATATCGGTCTCTGCATGAAGCTGCTGGGTCCGGCTCCGGAAACGCTGCCAGTCCAGCGCGATGAGTTCTCCATGCTTCAAAGCATTGCGCAATCCG
>CAZAYA010000065.1:0-14273 GCA_964489175.1 uncultured Flavobacteriales bacterium | reverse complement strand
GTATTTGAAGTTGAATTCAGCACTTCTCGGTGGGAGGCTTAGTAGTTGTGAGTAATGAGGGCGGGCTTTGGTGAACTTCCCTTCTTCGAATAATTCATCCGCGTGTTCTTTGAGGTCCTCTTCAGACTCGAGGTCCTTTTGTGCCAGGACCTGTCCGGAAAAAAGAAGGGGGCCGGTGATCCATAGGAACATGGAGAGCAATATGATCCTGGTATGCCTTTGGGCGGTCATGGGGAGGAGAATGTTCAGACTTCCTGCAGGAAGGGAGGTCATTCTTTTTTATTGCTCTTGTTCCTGACCAGGTACATTTTGCTTTCCTCGTTGTTCAGCAGCCGTTCGATGTTCTTTTGGTGGGTCAGCAAAATGATAACGGCGAAGAGTATGGAAAAATAGACCAGCACGGGAGAGTCCGTTTTGAAAACGGCGACCAACAAAACAGGAAAGCAAATGGCGGCGGAGATGGTCCCGAGTGAAACATATTTGGTGATCAGGAAAAGCAGGATGAATACCCCGATACACAGCAGGGCAGCCTGGAAGTGGATCGCCAGGACACTTCCCAGCAGGGTGGCGATCCCCTTGCCTCCCTTGAAATTGGTATAGACAGGGAAAATATGGCCCAGAACAGCAGCAGCAGCCAGGGATAGTTGCAGTACAATGAATTTCTCCGACACTTCCGGAATGGCGGATAACTGGACAAAAAGAAAAACAGCGGCCCATCCTTTCAGAATATCGAGCCCCAGCACAGGAATGCCGGCTTTTTTGCCCAGCACTCTGAAAGTATTGGTAGCCCCTGCGTTCTTACTGCCTTCTTTTCGAACGTCCTTGTTGAAGAACAGTTTCCCTACCCAGACCGACGACGGTATCGAACCGGTCAGGTAAGCCAGAAGAACAGCTATGATCTGCATCCAGAGATCCTCCATCATGAAAGCTTATTCGAATTGACTAACGAATTGGATCTTCTTTCGTTTACTCGAGAGCATGTATTGGTATGGGGCTTCCTCTTTGGCGTTGTCATACTTCCTTTTGCTCTTTTTGGTTTCCTTGATCACAGTATTGAACTCACTATCAGAGGAAATTGTTTGCATCAGGTTTCTTTTGTAGTCGAAATAGTACCAGGTATCCTCATCCAGTTCCAGATAAACAGTGATCGCATCCCCTGTTCGTTTTTTGGTGATCCTGATGTGGCCGTTCACGTTTTTGTAGACCTGTTCATCGAGGATATTGGCTATTCCGATCTTGCCGACCGATTCATAGCTTGACGTTTCCTCGTTCCAGACGAAGTCCACATCGGCCAGGTAGAGGGATTTTTCCAGCTGGTCGGGGAAACGGCGGATCTTGCCTTTCAGGGTGAGGTCGGAGATCATCTTATCGGTCTTCTCCATGCCGATCGATTGCCGCAGCGCCTTTTCATACACTTTGGAACTCAAGTCGAAGCTTTGGATGTCGGGGTGTTCGTTGACCTTGTCGGCCATTTCTTCCAGGGCTTTATCGTTCATGAAGAAATCCATCGGAAGAGCCATGGACATGGCGAAGGAATCCCTTACCACATCATGTTCGATATTCCCTACGGGAGTGGTCTCGACTTGCCCGAGGTTCACCCCGAGATCGATCCGGCCATCCCCTTCCACCTTGCAGGTTTTTTTGTCGATGCTTACATAATTCCCCGGCAATAAGCGGTTCTTCAGTTTTTCCTTATTGGAGATCCGGTACTGTTGTTCACGTTTGTTGAAGGTCAGGAACCCTTTGGCATTCAACACATGAATGTCCTGGACCTTTTCTTTTTTGGAAAGGAAGGTGGAATAAAGCTTGACAGGATCTTCACTGAGAACGATCCCGTTGGCGATCTCGCTTTTCGGTCCGGTATTGTTGCTGTCCACAGGAATGAAAATGTTGTTGGGGTCGATCTCTGACTCGAAGGACATCCAGTTCCGGTCGAGGTTCTCGCATTCGTGAATGATCTGGACCTCTCCTCCGAAAAGAAGGTTCTTCCGGCTGGCCTCCAGGCGGACCTCTCCCTTGTACTTGAAGTTGGGGCTCAATGTGAAGTCATCTTTTTCCAGGACTTTTCCCTCTGCATAGGTTTGATTCGTAGTATCGACGGCCACGGTTCCGAAATGGATGACCTGTTTGGTCTTGTTCTCATCGATGTAGTGGTATTTCCCGGAGCCGGAGTAATCGTTGCGTTCGAAGATGTCCACCGTTGCATCGAAGATGGTGTGGTATTTCGTGATCGAGTTGGCGAGGATGGTCGCATTTTCAAGCGTTCGCATCTCTGCGTTCTTTTCGATCCGAACGATATTGCTGTCGGGTTCCACCCGGGCATCAGCCACTGGTATATAGGGGACTTCCCGGCAGGTGATCAGTTTGTCTCCGATGTCATAGCGGGCCTTGGGTGCCATGAAATTGAGGGAATCCTGGTCGGGGTGGACCGAGTAGAAGTTAGAGCGTGAGAGGTCCAGATCGGTATTGATATTGATATCCTGAACATCTTCGGAAGCTTCCAGTTCCACGTCGTTGGCATCCATGAACCAGTTGAACTGGTCCATGTAGCAGATGTATTCATTCGCGGGAAATTCAACGAAGGTCTCTTCGCTGTTGGATTTGAACTCCGCTTTCCGGTTCTCGAAGTCCACGTGAGCACTGACATTGTCGGTCTTAAAGGCTAGCGCGTCCGCATCGAGGGAACTCAGGTTGAATGAGGCCGTGTCGGCATCGGTGGTCATGCGGTTGAACCGGTAATTCCTGGAAGTGAGTTTTGCATTCTCGAAGTTCATGGTACCATCTCCGGTCATGCCACTCTGGGTCAGAGCCAGTCCTCCGTGGAGGTCGACCTCGTCCTGGTACATTTTGATGGCCTGCTGTCGTTTCCGGATCGCCAGTTTATCATCTTCCGGGAGGAATTTGAAGTCCACTTCCTCGGCCATCACCACAGGAACGCCAGGATCCCCGTCCTTGGCTTTGTTGGTGAATTGCTGCGCAATGCCGGTGGTGGAGTCGGGGAAGAAGGTGAATTCCTCGGATCTACTGGAGGAGGTCAGGAATTCGATGGTCCCATCCCCTTGCAGGCCATCGTTGCTGAGCTTGATCTTATCATCGAAATGGGCTGTTCCGCTATAAAGGGGGAATCCACCTTCCGGGGCTTCCCGCTCGAAACCCAGGGAGTGGTCGTGCTGGAGGGTCAGGGTTTCTTCGAAATCCGGCATGATGCCCCCGGATGAAAAGGTGCCGTCGAAGGCCAGGGCATTGTTGTCGTAATTGTCCAGGCTGTCCATTTTGAAGGGCTCGAGCTGGAAGTAAAAGCGTCCTCTGTCGTAAACGCCATCATGGATATGGTTGTCGTCATAATAGACATAGGATTTTTGAGAACACTTGAAGATGGGGAATTTCGGGTAAAGCCTGGATTTGTATCCCGACTTGTTGTCCGGGCTATCCACGTGCACCTTCCCGGCAATATCCTCTACGGTGCTTTTCACGAGCATCATGCTCGTATCACCGTCCCCGTCATCGAGTTGGCGGGCATACATGGTAAGGGAGTCCACTTCCTGAAGGTTCACTTCGAATTCGTCGTATTCGAAATCATATTTCTTGCCATAAAAGTTGAGTTTCCCAGCCCGGAGAACCCCTGAAAAATCGAAATCCCGGTTCTTTTTCAGCGTCACTTTCCCGTCTTTGGGGAATACGGATACCCGTTGGACATCGCTCAGGTCGACCCTGCTAACTCCTTTCAGGTCCAGGCTGTGATCCAGCAGGCTGAGCGTGGCATTGACGTAGTTATCCGATGTGGAGTTGAAGAGCAGGACATCGTAGTCTTTCTTTTCCGACTTGGCCAGGATATAGTCGTAGAGTTTTTGTTTGACCTGGACGATCCCGGTCTCGGTGTTGTAGATCAGGAACCCCTTCGTACTGAGGTTCAGCACAAGGGGGGTTACCTGTCGCACGGGCAGCCGCATGTGGTCGGCCAGCTCTTCCACATGGAATTGCCGTGTCCCTACTTTTTCGGCCATGCGCCGGATCTTGATAAAAGGGTGGATATTGGCCATGCCCTGGAAAGCATCGTACCGCCTTTCCCTGAAGTAGTCGCTGGATTCGAAGGCGGCATTGTGTTCAGAGCTTCCCCGAAGGGTTCCCATTTCCACCAGTGGGTCATCAATGGTCCAGTACAGGGCCTCGAAATACATGTCCAGTTCGTGGTAAGTATTGTAGTACGGAGTCTTGTAAAGCCCCTCATCTTTTCGGATCAGGGAGAGGGTGCGGTCTTTCCGGGAGAATTTGAAGATGAGCTGGGGGTGGCTGATGGAATCCTTTTCCAGGTAAAAAGTAGCCTGGACTTTTTGGGAGGTGATCCTTTCCGGTGATATCGTATAGTTCAACCCTTTGGCTTCGAATTGCAGGTGTCCTTCCCGGTAGAATCGGAAAATGGCAGGTTTTTTATCTGTTCCCGATCCGATCAGGTTGGCTCCGCTCATGCTGAGTCCGCCGCTGTAATCGACGTTCTTGGCCAGGTCTTTGATGAAAAGGCGTTTATCGTAAGAGTCGAACTGGGGAAAAAGTGCTTTGTTACCGGTCCGGCTGGCCAGGACCTTTTCCGTCAGGTCCCCGAGCAAGGGCTTGTCGAAAAAGGGATGAAAGAATTTCACGGAATCGGCGTCAAAGCTCGGGCTGTGCATGCGGATGTTGTAGTTGTTGATCACGGCATAGGTCTCGCTGCTGTCGAACCCGGCCCGGAGCCATGTTACTTTTCCTCCATATCCTCGCCATTCTTCCTCAAGGGGATAATAGGTGCCCTTGGTATTGAAGATCACAGAACTATCCCCTTTGGCATAGCAGATCAGGTTCAGGGAAGGGAAGTCGATAAAGGGCTCTTCATCCTCGAATTTGAATTGGAAGTTAGGAGTGTTGGCCTGCCAGGTCGTGGACCGGGACTTATAAAGAATGTTGTCCGAAAAGAGGTGGGCGGACATGCTGAGGTATTCATCGAATTTTCGTTTGTTTCGCCCACCTAATAATTTTTCCAGGCTGAGGATCCACTTGTCGAAGGTTTCAGAAGAACGGCCCCCTTCCACAAAGCTTTTGAACGATACCAGGAAACTCTCGAAATGGGGATAGGGGCGTAATCGCTCTTCCAACATTTTGTTGGTGATGTCGTAGACCTTTTCCCGCTGTCCGGGCGTGATCTCTTCGGAATTCCAGACGGGGATGAATTCTTCATCGAAGAAATCCTTGGCCTCGCTTCGCCGGACGTCCATCATCATGTCCCGGATCTCTTCGAGGAATCCCTCCTGATCCCGGGGGAACTCCTCGGTCCTGAGTTGGGCGTGGGTTTTGAGCGCTCCCAAAACTATAAGCAGGATCGATAGCAGGAAAAATCGGAACAGATCTTGTTTTGGGTGTGCCATTATTTACGTACGTAAGTTAGGGCGGCCCAGTGGTCTTTGGTTCGATAGTCGGTCCTGATCAGGCCCTCGGCCTTTGCGATTCGATCGATGTCAGAGACATCGGAGTCGTAGAATCCGCTCAGGAGGAGGGTTCCCCCCTTACCAAGTACATTTTCGTAGGCCGGGAGGTCCTTCAGCACCACGTTCTTGTTGATATTGGCTAAGATAATATTAAAACGCTTGTCCGCCAATGCACTGCTGTCACCCTCTAACGGGGTGATCACCTTACATGCATTCGCTGTGATGTTCTCCTTCATATTTTCTGTTGCCCAGGGACTGTTGTCGATCGCCAGGACCTCTTTCGCGCCTTTTTGTTCACACAGGATGGCCAGGATGCCGCTTCCGGCCCCCATGTCCAGTATTGTTTTCCCCTTAAGGTCGAGGTCCAGCAAAAGGTGGACCATTAATTCGGTAGTGGGGTGGTGGCCGGTTCCGAACGACATTTTCGGGTTGATAAGTATATCGTAGGCCATACCAGGGTCGGGGTCGTGGAAATCCGCTCTTATCCGGCACTGCTCTGCGATCACTACCGGGTGAAAACTGCTTTCCCAGATCTTGTTCCAGTTCTTTTCGGGGAGTTCTTCCCAGGTCCAGCTCAACCCGCATTTTTCTTTGAACGGGAGAAGGGTGGTGTCGGTCTTTGTCCGGACCGTCTTCGGGTCTTCATCCGAATAGGCTTTGAGACGGCCTTCCTGGCCGGTATTGAAGCTGGAGAAACCCAGATCGGATAATTCCGCGACCAGGATCTCCTGCCAGGGGGATGCAGGAGAAAAGGAAAGATCGAGTTCGAGGGTGGCCATGGGTCAGTTGCCGGCAGCTTCCACGATGCTCAGGAAATCGCCGGCCTTCAGGGAGGCTCCTCCGATGAGGCCCCCGTCCACGTGTTCCTGGGCAAAGATGTCGTTGGCATTTTCAGGTTTGCAACTTCCGCCGTAAAGCAAGGGCAGGTGTTGGGCCACTGAAGGATCGAACATTTTTTCGAGCTCTTTCCGGATAAAGGCATGCATTTCACCTGCCTGCCCGGGAGTTGCCGTTTCTCCGGTACCGATCGCCCATACGGGCTCATATGCGATCACCAGGTGCTGGGCTTTGGAGGCAGAAAGATGGGCAAGGGCGTTCTGGAGTTGTTCTTTGACCGTGTCGAAATGCGTCCCTTCCTTCCTTTTTTCCAGCGATTCCCCGCAGCAAAGGATCGGGGTGAGCCCCTGCTGAAGCACGGCATCGATCTTCATGGCAATGGTGCCATCGCTTTCCCCGAACAGGTTCCTTCTCTCGGAATGGCCGATGATGCAGTACCGGACACCTACGGAATGAAGCATGGGTGGAGCGATCTCGCCGGTAAAAGCACCGCTCTTTTCATAGTGACAATTCTGGGCTCCGAGGAATACATTGGTGTTCAGGGGGAGTTCCCGGTAGAACCCGTGCAGATAAAGAGCTGGTGGAGCGATGATGAGCCTGACGTTCTCTGGCATGTCGGCCGAACCATCTACGATCTCCAGAAAAAGCTCGCGAGCTTCTTCCAGGGTCTTGTTCATCTTCCAGTTCCCGGCGACGATCTTTTGCGGCATAGCAGATTTCTTAGGTTGGTCAGACGCGCACTCGCGGGTCGAGCAATCCGTAGATGATGTCCACGATGATGTTGATAAGGACGAACATCGTTGCAATGACCAGAACCGCTCCCATTACCACGGGGAGGTCATCTTTCTGAAGGGCATTGACCACTTCAAAACCGATCCCTTTCCACCCGAAGACACTTTCCACGAAGACCGCACCGGCCATCAATGCAGCGAACCAGCCTGAGACAGCTGTTACTACAGGGTTCAGGGCATTTTTCAGGGCATGTTTGAAAATGACCCTGTAATGATTCAGACCTTTGGCCGTGGCAGTTCGGATGTAATCCTGGGAAAGGACGTCCAGCATGGAGCTCCGCGTGAGTTGCAGAACGATACTGATGGGGCGCAATCCAAGCGTAAGGGCTGGGAGGATCAGGTTGGTCAGTTCCATGTATTCTCCTTTGAACACATCGATCTCATATAAAGAACCGGTCATGTTAAGATGGGTACCGGGAAGGGTGATGTAGAGGTCGAGCAGGGGAAGCGCCTCTTTATGGAGCAAGCCATTGATAGCGATCCCCCCGAACCAGAGGGCGAAGCCGATACCCAGCCCTTTCATCATCATTTTCAAAAGGTAACTCAGGGAAAGCGGCCTTTTGGCATCCTTTCCTTTCATCTGATAGAGCAGGTATCCTGTCAAAAGTCCGAGTCCCATACATATAAAGGGAAGTGCCGGCATGTTGGTGATATCGGCCCACAGGTAACCGAAGATCCATTGGATGATGATGGCCGTGAAGAAGGAAGGGTTGGACATACCCAGGACGGACAGGGATAAAGAGGAATTGTCGAAGAAGGATCCTTTGTTGATCGCAGCGACCACGCCGAAGATGATGCCCAGGAAAGCCCCCAACAGTATCGAAGTGGAAGCCAGGATGATGGTGCCGGGCAGGGATTCAGCTACGATCTCGCTGACCAGTTTTTTGCTCTGGTAGGAGCGCCGGAGGTAAGGGTATTTGATCACCACCGTTTTATGCTCCCCAGCAGCAAAGAGTTTGGAGTAGGAGAATTTTTCATCGTCCAGATAGATGTGACTTTCCCTGTTCTTTTCATTGTGGACCGAAACAGGGGAAAGGTCGTTGAGGTATAACAAGTATTGCTGATGGAGGGGGAGGTCCAGTCCAAGGTCCTTTCGGATCGCATGGATCGCTTCCTCGGAGACATGCTGTCCGCCCATCATCCGGGCAGGATCTCCCGGCTTGATGTTGAACAGGAAGAACACGACGGAGACCACGCCGAAAAGGACGAGGATGCCGTATATCAGGCGACGTATGATGAAATTGGTCACGAGTTGTTCAGGTATTCCTTTTGAACCTTTTGATATTCAGGGAGTGCGGTATGAGGCCATTTCCCCATCACCGTACCGTTCTTTAGCAACAGCAAACCCGGGTTCGAGCGGATGATGGTCTTAAGAAGCGTAGCATCCGCTGTGAAATACGGGAACATGTTCTGGTGTTCATGGCGGAATGTATCCACTTCCTCATTAGACGAGGCGGATAACCCATAAAAGGGAATGCCGCTTTTTTCCGCCTTTTGGGCCAGGGTGTTGACCTTCTGTTGAGGGGCTTCGGCAGAAGCAGTAATGTCATAGGCTACCAATACGAACACTGGTCCCGTTGCTTCTCCGGTAGCTGTATCCCCGATGAGCTTATGGGTCACGTTGTTCCCCTGGTCGTCGGTCATCACGAAGTCGTGAATGGCCGGGGTCTTTCCTTCTTTGACAAGCCTGGTGGAACGGTCCACATATTCCCAGTTGTCATCATCCAGCTCATCGTTGACCAGCGGGTAATTATCTTCCGAGAAGGTTCTTTCTTTACCGGTGCTCTTGTTCTTGTAGATGAAGGTACTTTCGTAGACCGGACCTTCCCCCTCCGGGACGGTCATTTGTTCCGGAATGTTCTTGCCAACAGCATAAGGGCGGAAATCCTTGACCGGAAGGTAATAGAGACAATAGAGGGAGAAGCCCAGGACGAAGATCCCCGTCGCCAGTGCCGGTATCCATTCGGAACGGGGGGTCCTGTAGCCCAGGATGGTCTTGACCACCACTGAGAACCCTACGAGAATAAGGGTGAAGATCAGGGGAAAGCCCCAGCCGAGCAAGCCATAGGAAAATGCACCGATCAGGACGAGAGAAGGGAGGAAGATGGCAAGGTCCTCTGACGCTGAATTGTACCGGACCTTGTTCCGGGAAGCAAAGATGATCAGGACAAGGACCAACAGGGCCACATCCTTGGTGAACGATTCCCACGGAGTTAGCTTGATAGCCTCTCCAAAGCATCCGCAATCCTTCACTACTCCGTAGTAGGCTGAATAGAAGGTCAGCCAGGTAAAGAAGAGGATCATGAGGAGCAGGATCCAGGAGGTGAGCTTGATCCGGCTTCCGATGAGGGCAGCAAAACCGACCGTGACCTCCACCACACAGATCAATAGTGATAGTTCAAGGGAAAGCGGGGTCAGGAATTCCAGGTTCAGAACGCCGGGGGAGAAGTATTCTTCCAGCTTGTAGGAAAAGCCGAGAACATCGTTGGCTTTGATCATCCCGGAAACGATGAACAGCGATCCGACAAGAACCCTTGATATGCCAGCCAATATCCTCATAGTTGTCGGGATTTTCCGGAAAAGGGCCGGAACAGGATCTCCGAAGATAGCTTCAAAAGCTTATGCTTCCTGCTCTTCCAGCTTGATGAGTGCAAAAATAGCATAATTGATAATATCGAAATAATTCGCATCGATGCCTTCCGAGGCGATGGTTCGGCCTTTGTTCTCTTCGATCTGCCGGACCCGGAGCAATTTCATCATGATCATATCGGTAATGGAGGAAATACGCATATCCCGCCAGGCTTCCCCGTAATCATGGTTCTTATCGAGCATGAGCCGTCTTGCTTCAGCGATCAACTCATCGTAAAGGCCAGCAGCTTCTTCCACCGCGATGTCGGCTTCTTCGCTCGCTGCTTTTTTCAGCTGGATGAGGGCCATGATGGAATAATTGATCAGGGCATAGAACTCCGGGCTGACCCCTTCCTGTACCTTGTGTTCCCCTTTTTCCTGGATGGTCCGGATCCGCTTGGCCTTGATCATCAGTTGATCAGTAAGGGAACTGGGACGAAGAACGCGCCAGGCGGTACCGTAATCTTTGGTTTTCTTCAGGAAGATCTCCCTGGATTTTGTTATAATTGGATCGTATTGGGCGGTGGTGGTATCGCTCATCGTCTTCTTATAACTGGTACTTAAAGCGGTAGGCCGGTTTTCCGGCTTTCCCGAATTCCCGGATGCGTGAAAGATACGGTTTTTTACAGGAGAACCTCGATGGTATGCGACGGAAAGCCTTTGAGAACGGACGAACCGCTTATCATGGGGGTTCTCAATGTCACCCCTGATTCTTTCTTTGCCGGAAGCCGGGCCCAACGGGAAAAAACGGTTCTCGAACGAGCAAGGACCATCCTTGAGGAAGGCGGGCATTTCATCGACATCGGTGGGTATTCTTCCCGCCCCGGGGCTCAGGATATACCGGTGGAGGAGGAGCGAGAGCGGGTCTTGCCGGCGATCCGGGCAGTGAAAAAGGAATTCCCGGAAGCCCGGATCTCCATTGATACTTTTCGCGGAGAAGTGGCGCGGGCAGCGCTTGGAGAGGGGGCGTGCATGATCAACGACATTTCGGCCGGGACCTTCGACCCTTCCATCATGGCGGTAGCAGGTGAGCAGAAGGTCCCTTATGTGATGATGCACATGCAAGGAACACCGGCCAACATGCAACAAGATCCTTCCTATGAGGACTTGATCGGTGAGCTGGTCCGTTTCTTCGCTGAACGGAAAGCTGTGTTGTACGACAAAGGAGTGAATGATGTGATCGTGGATCCCGGCTTTGGTTTCGGCAAGACCGTGCGACACAATTACTCCCTCATGCACCACCTCGAAGCCTTTCACGTACTGGATCTGCCATTGATGGTAGGTGTTTCCCGGAAATCCATGATCAACAAAGTACTCGGGACCACGCCCGATGAAGCGCTTAACGGGACCACTGTTCTTCATGCCGTGGCGTTATTGAACGGAGCTTCCATCCTTCGGGTGCATGACGTGAAGGAAGCAGCCGAAGCAGTAAAGATCATTAGTTTTGTTCGGGATCCGGAACAGCCCTTAAATTAATGCCCTTCGTGCAGCTTCCCCTTTTCATCAACATCCGGTGGCTCGACATTCTTGATATTGTCCTCGTCGCCTTTTTGATCTACCAGCTCTACAACCTGGTGCGGGGGACTGTAGCGATCAAGATCCTGATCGGGATCATTTCCATCTACCTCCTGTGGAAGTTGGTCGAGGCCTTCCAGATGCAGATGCTGGGCGAGATCCTGGGGCAGTTCATCGGGGTCGGGGTGATTGCTTTGCTGATCGTCTTTCAGCAGGAATTGCGGCGTTTCCTGCTGATCATCGGGGACACCGATATATTGAAATCCCGGAAGAGGTTAGGCATTCTGAAACACCTTCTGGGCAAGGAGGTAGCGGATGAAACCGATATCCAGGAAGTGGTGAATGCCTGCAAAAAACTCTCTGAGACCCGCACCGGGGCTTTGATCGTGTTGGCCCGGAAATCCGATCCGATGTTGTTCAGCTTCAGTGGCGATAAGATAGATGCCAAGCTGAGTTCCCGGTTGGTCGAAAGCATTTTTTCCAAGAACAGTCCTTTGCACGACGGAGCGGTGATCATCGAGAAGAACCGGATCAAAGCTGCTCGTTGTGTCCTGCCGGTGTCCAAGAACACCAAGTTTCCCTCTGAGCTGGGAATGCGTCATCGCTCTGCCCTTGGCATTTCCGAATCCTCGGATGCTGTGGCTATCGTTGTTTCGGAAGAAACGGGCAAGATCGCTGTGGCGCGTGAGCGCTACCTCCGGACCAATGTCAGTCTGAAAGACCTTCGAAGGATCCTGGACAAGGAGTTGGAAGGGGGGTATTAGGCATTAGCCAATAGCCACTGGCCAATAGGGTTGGCATGCCCTCCCTGACTGGCTTCTGGCTATTGGCTCTTTTCCTCATTCATCTTCTCGAACCGTTCGATCAGTTCTTCGTCGCTGAGGTGGAGGGTCTCGATGCGGGCTTTGGCATCCTGGGCGAATTTGTGGTCGGGGTATTCCTCGATCACTTGTTGGTAGAGGACCTTGGCCGAATCTTTGTTATTCAGGTCCTGATCATGGATGAAGGCTTGCAGGAATAAGCATTCAGCTTGCTTTTCAAAACCAGGGTGTTCTTGCCGGATCTTCTCGTAGAGGTTCAGCGCTTTGCGGTAACGCCCGTTGCCCCGGTTCAACCCCGCTGCCTGGTAAAGAAAAGAGGGAGTACGTTCGTCCCCGGGATGGTCGCTGGCGAACTCCAGATAATTCCGGGCCAGGTTCCTGGCCGTGATCCGGGTGTTTTTCCGAGAAGCTGTCTTAGAGGTGTCGTACAATTCCTTTTTCAATCCTTCGATGTTGCTCAGGAGCTTTTCCCGGGAGGGGCTTTTTTCTTCCTTCCCCTCTTCCTGTCCACATCCCATAAGTCCCAACAGGATCAGAGGCAACAGAATATATATGATGTTACTTGTCTTCATGGCATTCAGTGTTTTTTGTTGGGGAATTTCATCCGGTAATCCACCGAGATCTTCCCTTTGGAAATGTCGGAAAGCTTTCGCTTGAGCAATCTTTTCCGTAGCGGGCGAAGATGGTCGGTGAAGAGAATGCCTTCGATGTGGTCGTACTCGTGTTGTACGATGCGGGCTGCCAGGCCGTCGAGTTCCAGCTCCCTGGGCTCTCTTTCTTTGTTGAGGTAGCTGATCCTGACATATTCAGGACGCATGACCTCTTCCCGTATGCCGGGAATGCTCAGGCACCCTTCTTCAAAAGCCCATTCTTCCCCGTCTTCCTCGATGATCTCCGGGTTGATGAAGGTTTCCCGGAACCCTTTGAGCTTCTGCATGTCCTCGTTCTCAGGGTCGTTCTCTGCATAGGGAGTCCCGTCCACCACGAAAAGGCGCAGGCTTTTGCCTACCTGGGGAGCCGCCAGTCCTACTCCATAGGCGTTATACATGGTCTCGAACATGTTGTCGATCAGTTCATCCAGTAAAGGGTCGCTCAGGTCGACCTCTTCGCCGGCTTTTTTGAGGACAGGATCTCCGTAAGCCACGATAGGCAGGACCGTTTTCTTTTTATCCTTCGTTTCCATGGATTCTGTGAATTTCAACATATTTTCCCACTCCGGTCGAGAAAGGATTGCAAAATGATGGTAGCGCTGATCTCATCCACCAGGGCTTTATTTTGCCGGGCTTTCTTCTTAAGGCCGGAATCGATCATGGTCTGTTTGGCCATCTGTGAGGTGAAACGCTCATCCATCCGTTCGATCGGTATTTTTTTGAAACGCCGTCCCAGGTGCTTGACGAAATCATCGATCCGCCTGGCCGACCCTGAAGGTTCGTTCCGCATGGTCTTGGGTTCCCCGACCACGATGCAGCTCACCTCTTCCTTCTCCAGGTAATCCTGCAAAAAGGAGATGATATCTTTGGAATGAACGGTCGTCAAGCCATTGGCGATCATTTGAAGCGGATCGGTGACCGCTATACCAACGCGTTTGTTCCCGTAGTCTATGGCCAGTATTCTTCCCATTGTGAACGAATGGTGGGTGAGACAAATTTACTATTTTCAGCTTCCTTGCTCTTCCTCAAGAACAAAGGGAGGTATCAATGGTTCATCTGTGCTCTGGGCAATTCTGGACATCTTTTTCGTGGTCTTCCACACTTTCCTGATCTTTTTCAACCTGGTGGGGTGGGCCTGGCATGCTACACGACGTCTGAACCTGGCCACCCTCTTGTTGACGGGTGCTTCCTGGTTCATCCTTGGCATTTGGCATGGCTGGGGGTATTGCTTTTGCACTGATTGGCACTGGCAGGTGCTGAGGAAAAAGGGAGTGGATGATCTGCCGTATTCCTATATTCAATACCTCCTGGAACGTTTCTTCGGGATCGATGCTCCGGTATCATGGGTGAATGGTTCGACCGCCGGGTTTTTCTTTCTCGCCCTTTTGCTCTCAGTGGTGCTGAACATTCGGGATCGGTGGCGCAGGGTATGAGGAAAGGCTGCCCCGGGCGATCGGCTATCTTTGCGCTTTATACCTGGTCTCATGAAAGTTCATTTCATTGCTATCGGAGGCAGTACCATGCACGAGTTGGCACTGGCGCTCAAGGAAAAAGGTTATCAGGTCACCGGTTCGG
>CAZAYA010000064.1:0-14281 GCA_964489175.1 uncultured Flavobacteriales bacterium | reverse complement strand
ATATACTGAACATGCTTGGCTTATCATTCGGCATCGTGCAATTCGTAAATTTGTCGGTTCAACCTTTCATTATGGCTCAAGACCAAACAACCGGAAAGAAGCGGATCACCACCCATGTGCTGCAGGAAATGCGGGTAAAGGGGGAGAAGATCTCCATGCTGACCGGCTACGATTTTTCCATGGCCCGGATCCTGGACAAGGCCGGCATCGATATCATCCTGGTGGGGGATTCGGCCTCCAATGTGATGGCCGGGCATGAAACGACCCTTCCTATTACCCTGGACCAAATGATCTACCATGCTTCCGCTGTTGTCCGGGGAGTGGAAAGGGCACTCATCGTGGTGGACCTTCCCTTCGGGACTTACCAGGGTAATTCCCTGGAAGCACTCACTTCTGCGATCCGGGTGATGAAGGAATCGGGGGCTCATGCGGTGAAGATGGAAGGTGGGCAGGAAGTGCAGGAGTCCATGCAACGGATCCTTTCTGCGGGTATTCCGGTCATGGGGCACCTGGGATTAACCCCCCAATCGATCTATAAGTTCGGAACCTATGTGGTGCGGGCTCAGGAAGAGGAAGAGGCGCAGAAGATCATCGAGGATGCCAGGGTACTCGAGGAGACCGGCTGCTTTGCGATCGTTCTGGAAAAGGTGCCCGCAGACCTGGCCAAACGTGTCACCGAGGAAGTGAACATTCCAGTGATCGGGATCGGGGCTGGTCATCATGTGGACGGACAGGTCCTGGTGCTGCACGACATGCTCGGCATCACCAAGGATTTTCACCCTCGTTTTCTCCGCCGTTACCATGACCTGTACGAAGAGATCAAGGGAGCGGTGGAAACCTACATCGACGACGTGAAAAAGGTCGATTTTCCCAACGACAGGGAACAATACTGACCCCGAATGCCCAAAGCTGGCCAACCCGTTCCCACGACGCTGGATACCCTGGAAGTCCTTTACGAGGACAACCACATCATCGCCGTTAATAAGCGTCCCTCGGACATCGTGCAGGGGGACAGGACCGGCGATGCCCCGCTCGGCGATATCATCAAAGCTTACCTTAAGAAGAAATACGATAAGCCCGGCAATGTGTACCTGGGAGTGGTCCACCGCATCGATCGCCCGGTAAGCGGGGTCGTTCTGTTCGCCCGCACGGACAAGGCATTGTCCAGGCTTAACAAGTTGTTCCAGGAAAAAAAGGTGCAAAAGACTTATTGGGCGGTAGTAGCGGGGCAACCTCCCGAAAAAGAAGGGGTATTGGTCCATACCTTGTGGAAGGACCGTTCCAGGAATCGTTCTCTGGTCGTGGACCCCCGTTCCAAAAAAGGCAAGGAAAGTAAACTGACCTACTGCAGCATAGGAGGTGGTGACCGCTACCAGTTCCTGGAGATCCTGCCTGCCACTGGTCGGCACCACCAGATCCGGGTCCAGTTAGCGGAAACAGGGTGTGTGATCAAAGGGGATGTGAAGTACGGTGCCCGGCGCCCGAACAAGGATGCCTCCATCCATTTGCATGCACGGTCCGTAAGCCTGGAACATCCGGTGAAAAAGGAACCGCTGGTGATCACAGCGCCTCCGCCTGCCGATCCTTTGTGGGACTTGTTCTTGCAGCAGAAAGGGTGATCATTCGTGCCGGAGCGATTCGATGGGGTCGAGCCGGGAAGCTTTTTGGGCTGGGTAATACCCGGAAGCGATCCCTACGAGCAGGCAGAGGACGACACCGACGATGATCCATGTCCAGGGGATCAGAAAACCCCCACCTACGAAGAAGGAGATCGAATTGCCCGCCAGAATGCCGATCACAATGCCTGCCAGGCCTCCAAGTTGACCCACAACGACGGATTCCACCAGGAACTGGTTCCGGATGGTCCCGGGAGTGGCTCCCATGGACTTCCGGATGCCGATCTCCCGGGTCCTCTCGGTCACTGATACGAGCATGATGTTCATGAGGCCGATCGCTGCTCCCAGCAGGGTGATGACCCCGACGATGGTGGCGGTGAGAGAAATGAAGCTCAGTTGTTCGATCAGCCGGCTGGCCAGGTTATCGCTTTTTACCAGTTCGAAATCATTGCTCCGGGAAGGAGGTACTTTCCGGAGCACACGAAAGGTGGCGATGGCTTCATCCGCGGCTATCGCTAATTGTTCCGGGCGAGGGGTCATGATGTTGATGGAAAAGGACATACCAGGGCGAGCATAGTCCTGTTCCACGTTGGAGACCGGGATGATGCACTGGTCATCACCGCTGAAGCCCATACTGGAGCCTTTCTCTTCCAGGATCCCTATTACACGGTATTTGTCGCTGCCAATGGTGATGGTCTTACCCAGGGGGTCCTCGAACTCCTTGAACAGCGTGGTGATGATCTTGTGCCCGATGATCGCTACGTTTCCGCCCCGGGTGATCTCCCGGGGAGAAAAGTTGCGCCCCCGGTGGATGCGGTAGCCGGTAGTGCTGAGGTAGGCTTCATCGCCCCCGAGGATCTTGATGTTGGGGTTGGTCTTCTCCGAGCGGTATTTGACCGTGGCAGTCCGGGAAGCGGTAGCGGAAACGGAGACCTCGGCCGGGAATCCATAGGTTTCCTTGAACTTCCGGGCTTGTTCATAGGTGATCTCCTCGGACTCCTTTTCCTGTTTCCCCTGCCGGGAACGGACATTGATCCTTTTCTGTACCACGGTGATGGTATTGGCCCCCATGTCGGAAAAATCGCTGTTGATCTTGTACTTGAGGGCATCGATAGCGGTGAGGATGCCGACCAGGGCGGTGATACCGATGGCGATGATGAACACCGTCAGAGTAGTTCGCAATTTCTGGCTGCGGACCGACCGGAGAGCAACGCGAATATTTTCCAGGGAAAGCTTCAACTAAAGAGCCCTGCAGGGCGTTATAAGAATGCAGTAAATGTACAAGATCCGCTTGCGTCTCTCGGCCGATTTTTCTTACTTTAGCGGCTGACGTGCAAAGCAGACCGTTCAACCGAAAATCCAGCAGCGATATGGCGTTCGACATCGATATGATCAAGAAGGTTTATGACCAGATGCCTAAAAGGATAGACGTGGCAAGGAAAGTGGTCAATCGCCCTCTCACCCTCACCGAAAAGATCCTTTATTCCCACCTGTATGATGGTGCCGCAGAAGAAGTGTATGAAAGGGGAAAGTCTTATGTGAATTTCATGCCCGACCGGGTGGCGATGCAGGATGCCACTGCTCAGATGGCCTTGCTTCAGTTCATGATGGCTGGCAAGGATAATGTGGCTGTTCCTTCTACTGTTCACTGTGATCATCTTATTCTGGCCGGCGCCAAACCAGACCTTGAAAAGTCCATCGATCGCAACCGGGAAGTCTTTGACTTCCTTTCCTCTGTTTCCAACAAATATGGCATAGGGTTCTGGAAACCGGGAGCCGGTATCATTCACCAGGTAGTGCTCGAGAATTATGCCTTCCCCGGCGGGATGATGATAGGTACCGATTCCCATACGGTAAATGCCGGTGGATTAGGCATGGTCGCCGTTGGTGTTGGAGGTATGGATGCTGTGGATGTAATGGCCGGTATGCCCTGGGAGCTGAAATTCCCTAAACTCATCGGTGTGAAATTGACCGGCCGGTTGAGTGGGTGGACGAGTGCCAAGGATGTTATTTTGAAAGTTGCCGGGATCCTGACCGTGAAAGGGGGGACAGGCTATATTCTCGAATATTTCGGAGAAGGAGCCAAGTCCATTTCCTGTACCGGAAAAGGAACGATCTGCAACATGGGGGCTGAGATCGGGGCAACGACCTCGACCTTCGGCTATGACGATAAGATGAGCGAGTACCTCCGGGGTACTGGCCGGGCGGAAGTGGCCGACCTGGCCGATGGGGTCCGCGAGCATCTGACCGGCGATGATGAGGTGTATGCCAACCCGGAAGAATATTTCGATCAGGTCGTTGAGATCGACTTGTCCAAACTTGAACCGCATATCAACGGTCCCTTCAGTCCTGACCGCGCAACGCCGCTTTCCGAATTCGCCAAGGAGGTGAAGGAGAATGACTGGCCGCAGGAACTCGAGGTCGGACTTATCGGATCCTGTACCAACTCTTCCTATGAAGATATCAGCCGGGCTGCTTCGGTGGCCAAGCAGGCTGCCGATAAGCACATCAAGACCCGGTCCGAGTACACGATCACTCCGGGGTCTGAGCAAGTTCGGTTCACTGTAGAACGCGATGGTTACCTTGATACGTTCGAGGAGATCGGTGGCCAGGTGCTGGCCAATGCCTGTGGGCCTTGTATCGGCCAGTGGGCTCGCCACACGGATGACCCGAACCGGAAGAATTCCATCATGACCTCCTTCAACCGGAACTTTGCCAAACGGAACGACGGTAATCCTAACACCCATGCTTTCGTGGCTTCTCCGGAACTGACCACCGCCTTCGCTATTGCCGGCGACCTGACCTTCAACCCGATGGCGGATACATTGAAGAACGAAGAAGGGGAAGAAGTGAAACTGGACGAACCTCAGGGTATCGAATTCCCGCCTCAAGGCTTTGCTGTGGAGGATGCTGGCTATCAACCCCCTGCTGAGGATGGAAGCAATGTGGAGGTGAAAGTGGCTCCGGATTCCAATCGCCTTCAATTGCTCGATCCTTTCGATCCGTGGAACGGGCAGAACATTACCGGTATGCGGTTGCTCATCAAGGCCAAAGGAAAATGTACGACCGACCATATCTCTATGGCCGGGCCCTGGTTGCGGTTCCGTGGACACCTCGATAATATCTCCGATAACCTGCTTACCGGGGCGGTCAACTACTTCAACGATGAGACCGATCACGTCAAGGATCAGCTGACCGGGGAATACGACTCTGTTCCTAAAGTACAGCGCCATTACAAGGCCGAAGGGATACCGACCATTGTTGTAGGTGACCATAACTATGGAGAAGGTTCTTCGCGGGAGCATGCTGCCATGGAACCCCGCCACCTGGGGGTTCGCATCGTATTGGTAAAATCCTTCGCCAGGATCCACGAGACCAACCTTAAAAAGCAGGGCATGCTGGGCCTGACCTTCCGCAATGAGGAGGACTATGATAAGATCCTGGAGGATGATGTCATCGATACGTTGGACCTGGACCAGTTCCAGGAAGGAAAACCGGTCACCCTCTTGGTGAAGCACGCTGATGGCTCCGAGGACAAGATCGTTTGCGAGCACTCCTACAATAAGAACCAGATCGAATGGTTCAAGGAAGGGTCCGCCCTGAACCTGATCCGGAAGCAGAATGCGGTTTGATAAGTGAGATAGTAAGATAGACAGGTAGTGAGGTAGTGTGACATAAAAACCATTTGCTACCTCACTATCTAACTACCTCACTATCTAACTACCTAACTATCTAGCTATGCCTCTCCAAAACGACCTGATCCTTCGCGCAGCCAAAGGAGAGGTGACGGAGCGCCCGCCCGTATGGCTGATGCGCCAGGCGGGGCGGATCCTGAAGGAATACCGTGCGGTTCGTGAAAAAGCAGGAAGTTTCCGGAACCTGGTCGAAACACCTGAAATGGCAGCCGAGGTAACGGTACAGCCGGTTGATATCCTGGACGTCGATGCAGCTATCATTTTTTCCGATATTCTGGTTGTTTGTGACTTGCTGGGATTTCCTTATGGAATGGCTCCCGGGAAAGGACCCGTTTTTGAAAAGACCCTTGCGCCCGGGGTTGAACTTGATGACTGGGAGGAAATAGATGTAGAAGGGCGGCTGGATTATGTCTTCGAAGCCATCCGGATCACCAAGGAAAAACTTTCCGGACGTGTTCCGCTCATCGGATTTGCCGGTGCACCCTGGACCTTGTTCTGTTATCTTACAGAGGGAGAAGGTTCCCGTACCTTCACCAAGGCACGAAAATTGTTATACACCTGTCCGGAGTTTTGCCATGAAGTGTTGGACCGTATTGCAGATATGACAGTCCGCTATCTGAAAGGGCAGGTTGAAGCCGGAGCTAATATGGTACAAGTCTTCGATTCCTGGGCAGGCATCCTCGGAGAAGAAATGTACCGGAAGTTCGCCCTGCCGCCGATCCGGAAGATCTGTGAAGCCATCGATGAGGTCCCGGTGACGGTCTTTTCCAAAGGAGCTCATGGTAACCTCCATGACCTGGCAAAATTAGATTGCCGGACGATCGGGCTCGACTGGACCATGAATATCGAGGAAAGCATACGGACCATAGGTCCTGAAAAAACCCTTCAGGGTAACCTGGATCCGGCCCTCCTTTATGCCGATAAGGCGAGGGTAAAGGAGGAAGCCGCTCGAATGCTGGATCGCTTTGCCGGACATCCTTATATTGCGAACCTCGGGCATGGCGTTTATCCCGATACAAATCCCGAAAAGGTCAAAGCTTTTGTCCAAACCGTTAAAACCCATCACCTTCAAGATCAAGCCTTATGAAACGATCTCTTTTGTTCTTCGCCCTGTTCCTGTTCGGAGGATCCCTTTTCGCCCAGGATTTCGAAAACCTTATCGATAACCCCAGTTTTGAGGAGAAGAACGGTGATCTCAGGCGCTCGGGGCAGATCCGGAAAGCGAAAGGTTGGGTTTCCGGATCTGCAGAGGGAGCAGACCTCTATACAGAAGAAGAGGAGGGAAGTATCGGAGCCCCTGATAATGAAAAGGGGAGAGCGCTCCCCCATACCGGGCAAAGGTATGCGGGCGTTCGATTCTTCAGCTTCGGCGATGATGAACCCAGGACCTATATTTCCTCCAAACTGAGTTCCAAGCTTAAGGATGGGGTGACCTATTGTGTGAAATTCTATGTTTCCCTCTCTGACAGGTCCATATACGGGGTAAACAATATCGGCGCCTACCTTTCCAAAAAGGACATCACCACCCCGGAAGAGACTAGCCTGATCTATGAAGCGAACGTATTGGACAAGAAGAATAAGATCTTCGAAGACCGGCAACTATGGGAACCGGTTTGTGCAGCCTATGAAGCTGAGGGAGGTGAGAAATACCTGACCATTGGTAATTTTTATTCTTCCAGTGAAACGGAGACCAGGAAGCTGGAACCGATGCCGGACTTTAGTGATAAGCCCCCCTTTTATGAAGCCTATTACTACATCGATGACGTTTCCGTTCGACCAGTAGAGAGCTATGCAGATTGCCAATGTGAAGAAGAGGAGGAGAGCAAAGAACCGAAGGTGGTCTATAGCAAACCAGAAGTAGACGAATCGGATTTCAGTCCGGAGCAAAAGATGAACAACCGGGCCCTATATTTCGGGTTCTTTTCCGCCAGCCTTGAAGATAAGGCGAAGGAGGAGCTGGGAAAGGTCTATACGCTCCTGCAGGAGAATCCGGACATGGAGATCGAGGTGATCGGGCATTCCGACAACAAGGAGCAGAAGAAAACGGAGCAGTACACCCACCTGAAAGACAAGTCTGGTGAACGGGCCAAAGCAGCCGTGGAATATCTGGTGGACAAAGGGATCAGCAAAGATCGGTTGCACCTGAAGGCCATGCAGAACTCCCAGCCAGCTTCTTCCGGTACGGATGCTTTTTCCCGGGCCAAGAATCGCCGGGTCGTCTTCAAGGTAAAGGAATAGATGTCCTCCTCGTCGCAACAACCCGTTCGGTGTTGCGTTGAAAAGGGTAGTTCTGCTCACCCCTTTCTTTTGATACGCTTCTTCACCATCATTGGGCTGTTGTATTTTCCTCTGGGCGGTATTTTTGCTCAGGAATATAATCAGGTCCCCAACCCCGGTTTTGAAAAATTCGACTACTGTCCGGTGAACTTCAACAGCCGGCAGATGAACCTTGTAAAAGGGTGGACCCAGCCCACCAAAGGGACTGTTGATTATTTCAATCGGTGCAGTCGTTCGATGGGCGTTCCCGGCAGTAGTTTCGGTGATCAGGAAGCAGCAGCCGGGGATGGCTACATCGGTCTGGTCACTTTTGCTCCTGCCAAAGCCGAGTACCGGGAATACCTTCAGGGGGAACTGGCCTCTCCTATGAAAGCAGGTCAATATTATTGTGTGCAGCTGCAAGTATCGTTGGCCGACAATGCCACCTTCATGGCCGATGGATTGGGGATCCACTTCAGCAAGGATCAACCCGGCCACAAGAAAGAGAGCCGCCTGGAGCGAAAAGCTCAGGTAACCAATCCTCACCGTCATGTCCTCAACAATGATACCGGGTGGACCTTGTTGTCTGATCTATACAAAGCCACAGGAGGGGAGCAGTACATCACGCTCGGGAATTTTTGGCCTGACGATTCCACGATCGTTCACCGGCGGTACCTGCCGGAAGATGTCAGCAAGGTCTGGAAGTTCGCCTATTATTTCATCGATGAAGTGGTGGTAAAAGCTGTTGACGATACAGCTGCCTGTGAGCAAACCATTCCTGCCATCGTTTACGACATGTCCCACCCTCCCTTTCCCCAGGGAGAGCAATACAAGCGGGTCCGCATCAGCAGTATTCTTTTCGATTTCGACAAGTCCGACCTGAAGCCAGCAGCCCTGAAAGAGTTGAACAAGGTGGTGAAATTGATGAAGGCCCATCCTAATTATTACCTGGAGATCATCGGCCATACGGATGTTATCGGTACCCAGGGGTACAATGAAGAATTGTCAGAGGAGCGGGCGGAAAGTGTTTTCGCTCATCTGGAAAAAAAAGGGATCGAGCGCTTTCGCCTTCGGACGGAGCATTTTGGAAGCGAGAAACCCGTTGCCAGTAATGAGACCATTGAAGGGCGGGCCAGGAACCGGCGGGTGGAGTTCGTGGTGGTGGAAAAGAAATATGAAAAGTACGAAGGCCGGAAGTCCGGGAACTGATGCAAAAGGGAAACAAGCAACTGATCAACAGCTGGGCCTTTTATGACTGGGCCAATTCCGTCTACCCGCTGGTGATCACCACGGCCATCTTTCCCATCTTTTATGCCAATGCCACCACCGGTGCTGATGGTTCCGACATCGTCCATTTGTTCGGAACGAGTTTCCGGAACACAGAGCTCAAGTCCTATACGTTGTCCTTATCCTTTCTGCTGGTCGCGCTGATGTCACCTTTTCTGTCCGGCATTGCCGATCACTATGGCAGAAAGAAGCGCTTCATGCAATTCTTTTGTTACCTCGGTTCGGCTTCTTGTGCGTTGATGTACTTTTTCAGCAAGGACCACCTGGGGTGGAGCATGTTCACCTTCATGATGGCCACGATCGGGTTCTGGGGGAGTCTGGTGTTCTACAATGCTTTTTTGCCAGAGATAGCGGAGCCGAAGGACCAGGACAGGGTGAGTGCCAAAGGGTTCTCCCTGGGATATGTGGGAAGCTCTATCCTGTTGATCCTCAATTTGGTGTTGATCATGAACCACGAGGCTTTCGGGATCCCTACCAAAGGAGAGGCCACGCGACTGGCCTTTGTGGCCGTTGGGGTCTGGTGGTTCGGGTTCGCTCAGATCACATTCCGGCACTTGCCGGACCATGTCTATCACCGGGTTGCCGGAGGGAATCCCTTTTCCAGTGGTTTTCAAGAACTTCGGGGAGTTTGGCGGCAGATGAAGACGCTGCGAAGATTGCGCCGGTACCTTTACGCCTTCTTTGTTTTCAACATGGGAGTGCAGACCGTCATGCTGGTGGCGGTGGATTTCGGGAAAAAGGAGATCGCAGGCATGCCGGATTCCGGGATGATCGTTAGCATCCTGATCATTCAGTTCATCGCGATCGCCGGGTCGCAGTTCTTCAGCTGGCTTTCTGGTCGGTCCGGCAACTTGCGGGCCCTTGCCGTGGCGGTCACGATCTGGGCCGGGATCTGCATCTGGGCGTATTTCATCCGCACGCCCATGGATTTTTACATCACAGCGGCCGTGGTTGGATTGGTGATGGGCGGGATACAGTCCTTGTCCCGCTCCACCTATTCCAAGTTCCTTCCGGAAACGCATGACCATGCTTCCTATTTCAGCTTCTACGATGTTTGCGAGAAAGTAGGCATCATGCTCGGCACTTTCGTATACGGCTTTATCGAAGGATTTACGGGGAGTATGCGAAATTCCGTGCTGATGTTGGTGGCTTTTTTCGTAATAGGGCTTGTTTTGCTGGCTTTTGTTCCGAAACCGGCCAAAAGTGAAGCCTGAGAGAAGCGGATAAAGGGTGATATCCGACCCATTGATAGCTTTTGAAAGGAAGCAAGGAAAAAAGAATGAAATCACAAGAAGGAAGAGAACAACTCCTTATCTCTTGCTGTTTACTGATCACTTCTCATTCCTATTTTTGTCCGGGGATCGAAGTGTCGATCTCCGGGATCATGGGCGAATGAATACTTAAACCTATTGATGTATGAGCAACCTGAACAGTATTGGATTGGACGAGAAAAAGAGCAAGGAACTCGCGGACCAGTTGAACGACCTGTTGGCCAATTATTCAGTGTTCTACCAGAACGTAAGAGGCTACCACTGGAACATTAAGGGGAAAGAATTCTTTGAACTGCACCAAAAGTTCGAAGAGTTGTACACTGATCTTTTTACCAAGATCGATGAAGTGGCGGAACGGGTCCTTACTCTGAGTCATGCTCCCCGGCATAATTTCACCGATTACCTGAAAGTTTCCGATATCCCGGAAAGTCATGAGGTAACCAATGGAGAAAAAGCCATCAAGGAGATCCTGGAAGCTTTCAAAGTCCTTCTGACCAAGCAACGCAACCTTCTGGAGCTTTCCGATGAGATCGACGATGAAGGCACCAATGCCCAGATGAGCGATTACATCGTGGAGCAGGAGAAGCAGGTGTGGATGTATTCTGCTTATTTAGGGAAGTAGATCAACGGCAATAGAAGTTTATTTGTAGCTAAAGGCGGATAGGGGAGTTCCTATTGGCCAATGGCTATTGGCTGATCGAAGTCCTATCTTTGCCTGTTCAACCTATCTAACAGTGCCGTGGAAGATCGTTTTGATGGGATCATCGTAGGGGGAGGTATCGTCGGTGCCGCTACCCTTTATCAACTGCAAAAGCGTCATCCGGAACGTCGTTTTCTGCTCCTCGAAAAAGAAGACCATCTGGCTGGACATCAGACCGGCCATAATTCCGGCGTGATCCATTCCGGTATCTATTACAAACCAGGTTCCCTTAAGGCGACCAATTGTGTGAAGGGACGCCGGGAGTTGGTCCGGTTCGCCCAGGAGCATGCTATTCCCCATGATGTTTGCGGCAAGGTGATCGTTGCTACCGATGAAAGCGAATTCCCTTTCCTGGATAAGATCCATGCCCGGGGATTGGAGAACGATATTGAAGGGGTGGAACGCATTGATGCGGATGGTATCCGTGAAGTGGAACCGGAGTGTAGTGGTATCAAGGGGGTCTGGGTGCCCTGTACAGGCATCATCGATTTTCCCGCCGCTACGGAAAAGATGGCCGAACTGGCCCGGGGCATGCAGGAGAAGACCCGGGTGGTAACCGGCGAAGCAGTGACCGGTCACCAGGAAGAAGGAGAGGAAACCCTTGTCTATACCGATCAGCGGGTATACCGTACTTCCCATGTGATCTATTGCGGCGGATTGCAATCCGATCGCTTGGCTAAAAAGGATGGTGTAGACCTGAAAGAGAAGGTCGTGGGATTCCGGGGAGATTATTATGAATTAACAGAGAAAGCTCAGGAGAAAGTGAAGAACCTGATCTATCCTGTTCCGGATCCAGCTTTTCCATTTCTGGGCGTCCATTTCACCCGCATGATCCATGGTGGTGTGGAATGTGGTCCCAATGCGGTTTTCACCTTCAAACGGGAAGGGTATGGGAAGACCGATCTTGACCTACGGGATACTCTTGATGCGCTATCCTACAAGGGTACCTGGAAGCTTTTCTTCAAGCATTGGCAATTCGGGCTGGATGAATACCGCCGGGCCTTTTCCAAAAAATTGTTCCTGAACCGGTTGCGCCGGCTTATCCCTTCTCTCGAAATGGATGATATAGAGCCTGGCCGGGCCGGTGTAAGGGCCATGCTGCTGGATCAGGAAGGAGAAATGGTGGATGACTTCCGCATCGAGTACAAGAGCAACAGCATTCATGTACTAAACGCGCCGTCACCAGCCGCCACAGCATCCCTGTCCATCGGAGAATACATCTCGGAAATGGCGGAAGAGCGGTTCAGGTGGAGATGAGTGAGCTGTAAACCGGTGAGAAATAAAGAGTGGGTGCGTTCTCCACCCCTGTTCACTGCTTACTGTTCACTCCTCACTCAGAAGATCAATTGCAAACCTTGTACTTCTCCAGGAATCCGTCCCAGCTCCACAGGAAATTCTCCATGATGTCGTCGAGACGTTTGAGGAAGATCGGATTGGGGGTGTTGAGGCTTTTGAAATAGGGCTTCTGGTAGGGGTTGAGCTCGTATTTGTAGAATACGGCTTTGGACATCGCATAGAGCGTCTTTTTGGAAGGATGGTTCACCCGGGAGAGAAAAGATCGGTAATCGTTCATGATCTCCCGGAAACGGTCCTTATCGATGCCCAGTGCATGGCTGAACCCTGCGATGGCATGTTCTTCTATCCGTTTGTCCTGTCCACTTTCGAAATATTGGGGGATGAACTTCAGATTGCCGGCGATCACGATCAGCAAGAATGCTTGATGGTCTTTAGGATCAACGTGAGGGGCGGACACGAATTCAGGATCGGTGTTGATCAGTTCCGCTACATCGGTAAAGCCTTCTGCGATCGTGTTGAGGATCGCATTGACATAAGCGTTGGCGATCTTGTCTTCTGTGACCTTTTTCTTCCCGAACAGTGTTAACATAACATCAAGTGAACTTTAAGCGGTGAATGGCCATCACGAACAAAACTAAGCGAGGAAAGGGTTTCTGGAGGGAGAAGGGGGGCGAGATTATCAACAAAGTTATTAACCTTTTCTACGCTTAACGATATATAAAACTCTGTTTATCAAAATCTTATTTACAATAAACGGATAGGCTGTTAAGGATTGGAGTTCAGGAAGGGAGTGGTCGATTCGTTCGGGTGGAGAAGTTCAATGACCGGGAGGTGGTCAAGTGCTTGGGAGGAGTGGGGTGAAGTTTGCTTAGTTGTATGGTGGCAACCAAGCTGGTTAATCTGATTCTGCGAAGAAATAGCGGAGGTCTACCGTGAAATAGGATCCCGGCAGGGAGAGGTTGAGGTTGTGCCTGATGTTCCCTTTTTTGTATGAAACAGCCGAGCGCATGATGTCCGTGACAGGGCGGTGATAGGTCCCGCCCAGGTAAAAATAACCAGCGTTCGGGGTACGGTATTCAAAGCCTACATTGGCCAGGAGGGCTATCTGGGCCCATTCGTTGCGGGCGGAATAATGGGCGTAGTTCTCCCCGGAGGTCTTTACGTCAGAGGGAAAGAAATCAAAAGCAAAGCCTGCGGCATTGTTCATGAACACCTGATCACCGAGCTGCACGTAGACCAGCAGCAGGGTGGGGATCTCATAAGCGATGATGGAAAGATCTGAGGGAATGGTCTGATCGTTGCCAAGATCCTTGATGGTCAGGTCGTAGTTCCTTTTGGTGAAACTGATGCCGGTTTCCAGAGAAAAGGTCTTGTTGAAGCCCCGTCGCACGACCATGCCGAAATTGTAACCCAGCGTGGGGGTGAAAGTGGCTTCGAATACATCGTTGCTTTGGAAGACCGGGCCGACATCGAGCAGTGAATTCGCCAGAATGGGCTTGAATTGAACGCCCAGAGTGATCAGGTGCTCCTCGTCACCTTTCTTTTTTTCCTGTCCTGACCCGATGAAAGGGAGGAGGAGCAACGTGGCTAGGAGGAGTAAGCGAGGCATCAGCTGCTGATCCGGAGCTTTTGCCCGACCTGCAGGACCGTATTTCTCCGGATGCCGTTCCATCTGCAGATCTTTTCCATGGGAATGTTGTACTGCTTTGCGATCTTGTAAAGAAAATCACCACGCTCCACAGTATGGAACTCGACCCCTTTTGGAAAAGCGGCATAGCTCCATTTTTGTCGTTCCAGGATCAAAGTGTCTGCCACAAGGTCCTGATCATCAAAAGTAATGAGGTGATGCGGGTCGATGGGAATCCCCCGGAAACGCACTTCGAAATGCAAATGGGAACCTGTGGAATGGCCGGAACTTCCTCCGAAACCGACCACCTGACCAGCTTCAACGGGTTCGCCGGTCTTGGCACCATAGCGGTGGAGATGGGCATAGACCGTTTCCAGTCCGTTGAAATGGCGGATCACCACTACCCGGCCATAGCCCCCGTACCATCCGGCGAAACGAACTCTCCCTGGAAAGGCAGCCCGCACTTCATCTCCGACCTGAAGATCGATATCCACCCCGTTATGATGACGGCCATCCCGCATACCAAAGGGGGA
>CAZAYA010000063.1:0-14506 GCA_964489175.1 uncultured Flavobacteriales bacterium | reverse complement strand
ATGCTCCTCCTCGCTTCCCGAAATCCTGGATGAAAGTCAACACCTGTAGCCGAACCACGCCCCCCTACGGGTAAAATATTCCTCTCAGAAATCCACCAACTCCTTCAAAGCTTCTTCGAACCGGTAACGCGGGAGAAAGTCATCTTCAAGGTTCTGAGCGAACGGCACGGGTGTATCCATCGCTCCACAACGGATAACCGGAGCATCCAGGGACATAAAGCATTCCTGGGAAATAAAAGCACTAATATCATTGGCTATCCCACCTGTGATCGGTGCTTCCTGGAGAACAATAGCCCTGGAGGTTTTCCGAACGGAGGCAGCTATAGCTTCTTTGTCATAGGGCAGTAGTGTCCGCAGGTCGATCAGGTCCGCCGAAATATCCGGATAACTATCCAACACCTCCAGTGCCCAGTGAACCCCTGCCCCATACGTGATAATGGAAACCTGCTCTCCTTCCCGTACCTTCCGGGCTTTTCCAAAAGGAACAAAATGATCTCCCTCCGGAACCTCCTCCTTGATACTCCGGTAAAGCATCTTGTGCTCGAAGAACATCACAGGGTTAGGATCCTCAAAGGCCGTCATTAACAATCCTTTCGCATCATTGGGGAAAGCCGGGTAAGCGACCTTAAGGCCGGGGGTGTGCACGAACCAGCCTTCAGTGGACTGGGAGTGATACGGAGCAGCTCCCACACCACCACCAGTAGGCATCCGAACTACTACATCAGCATTCTGTCCCCAGCGATAATGCGCTTTGGCTAGATTGTTCACCACCTGGTTGAACCCCGTGCTCACGAAATCAGCAAATTGCATTTCCACCATCGACTTGCGCCCTTTGATGGACATTCCCAAAGCAGCTCCCAGGATAGCGGATTCACACAGAGGTGTGTTGCGAACACGTCCCCGGCCAAACTCTTCCAGGAACCCTTCTGTGACCTTGAACACCCCCCCATATTCAGCAATATCCTGCCCCATCAATACCAAGTCATCATGACGCTTCATGGAAGTCCATAAACCGTCAGACACCGCATCCACATAACGCATTTCCCTGGTCGGGCTTTCCCATTCCTCAGGAAGGTCGGGAGCAGGAGCATAGACATGAGCCAATTCCCGTTCAGCATCCGCTTCGATCACAGGTTCGGCATAAGCTTCCTTCAAACTTTCCTCGATCTCATTGGTGATAGCTTCTCGAATGGAAGCAAGGGTTGCATCATCCAGAAGCTTTTCCGTTCGGAGGAACCGCTCGAAATTCTCCACCGGGTCCTTAGGTTCCCATTCCTCGAATTTTTCCTCCGGCACATATTTGGTTCCGGAAGCCTCTTCATGGCCCCGCATACGAAAGGTCATGCACTCCACCAGCCAGGGACGAGGCTTCTCCCGGATGTCAGTAGCGATCCCATCGATGGTATGGTACACTTCCAACAAATTGTTGCCATCGATGCGAATGCCGTTCATGCCATAACCCTTGGCGCGATCCACCAGCTTTTCGCAGCGATATTGCTCATTGACGGGCGTGGACAATCCATACCCGTTGTTCTCGATCACAAAGATGACGGGCAGGTCCCAGACAGCCGCCACATTAAGCGCTTCATGGAAATCCCCCTCACTGGTCCCTCCTTCTCCGGTAAAAACGAGCGTGGCTTGCTTTTCTCCCGACAATTTACTCGCCAGCGCGATCCCATCAGCCACTCCCATCTGGGGACCGAGATGGGAGATCATTCCGACCAGACCAAACTCCTGCGTCCCGAAATGGAACGAACGATCGCGGCCGTTCGTAAATCCTCCTTTCTTACCCTGGAACTGAGCGAACAACCTATGCAACGGGATCCCCCGGGTCGTAAAAACTCCCAGGTTGCGATGCATGGGAAGCATGAACTCCTCAGGCTTCATCGCCAGGGTCGCTCCCACTGAAATAGCTTCCTGCCCGATCCCGGAAAACCATTTGGAGATCTTCCCCTTGCGCAATTGCCACAACATCTTCTCCTCGATCATGCGAGGTTTCAGCAATGCTCTAAAGAATCCAAGTAACTCCTCATCGGAACACTGTTTCCGGTCGAATTGAAGGGCGGGTTTTTCAGCAAGGGGCATGGATAAAAGGTATTGGAACCCTGACAAAGGTAAGGGATCGGTGAAGAGGGAAAGATCGTAGCGTCCTAACATAGCTTTGCCCTATCAGTAATGCCTCGTGGCTATTGGCTTTACTTTACTTCCTATTTTTGACCCGTGCAACGCTCTTTTTCCCATCTTTATCTGTTGCTCGAGCGTTTCGGGGTATTGGTGCTGCTCTACACCATTTGCCGGGTATTGTTCTACGGGATCAATCGTACCTACTTTCCGGACATCAGCTGGATGGCTTTTCTGAGCGGGATCCGCTTCGATCTGGCCGCTATCGCTATGCTCAATTTACCGGTAGTATTGTTCCACCTTTTCCCCACCCGAAAGCGCAATAGCCCCTCTTACCAGCATACCCTGAAATTCTTCTTCATCCTGTTCAACCTCCCCGGCCTGGCCCTGAACTGTATCGACATCGAATATTTCAAATTCACTTCAGCGGTCGACGGTGGACCTCTTCTTCCTCATGGGCACTGGCCAGGATCTCTTTCACCTATTGCCCTATTTCCTGCGGGACTATTGGTATATCATTGTGCTTTTCATGGTCCTGAGCACGCTGCTCTATTTCATGACCCCGAACCAACACCAACAAATGGGACGCCAAGGAAAACGGTTCTCCTACTGGAGCATTCATACCGTCTTCTTTGTCATTGGCATATTACTTTGTGGCATCCTCATCCGGGGCGGCTTTGGGTCCGCTCCCATAGACATTCCCCAAGCTACCCGTCATGTATCGCCCCATAATGTCCCGGTAGTCCTGAACACCCCTTTTTCAGTGCTATGGACCCTCGACGACCGCGAACTCAAGGAAAAGAACTATTTACCGGAAGAGGAAGCCCGGAAGTACTTCGATCCCGTCCACCAATACCAGGGTAAGGCCCGGTATCCAGGCCGGCCGAACGTGGTAATGATCATCCTGGAAAGCTTTTCTCAGGCCTACATCGGAGCGCTCAGCGGAGAAAAAAGTCATGCTCCTTTCCTCGATTCCCTGATCCAGGAAAGCCTCGTCTTTCCCAATGCTTATGCGAACGGAAAAGAATCCATAGAAGCCATTCCGGCCATCACCGCAGGGCTCCCTTCTCTTATGACCTCCCCCTATATCACTTCCCCCTACGCCGGGAACGACCTCAACAGTCTGGCTTCCTGCCTGGGCCGATGGGGGTATACTACTTCTTTCTATCACGGGGGCTACCAGGGAACGATGGGCTTTGAAAGCTTCTGCCGAAAAGCCGGATTCGGGACATACCATGATCTTAATGACTATCCCCATCCGGGACACTCTGATGGCAGCTGGGGGATACGGGACGGACAATACCTGCCTTATTTCGCCCGGCAATTGAACAAGACCCGGGAACCCTTCTTCAGCACTGTTCTCACCTTGAGTTCACACCACCCTTTTTGGATACCGAGCGCCTTCACTAAAAGGTTCCCTCAAGGGTCCCTGCCCATTCATCGCACAATTCGTTACACCGACCATGCATTAGAGCGTTTCTTTGAAAAAGCCCGAAAAGCAGATTGGTATGACAACACACTCTTCGTGATAACCGCTGACCATACCTCCATTGCCGACCAAACACAGTACAACAATAGTGTGGGCATGTACCGGATCCCACTCTTATTCTTCGCCCCTTCTCACACACTCCCGAGCAACCACCGGAAACGCGTGGCCCAGCAAACAGACCTTATGCCTTCCTTGTTGGACCTGTTAGGTTACCCTCACCCTTTTGTTGCTTTCGGGCAAAGCTTGTTCCGGTCCATCCCCGTCCCCCGTTACCATTTCGCTTTCCGGAACCAACTCTACCAATTGACGGGTAAGCAATACATCCTTCAGTTCGATGGAACAGAAAGCCAGGCACTGTTCAACCACCAGGAAGATCCTTACCTCCGATCAAACCTCATTAGGCAACCCTCTCCAGTCAAGCCCGGCATGGAAACCTTTCTGAAAGCAGTTCTTCAACAATACCACAACAGGATCCGGGAAGACCGATTGACAGTCCCTTAAGACAAGGACCGGAGAGGGCGACTTCCCGTATTATCACCCTCTAGCTACTGTTCCTTCAGCAGCCAGGACCTCTTCATAGAGAGCCTCGTACCGGGGCAATATTTTCTCGATATCAAAGGATCTGGCCTTTTCAAGAGCATTCTGACGAAAACGGTCCAGTTTTTCATCATCCTGCAAGAGTTCAAGGGCATGGCCTGCCATTCCGGCTACATCTCCCACATCACTCAAATACCCAGTAACACCTTGTTCATTGACTTCCGGGATGCCCCCGGTACTGGTGGATATAACGGGCACACCACTGGCCATAGCTTCAAGTGCTGCCAGGCCAAAACTCTCGAACTCAGAAGTAAGGAGGAACAGATCCGAAACGGACAGGATCTCGACCGTAGAACGCAACTTCCCCAGGAAGATAATGTCCTTACAGGTTCCCATTTCCCGGCAAAGGGTCTCGATATTGTGCCTTTCAGGGCCATCTCCCACGAGCAGCAATTTGGCAGGAAGCTCTTTCCGAATACGGGCGAAGACCTTCACAATGTCCTCCACCCGCTTTACCTTTCGGAAATTAGAAATATGAATGAGTAGTTTCTCCCCATCCGGAGCATAGACTTTCCGCAATTCGGGATCCGGAGCCAGCGTATACCGGTCCCGGTGAACAAAGTTGGGGATCACCTTAATGTCCTTGTTCACACCAAAATGCTCGTAGGTATCTGCTTTCAGGCTTTGGGATACAGCCGTGACAGCATCGGACTGATCGATCGAGAAGGTGATCACCGGTTCAAAAGAGGAATCACGCCCGACCAGCGTAATGTCCGTCCCGTGAAGGGTCGTGATCACAGGAATATGAATTCCTTGTGAAGCCAGGATCTGTTTGGCCATATACGCAGCGGAAGCATGAGGAATGGCATAGTGAACATGCAAAAGGTCCAGCTCTTCATACTTGGTCACATCCACCAATTTGCTGGAGAGCACCAACTCGTAGGGGGTATATTCAAAAAGGGGGTAATCCGAGACGTTGACCTCATGAAAAAAAATGTTCCTGGAAAAACTGCCAAGACGGACCGGTTCACTGTAGGTAATGAAGTGGACTTCATGCCCCTTTCCGGCTAATGCCTTTCCCAACTCCGTAGCCACTACTCCGCTTCCACCGAAAGTGGGATAACATACGATACCGATCTTCATGCCTTTGGCTTTTGGTACTGTTCAACAAAAGGAGGGCACATCCTGTTCAGCGGCGGGTGAGTTCCAACTCTTTTCCGTTGTTGATGGCATTATAGATGACTTGTTGAATGTCCGTCCGGATGTCCATTGTAATGAGCTTACGATTCTGAGAAGAAGGATAGACCCGGTTGGAAAGAAAGACATAGACCACCTGCTCATCCGGATCGGCCCAGGCGATCGTACCGGTAAACCCGGAATGGCCAAAGCTTTCATAGGAAACACAATTGCAGGTCGGTCCTCCTTCCCCATCGCGCACAGGCTTGTCGAAACCTAATCCACGCCGGTTATCCACGGTATCGATCCCACAGTACTGGCAGCGAATGAATTCCTTGACCGTTTTTTCCGAGATGTATCGTTTCCCTCCATACGCCCCCCAGTTAAGGAACATCTGCATCATCACGGCCAGGTCATTCGCATTCGAGAAAACCCCGGCATGACCGCCCACTCCTCCGAGCATCGCAGCTCCCGGGTCATGTACATCTCCATGGACCAACTGCTTGCGAAAATACATGTCGTACTCGGTGGGAACGATGTTCTTCAGGTCATGCTCCCTTCTGGGGAGATATCCCATGGTCCTCAAACCTAATGGACGATAAAAGTTCTTCTCAACGAATTGCTCCATTGGCATCCCTCCTTTTCGCTCAATGATCTCCTTGATCAGGTAATAGCCGAGATCACTATACCGGTATTCCTTTTCTTCCCGCACCTGAGCGGAAAGGATCCTGTGATAAATGCTATCCCGGTAATGGCGGCTGATGAAAAGGCCATCTGCTACCCGGTAAGGATAGCGTTCAGAACTATCCGTGCTGTAGATGGTGTATTTGGGATGACCATGATGCAAGGTTTTTTTGTAGAAAGGGATCCACGAGACCAGCCCAGCCCGGTGCGTAAGAATATTGTGGAGGGAAAGACTCTGATAACGACATGTATCGACCATATCGGGAAGGTAATCGCACAAGGCACGGTTCACATTGATCTTCTCCTGATCCTGAAGATACATGAGTGATGCTGTGGAAGCGACGATCTTGGTGATGGAAGCAATATCGTACAGGTCATCATGTTCCACTTTGCGTTTCCCTTCATAAGTATGGCTCCCAAAGGTTTTGTTGTAGATCACATGCCCTTCTTTAGCCACCAGCACCTGGCAGCCAGGATAAGCTTTGTTCTCGATGCCTTTTTTTGCGATCTCATCGATAGCTTCCAGATCCCGGGCCGAGACCCCCACTTCTTCGGGGATCCCGTACCGCAGTCGCTGGGCTTTATCGATGATCACACCATCCCCTTCGTGAAAATGAGAAGATGCCGTAACAGGAAGCTTTCCACGGGCAGCCACCCCACCGAAAATAAGCTGTGCAGACAACTCCTGAAAATCATGAGCATCCTCATAGGAGACGATAACAGCCTCCGCTTTCCGTGCTCCGTAGAACCTGGACAAACCATAAGGGTTACCGAACAGGTCGAGAACGACCTTGTTCTGATCTATCAGCTTGTTTACGAGATTAACAGTCCCGGCCCGGATCCCATAATCCCGGCCAGGGCGATCGTTCATCCCGTGTACGCTAATGATGACCAGATCGTTGTCCTTCACCGTTTCCAGGACTCTGCGGGTCGTTTCAAGATCGACATCCCGATCCACAGCATATCGTTCCACATCGGCGTAATGAGCCAGGGACTTCTGAAAAGGATTACCGGTCGTATCCCCGACCACCACGGAAGCGATGGACTTCCCGGCCAGGTCAGAAAGCGGCAAAAGGTCATCCGTATTGTTGAGGAGCGTGAGCGAATGAGCGATCAACTCCCGGCGCTGGGCAAGATAAGAACGGTCGTTCAGGTCTTTCGTAAGTCCAGCCAACTTAATGGAATCCCGGTCATCCAGCCCTACCCAATACTTGGCCTTGAGGATCCTTCGGCATCTTTTATCGATCGTTTCCTGGGACAAACGCCCCTCTTCGATCGCTTTCATGATCAGGCCGATGGCTTTGGGAACATCTTCGGGAAAGAGCAGAACATCGTTCCCAGCTTCCAGGGCCTTCAAATCCACTTCTCCCGGTTCGTAACGGTTGCTTACCGCTCCCATATTCAAAGCATCGGTAAAGACCAATCCTTTGAAGCCGATCTCTTCCTTAAGCAAATTGGTGACCACAGGTTTCGAAAGTGTTGTAGGACGCCCTATTTGTCCGCCTAACGCAGGAACATTCAGGTGAGCGACCATCATGCTGCCAAGCCCCTGCTCAGCAAGTCGCCGGAAAGGGTACAATTCCAGGGAATCAAGGCGTTCCCGACTGTAAGGGACCGTAGGCAAGGTCTTATGAGAATCCTGATCAGTATCTCCGTGGCCGGGAAAGTGCTTGGCATTAGCCAGCACATGTTCGTCCTGCAAACCGTTCATGTATGCGATCCCTTTCCGGGCTACATTGACCTTGTTCTCCCCGAAAGAGCGATAGTTGATCACCGGATTATCAGGATTGTTATTTACATCCACCACCGGAGCGAAGTTCACATGCACCCCCAAACGCTTGCATTGCTGCCCGATGGAACGCCCCATGCGATAGATCAGGGAATCACCCCGGATCGCACCAAGGGTCATCTGTTTGGGATATTGTACCGTGCTGTCCAACCGCATGGACAGCCCCCACTCTGCATCCATGCCCAGCAATAAGGGCACCCGGCTAATGGACTGGTAACGATCCGTCAAACGAGCCTGGCGCCTGGGACCTCCCTGAAAAAAGATCAATCCTCCGATATGATGCTCCTGGATCAGTTCCTCGATGTGCGCCTGGTGTTCCGGTCCTTTGTTAGAATAGGCTGCCACCATGAACAACTGCCCCACCCTTTCCCGCAACGACAAAATATCCATCAGAGAATCCACCCAAAAACTTTCTTCTTTCAAAAAAGGCGGAAGTTCATTCTTCAACTCCTTTTTATCCGGAGATGCCGGAGAAGGGTCCTGCACAGCAAAGCCTGTGAGAACAAGGACGAACAGGCATAACACCGTATAAAAGGGTCGTCTCATGGATCGGGGAGTGTAACGGATCTTAAAGATATTCATGAAAAAGGAGGTTCGACGCCGAAAACCGGACAAGTATCAACAATGATCGGTTATTATTCCATAAGTATTCTCAGAACCAATGGAACAGGAAGAATGTTGAAAAACGAGCCTATTGTCAACAGAAAAGCAAAGAGTGGATCGTCAACAGAGGTATTCCTCCCTGGCATCCGACACCTGGCTTTCCTCTAACATTCCCTACCTTCGCATTGTTATGAAAGGGCCTCGTATTCCTTCCGTATTCCGCGTTTTTCGTTCCAAGGATCCCCAGCAGTTCGAATACCGTCCACGATATTACAATGAAGCCAAAGAGCGGATCGAAGAACGGTACGCGGAGATCGAAAAGGAAATGGAAATGGGAGAAGAGGAAAAGCTCGTGATGAAGGAACAAGTTCGCTTCAGGCACGAGATGCAAGACAAATGGGTCCGGGACCATCGCTCCAGAACGACCCGGAGCGCCAATATTCGCTTGTTGATCATTTTCCTGTTCCTTTGCCTGTTGTGCTACATCATCTTCGTTTATCTGGACAGGGTGGGGTAGTTCGTAGCGGGGACAAGGGCTACCCGCTGAAGGAGAACATTCTCATTTTACAAGTTCTATGGGCGACATCATTCAACTCCTTCCCAATACCGTTGCCGACCAGATCGCAGCTGGCGAGGTGGTCCAGCGGCCTGCTTCCGTAGTGAAAGAGTTGCTGGAAAATTCCGTGGATGCCGGGGCGACCGACATCAAGCTGGTGATCAAGAAAGCCGGCAAGACCCTCATTCAGGTCACCGATAACGGCTGTGGCATGTCGGGCACCGATGCGAGAATGGCTTTCGAACGGCATGCCACCAGCAAGATCCGGAATGCGGATGACCTTTTCGCTATCAAGACCAAGGGCTTCCGGGGAGAGGCCCTTGCCTCTATCGCAGCGATCAGCCAGGTAGACGTCAAAAGCAGACTTACCGGGGAGGAGCTGGGCAGCCATCTGGCTATTGATGGTTCACAAGTGACCCAACAGGAGCCTTGCAGTTGCGCCACCGGCACCACGATCATGATCAAGAACCTGTTCTTCAACGTCCCGGCGCGCCGAAATTTCCTGAAATCTGATGCGGTGGAGATCAAGCACATCATCGAAGAGTTCGAGCGTATTGCGCTCGCCCATCCAGATGTGCATTTCTCAATGTACAATGAGAAGAACCTGGTCCATGACCTGCCACGTGCCAACTTCCGGCAAAGGATCGTCAACACCTTTGGCAAGAAATACGACCAGCGATTGGTCCCCGTCGAAGAGAAAACAGACCTGGTACGGATCCGTGGATTCGTCACCAAACCCGAATACGCCCGAAAAACGCGGGGGGAACAATATTTCTTCGTCAATGACCGCTTCATCAAGAACTATTTCCTCGATCATGCGGTGCGCAACGCCTTCCACGAATTGATCCCTTCCGGGCATTATCCCTCTTACTTCCTCTATTTCCAGATCGATCCCTCACGGATCGATATCAACATCCACCCGACCAAAACGGAGATCAAATTCCAGGACGAAAAGGCCCTGCACGCCATAATAGAAGCCAGTGTGAAACAAGCCCTCGGGCAACACAACATCTCTCCTACCCTCGACTTCGAGCAGGAAACCAGCTTCAATGTAGGTCCACCGGATAAGAACCAGGTGATCCGTCCCCCGGAGCCTGACATCGACCCGGATTACAACCCCTTCGAAGAAGGCAACGGACAGGAGAGCAAAGGATCGAAACCTTCTTCTGGAGGGGGTCCTACCCCTTCCAGGGAAAGGGTGCCGGAGGACTGGGAAAAACTCTACAACATTTCCCGGGACCCATCCCTTACTTCTCTCCCGGAAGAAGAGGTGGAAAACGGGGCCTCCCGGCTCATGCGGTCCTCCGATGAAGAACGGCATGAACAAAGTCAGCCCCCCTACCAACTCCATCAGCGGTACATCATCAGCCACATCCGGTCGGGCCTGATCGTCACCGACCAACAACGAGCCCATGAACGCATTCTTTACGAACAATTCCTCCATGCCCTGGAAAAGCAGCAAGGAGCCAGCCAGCAGCAACTCTTTCCCCAAAAAGTGGAACTTGGCAGCAGCGACCTGGAAATGCTGCGGGACATGCAGGAAGAAATGAATGCGATCGGCCTGGACATCTCCGAATTCGGGAAAGATGCCGTGGTCGTGAACGGCATCCCGGCAGCAGCAGCTACGGAAACCAATGTGAAGGACCTTCTGGAAGAATTACTGGAGCAGGTCAAGAACCAGTCGAGCGACCCAGGAGCCGGCCACCGGGAACGCATAGCTCTGGCGCTCGCTCGTAGTATGGCGATCCGCCCCGGGCATGCTTTATCCGTTCCCGAGATGAACGACCTGATCGACCGGCTTTTCGCCTGTGAAGTGCCGTATTTCGCCCCGGGCAATAGACCAACTATTGTTACATTTACCCTCCAAGAACTAGCCAAACGCTTCGATACATGAGCTATTCACAGGGCGGGATGGGTTTTATGAGCGGCACCCCGGTGGTCACGAAGAACCTGCTCATCATTAACGGACTAGTATTCCTGGCGACGCTCATCACCGATTATGTGCTGGTCCGGTACCTCGGTCTTTTCTTTCCCACTTCCTCGTATTTTCGCCCCTGGCAACTGGTCACCCACATCTTCATGCATGGCAGCTTCATTCACCTGCTCTTCAACATGTATGCTCTGTGGCTTTTTGGTCGTATCCTAGAACAAACCTGGGGTCCCCAACGCTTTTTCATCTACTATTTCGCCACCGCATTGGGCGCCGCAGGTTTCTATCTTTTGACCAAACTGTTCATGGGGCCCATCGACCTGAATATGCCGGTAGTCGGAGCATCAGGAGCGGTCTATGGACTGCTACTGGGCTTTGGCATGCTTTTCCCCAATGCCGAATTGATGCTGATCTTTTTGCCCATTCCGATCAAAGCCAAGTACTTTGTGATCGGGTTCGGGCTGATCGAACTTTTCCAGGGCTTGGCGAACACTGGTTCGAACATCGCCCACTTCGCTCACCTGGGCGGAATGATCTTCGGGTTCATCCTGATCAAATGGTGGCAGAACGATGATCGAAGTGGCCCGTTCTAGAATGGGAACATTTCCCATCTCCGCCCGGTTAAAAGAGAAAAGCGGCAGCTATGAACGGCTCGATACGCGATGAGATCCAACAGCTTTACCGGAACGGCTCGGTCCTGATCCGCCTGATCATTGTCAATGCCGCCGTATTTCTGGCAGCCAACCTCCTGCGGCTTTTCTTTTTCCTGTTCCAGCTGAACGGTGCGGAAACCTTTATCCTCGACTGGTTCGCTTCCACCTCTTCCCTGGGCGATCTCCTCTTCCGACCATGGACGATCGTTACCTACATGTTCCTCCACCTCAGCTTCTGGCATCTCTTCTTCAACATGCTGATCCTCTATTTCGCCAGCACTATTTTCCTCCAATTCCTCGGGGAAAAACGTCTGGTAAGCACTTACTTCCTGGGTGGTTTTGCAGGCTTGCTGCTCTACATCCTTTCCTACAACATCTTTCCCGTCTTTTCGGAACTCACCAGCGTTCACATCCTGGGAGCTTCTGCGGCCGTCATGGCTATTTTCGTGGGCATTGCGACCTATCGCCCCGATCTTCCCGTCAACCTTTTCTTCATTGGCTCGATCAAGCTCAAGTACATTGCCATTTTCTATGTGGTACTGGACCTGATCAGCATCCGTTCCGGTGTGAACTCCGGCGGCCATATCGCTCACATCGGCGGAGCTTTGTTCGGTTACCTGGCCATGAACCGCCTGAAAAGTGGACAAGACATCCTGATGCCCTTTCACCGTTTTTTACTAGCCATCCCCGAAGCTTTCAATTTTTCATCTTCCACTTCCAAAAGCAAAATGAAGGTGAAATACAAAAAGAACGTACGCCACATGTCGGACGAGCAATACAATAAATACAAGGCCGAGAAAGAGAAGGAGATCGACGAGATCCTGGACAAGATCTCGAAGTCGGGTTACGAGAGCCTGACCAAAAAGGAAAAGGAAACCCTTTTCCGGGCCAGCAACAAAGACTGATCCTATAACCTGTCAATCCTTTGAAACGGCTTTCCTGGTTCAACCGCTTTATCCTGGTGCTCAACCTCCTTACCCTGGCCGCTCTGGTCCTTTCTTATCTTGCGGTCCACATTTCACCGGAACAGTTCTGGCCCCTCTCCTTCGTTGGATTGCTCTACCCTTACTGGTTGCTGGCCAATGTCCTCTTTGCCATCTATTGGGTCCTGGCCGCCAAAAAACTTTTCCTCCTCCCGGTGATCGCCATTTTAGCCGGATATCCTTATTTGTCTTCCTACTTTCAGATCAGTCTGTTCGATGGCCCGAAGAACAAAAAAGCTCCCCGGATCAAGGTAATGAGTTATAATGTCCGGCTTTTCGACCTCTACAACTGGTCCAACAACGACCGAACACGGGACGATATCATCAACATGCTGCGACAGGAAGAAACCGATCTCATCTGCTTCCAGGAATTCTTTCACAGCGAGCGGCCGGAGTATTTTCCTACCCGTCAGAAACTGCTGGAGCTCCCCTTACTTAACCATTACCACGATGAGTACACCCATCATGTCAAGGAAGCTCATCATTTCGGCATCGCCACTTTCACCCGTTATCCCATCATCAACAAGGGCACGATCCGCTTCTCGAACGACATCAACAACCTCTGCATTTTTTCCGATATCCTCATCGCCGGGGATACGTTGCGGGTTTACAATGCCCACCTTTCTTCCATCCGGTCCAAAGAGCTGGACCCTTATATCATGGAGGATAGCAAAAAGATCATGGTAAAGGTCAAGCAAGCTTTTATCAAACGGGCTTCCCAGATCAACAAGGTTATGGATCATATCGAAAAGTCGCCCCACCCAGTGATCCTGTGCGGAGATTTCAATGATACGCCGGTCTCCTATTCTTACGGGAGAACAACAAAAGTGCTGGAAGATGCTTTCGTGAAAAGCGGGAACGGGATGGGCAGGACCTACATTGGTAAATTCCCTTCTTTCCGGATCGATCACATTTTCCACTCTCCGGACCTTCATTCCTATGATCACCGCGTGTTGCCCATAGAACTCAGCGACCACCGACCGGTAACTTGTATGGTGGAGTTGAAGGAATGAGTAAATAGTATTGAGCACTGAGAGTGATGAGTACAAACACCTCAGATACCATCTTTATCCCAAGAAGCCTCCCTGAACTCTAAATACTTGACTTTTTTTACCGATCACCCCAGTATCGTCCGCTCACAGGCCTCCAGGAAAGCTTCAGCCCGCTTTCGGTCCCTTCCTTCGGCATAGGTCCGCAGAACTGGTTCCGTCCCGGAAGGCCGGATCATGAGCCATTCATCATCGTTGAAAAAGAACTTGTATCCATCCGTGTTCTCTTCGCGCAGGACCTCGAATTCTCCGAAATGGTGATAATGCCCTTCACGGCAATTTCGTACGATGTTCTGCTTGACATCCTCGGCCAGATGCAGATCGGAGCGCTCGAAAGCAAATTCACCCACGATATCGTAGACCTCCCGGATCAGGTCATCAAGCGAACGGCCGGACTTGGCCATGAATTCCCAGATCACCATGCCCATCCATATACCATCCCGCTCGGGAACATGCCCTTTGATCGCGATCCCACCGGACTCTTCCCCCCCCAACAGCACATCTTCATTGATCATAATACCACAAATGTGCTTGAAGCCGATCTTGACCGTTTCATGTGGTAGTCCGTAATGCTCACACATGCGCCTGACCTTAACACTGCAGGAAAAAGCCGTGACCACCTTGCCTGTCATTTTCTTGTAATGGCAGAGGTAGTGGATCAGCAGCAGGATGATATGGTGAGAATCGATGAATTCCCCTTTTCCGTTATAGAGGCCGATGCGGTCCGCATCCCCGTCCGTGGCTAACCCACAGTCGATATCCCCGCTTTGCCGGATCATATCCGAGAAGGGCTGAAGGTTGCGATGAATAGGTTCAGGGGCCTGTCCATGGAAAGACGGGTTGTATTCACAATGGAAGCAAGTCACCCCGGGCAGGATCTTCTTCAAAACGTTCTGACCAGCCCCATACATCGGATCATAAGCCAACTGAAGTTCA
>CAZAYA010000062.1:0-14537 GCA_964489175.1 uncultured Flavobacteriales bacterium | reverse complement strand
CTGGACAGCATCACTATGAGCGGGAAGTACCAACTCACCGTGACGGACAGCAACCAATGCACGCTCCTGGATTCTTTCCAGGTGCAGGATGTTCGTGTTCTGGAGAATGCATCTGAAGAACAGGAATGGAGGCTTTATCCGAACCCTTCTTCCGGAACTGTATACCTGGAGGCTGCAGAGAAGGTTCGGGAGAAGGTGTCTATTGAGGTCCGGGACATGAGAGGGCGACTGCTGCAGCGAGCAGAAAGCCAGCATTTCCCTTATCGGATCGATGTGAAAGGATCGCCGCCGGGAAGTTATTGGCTATTGCTGGAGAGTGAAAAGAGTCGGCAGGCCCTTCGGTTTGAACTGCAATGAATATATCGACTATGGATCTGATACAACAAGTGGACGAGGCCATCAAAACGGCCATGAAGAACAAGGATAAAGACCGTTTGTCCGCACTGCGGGGGCTGAAATCAGCCCTTTTCAATGCAGCTTCGGAGGCGGGTGACAGGAATGCCATCGATGATGCGACGGCAACGAAAGTGTTGCAAAAGCAATTAAAACAACGACAGGAATCCGCTGAAGTCTATGAACAGCAAGGAAGAACTGACCTGGCAGAAGAAGAGCAGAAGCAGGCGCAAGTAATCGAAGCATTCATGCCGGAGCAGATGGGCGAAGAGGAATTGCGCAAGGCTGTGCAGGAGGTGATCGGTGAAGTAGGTGCATCTTCCTCTGCTGATATGGGGAAGGTGATGCCCGAGGCTATGAAAAAGCTGGGCAACCAGGCTGATGGGAAGAGAATATCGGCCGTGGTGAAGGAATTGTTAGGGTGAGTGACTGGTGGCGAGCTTTTCTTTGCTCTTTTTTGAGAATAAAAAAGCCCCCTGCGGATGCGCAGAGGGCTTTTTTTATGGGATGGAGGATGGGGATTCTTACATCATCCCGGGCATTCCACCGCCCATTCCGCCCATTCCGGCGGCTGCGGCTCCTGCTCCTCCAGCATCTTCCTCTTCTCTTTCGGATATCACGCACTCGGTGGTGAGCATCATTCCAGCGATGGAAGCAGCGTTCTCGAGCGCGATCCGCGTTACTTTGGTCGGATCGATCACGCCGGCCTGGTAGAGGTCTTCGAATTCTTCGGTCTTGGCATTGTAACCGAAGTCATCCTTGCCATCCTTCACTTTCTGAACGATGATGGACCCTTCTCCACCAGCATTGGTAATGATCTGACGAAGCGGCTCTTCGATGGCCCGCTTCACGATCTCGATGCCGGTGGTCTGGTCATCGTTCTCGCCGGTCTGTCCCTCAAGGGCACCAAGGGCCCGGATGTAAGCTGTACCTCCACCGGGAACGATACCTTCTTCCACAGCAGCACGGGTGGCGCTGAGCGCATCGTCCACACGGTCTTTCTTCTCTTTCATCTCCATTTCGGTGGTAGCACCTATATAGAGAACAGCGACACCGCCCGCCAGTTTGGCCAGGCGTTCTTCCAGTTTTTCCTTGTCATAGTCGGAAGAGGTGTCTTCGATCTGGGTCCTGATCTGGTTGACCCGTGCTTCGATGTTTTTCTTATCCCCGGCACCGTTCACCACTTTGGTGTTGTCCTTATCAATGGAGACCTTTTCAGCTTGTCCGAGGTCAGCCAGTTCGGTGTTTTCGAGCTGGTGTCCTTTTTCCTCGGAGACCACGGTACCGCCGGTCAGGATAGCGATGTCCTCGAGCATGGCCTTCCGCCGGTCTCCGAATCCGGGAGCTTTGACAGCAGCCACTTTTAGAGAGCCCCGGATCTTGTTGACCACGAGAGTAGCGAGGGCCTCGCCTTCTACGTCTTCCGCAACGATCAGCAATGGTTTTCCAGCCTGGTTGGTCTTTTCGAGGATCGGGACCAGGTCTTTCATGGTGGAGATCTTCTTGTCGAAGAGCAGGATATAAGGATTCTCCAGTTCGGTGACCATTTTTTCGCTGTCGGTCACGAAGTAAGGAGAGAGATAACCGCGGTCGAACTGCATTCCTTCCACGATCTCCACTTCCGTTTCGGTGCCTTTGGCCTCTTCCACGGTGATCACACCTTCCTTCTTCACTTTTTCCATCGCTTCGGCGATCAATTTACCGATGGCCGGGTCGTTGTTAGCCGAAATGGTACCGACTTGTTCGATCCGGTTGTTGTCGTTCCCGACTTCCTGGGAGAGCTTCTTCAGCTCTTCGATCACTACCTTGGAAGCCTGGTCGATCCCGCGCTTGAGGTCCATCGGATTGGCTCCGGCAGCCACGTTCTTCAGGCCGGTGGTGATGATGGATTGAGCAAGAACGGTGGCGGTAGTGGTCCCGTCACCAGCGGCATCAGCGGTCTTGGAAGCTACTTCCTTGACCATTTGAGCGCCCATGTTCTCCACGCCGTCGGGTAGTTCTATCTCTTTGGCGACGGTCACACCGTCCTTGGTAATGTTCGGGGATCCGAATTTTTGGTCGAGGACCACGTTCCGGCCTTTGGGGCCGAGCGTGACCTTTACCGCATTGGCGAGCTCGTCGACCCCTTTCTTAAGCCTGTCGCGGGCGTCGAGTTCGAAATAAATATCCTTTGCAGCCATTGTTGTTGTGTTTTTCAGGTTTTGAATTCAGCGCTATCAGTTGAGGATCGCGTAGATGTCTTTCTCGCGCATGATCAGGTATTCTGCCCCGTCAAGATCGAACTCCGTACCAGCATACTTGCCGTAGAGTACTTCATTCCCTTCTTTGACCGTAGCAGGAGCGTCCTTCAGGTCATCGCTCACGGCGATCACCTTCCCTTTCTGGGGTTTTTCTTTTGCCGAGTCAGGGATAACGATACCGCCTGCGGTCTGTTCTTTAGAAGCAGCCGGTTCTATCAGGATCCGATTTTCGGTGCCTGCGATCGGTTTGACCTTTGCAGCCATTGTGTTGAGTTTTGGGTTAAACAATAAATAGGAAATCCGATTTGCCTTTAGCAGGATCCGTACCAAGACGGTCCCGATGCTCTGGATGGGACATTTTTTCAGGTTCCGGGAGGGGTAGAAACAAAAAATGTCAGCCTGTACTGACAAGCTGACATTTTTTAAGGATCGGAAGAGAAGACTTATTGCTTCTTCTCGGGTTCTTGTTGCCCGTTATCCTGGCCCTTGTTTTGAGGAGCGGCTCCTTTGGGAAGCTGCTGGCCCGGTTTGGCAGGAACAGGTTGCTGAAGCTGATGGTCCTGGATGATATCCTCGGTCATCGATTCCTGCACTTGCTGTTGTTCTTTGGAAGAAGTGGAATAACTCGCGGATACGAGTGACAAAACGACAAGGGCGATGGCCAGGGTCCAGGTGGCTTTTTCGAGGAAATCCGCTGTGCGCTGAACGCCTCCGATCTGGTTGGCCGAGGAGAATTCAGAGGCCAATCCGCCCCCCTTCGGGTTCTGGACCAATACGATCAGGACCAAAAGGATGCAGACCAGGAATATGAGAATGGAGATGAAGGTTCCCATGGGTCATTTTTTCATTTGCTGCTTCACTTCCGCAATGCGGTCCGCAAAGTAACTGCTTTTTTCAGGATATTTCAAGCGGAGTTGTTCGTAGGCATTGATGGCCTTTTCATGGTCCCCCTGCTGGGCGTATATTTTCGCCAGCGTCTCTGAGACAAGGCTTTGATCATCCTCAAGACTTTTTTTGGCCATCTCGGTGGAGGAGAAGAACCGGGCCTCTTTTCGGGTAGTCTCTATAGGGGAGGAGGGTGAAGATTTTTGGCCTGTTGTTCCTTCTTTTTTCTGATCAGGGAAGGCGGTAATACTTTCTTCTGCTCCCAGCCATTCGTTAAAACTGCGTGGTTCGGAGGGTTTTTCTTCCTTGTTCGGGGGTGTTTGCTGAACAGCAGGAGTTTCGGGATCTTTAGTTCCTTCCTGTTCGGAGGGAAAAGGAGTGGATGTTCCCAGTTCCAGTGCTTTTTCCGGGTCCAGGTAGATCTGTTGACTGATCGCCTCGCTGAGGTAGCGTTTCTCCAGTGTTTCATCGCGGAGAGGTTCTGCAGAAGAAGTGGAGCTGGAAAAAGGGGCTTTTTCTTCTTTTTTCGAGGAAGGATCTTCCGGGAGTGGGGATCTTTCCTCTTGTTGGGCAGGGGGACCCGGCTCTGCTTTTGGTTCCGATGGAATCGTTTCCGGTTCTTCGGGAGCTTTTTCGAGGAGGTCGTACAGAACGGAGCGATCGGGGGAATGGATGGCCGTTCTCCGGAGTTCATCATGGAAGCCAATATCACTGGCGTTCTGTAAGGCCTTGGAATAAAGAAGATGAAGAGAAGGACAGTAGGGGTAGCGTTCGGCTAGCTCCCTGATCTTTTCCGGGTCTTCTGAGAGGGAGGGGTTTTTAAGATAAGTCCGGTAAGTGGCCCTGTCCATAGTAGCAGAAAGTCAGGCAAAAGTTACAAAGGATCGTTGAGGTATGGAATAGCTCACCAATTGCTCAACGAACGGTCGAAAATGTCCTGTACCAGTTGTTGGTTGATCTCTTCCACCAACTCATCTTCTACACTGGCCAGGTTTTGGCTGCTTTCAAAATCAGCAAAGCGGGAGAAGGTGGTCTCGAAGTTCTTATCCGGCTGAATGGTATTGGTGTATTTCACCCGGACCCGTATGGTCAGCCGGTTCATGGCCGCGGTTTCGTTCCCCTGGATGGCGATGGGTTCCACGTTGTATCCTGTGATGGATCCCTCGAACTGCAGGTCTCCGTTCTCGCTCACCAGGTCAAGATTCGTCTGGTTCAGAAAGAGATTCCGGAGGTCTTCGGTGAAGGTCTGTCCGAGGTTAGGACCTCCGAGACTGGCATTGTTGGGAAAATAATCGACCGAGAGGGTATTGGCTTCAGCGGGAACATCAGCCCCGGTAAAGGAATATCTTATTTTGCAGTTGGTGGCGGTGAGCAACAGCAAAATGAAGAGGAGGAAAGGGAAGCGCTTCATCAACTGATGTTGTATTCTTTGATCTTGCGGTAAAGGGTCCGTTCCGATATCCCCAGCTCCCGTGCTGCACTTTTTCTTTTCCCCTTGTTCCGTTCAAGCGCCTTGCGGATCAGTTCTTTTTCCTGATCGCTCAGCGATAGGGATTCTTCTACTTCCTCGTGCTCCTGCACTGTCCTGGAAGGTTGTTCGGAGTAATTCTGTTCGCTATGGCCGCTGGAAGCAGGAAGTCCCAGCCGGCTTTCCTGGTCGCCCACTTCTTCATAGAACCGCCGTATCACGGCCTGGTTCCCGTCAGGTTGGTGGTGGCTCTCTTCCCCGGGGTTTTGGATGATGCCGAGGACCAAACGCTTCAGGTCATTGATGTCGTTTTTCATGTCGAACAGCACCTTGTACAGGATCTCCCGTTCGGACATGTTGCTGTCCTGTTGCCCCAGGTCGGCTACTGCCGGGAATTCCTGGACCTTGTCATGGGGGAGGTACTGCATCAGCACTTCTGGAGTCACTTCCCGGTCGTTCTGGATAACGGAAAGTTGTTCGGTGATGTTCTTGAGCTGTCGGATATTACCTGGCCAGCGGTATTCTTTCATTACCTGAGCCGCTTCATCGGTCAGTTTCAGCTTGGGCATGTGGTATTTTTCCGCCATGTCCAGGGCGAACTTCCGGAACAGGAGAGGGATGTCCTCCTGCCTTTCCCGCAATGGAGGCAGGTGGATGGGTACAGTATTGAGCCTGTAATAAAGGTCTTCACGGAATTTTTCTTGCCGCATCCGTTCCTGCAGATCCACATTGGAGGCAGCTACGATGCGCACGTCCGTCTTTTTCGATCTGGAAGAACCGACTCGAAGGTATTCTCCGGTTTCCAGCACTCGTAACAAGCGGACTTGCGTTTCCAGGGGGAGTTCTGAAACTTCATCCAGGAAGATCGTGCCTTTATCGGCCACTTCGAAATACCCCTGACGGGATTCCTGGGCTCCGGTAAAAGCCCCTTTTTCGTGGCCAAAAAGCTCGGAATCGATCGTTCCTTCCGGGATCGCTCCGCAGTTCACGGCGATGTACTTGTTGTGCTTACGAGGGCTGAGTTTGTGGATGATCTGCGGCATGACCTCTTTACCAGTACCGCTTTCTCCGCTCACCAATGCGCTGATATCCGTTGGAGCGACCTGTATTGCGGTTTCGATCGCCCGGTTGAGGAGTAGGGAATCCCCGATGATGCCGAATTGCTGTTTGATCTGTTGGACCGTCATGAAGAAAAAATAAGGTTAAGGGTCAGGCAGAGGGAGCCTCGTCCACCACTTTTCCCAGAAGGGTGGCGGCAGTGCAGCCGTGGATCTTGACATTCACATACTGTCCAGGTTCATAATGTTCTTTGGGAAAGACGATCACAGTGTTCTGTGAATTCCTGCCGAAAAGGTCTTTGTCGGATTTTTTCGAAGTTCCTTCGATCAGGACCCGGAACGTATGGCCTACGGCCCGCTCATTGCTTTCCCTGGAATGTTGCTGTTGGAGGGTGATGACTTCATTGAGGCGGCGCTTCTTTTCCTTGTGGGGAACGTCATCTTCCAGCTTTCTTTCTGCCAGGGTTTTCGGGCGCTCTGAATAGGCGAACATGTAGGCGAACTGGTATTTCACCTGCTTCATGACGTCCAGGGTCTCCTCGTGTTGAGCGACCGTTTCGGAGCAGAAGCCGGTCATAATATCGGTCGAGATCGCGCAGTCGGGAATGATCCTTCGGATGGCCCGGATCCTGTCGAGGTACCATTCGCGGGTATAACCCCGGTTCATTTTTTCCAGGATATCGTTGTTACCAGCTTGGATCGGGAGATGGATATAATTGCAGATGTTCTCATAACGGGCCATGGTATGCAGTACATCATCCGTCATATCCTTGGGGTGGCTAGTGGAAAAGCGGATACGGAGGTCAGGATCGACCAGGGCCACTTTTTCCAGGAGCTGGGCGAAGTTGACCGTAGGCTTTTCCGGGTCCTGGATCGCTCCTTTGCTGGTCATGTTCCAGCGGTAAGAATCCACGTTCTGCCCCAGCAGCGTCACTTCCCGGAATCCGTTCTCGAAAAGATAGCGGGCTTCGTGGACGATGCTTTCGGGGTCACGACTTCTTTCCCTCCCCCGGGTGAAGGGGACCACACAAAAGGAGCACATGTTGTCGCATCCCCGCATGATCGAAATGAAAGCGGTAACACCATTGGTGTTCAGCTTCAGGGGATTGATGTCCGCATAGGTCTCTTCCCGGGAGAGCAGTGTGTTCACGGCTTTTTGCCCGGTCTCGGCTTCTTTCACAAGTCCCGGAAGGTCCCGGTAAGCATCTGGTCCGACGACGACATCGACCAGTTTCTCTTCTTCGAGGAGCTTTTTCTTCAGCCTTTCTGCCATGCAGCCGAGTACACCGACCACCAGCCCGGGCTTCACCTTCTTGTTCTCCTGGAACTGATGAAGGCGGGAGCGGACCCGTTGTTCCGCATTGTCCCGGATCGAGCAGGTGTTGAGCAGTACTACATCCGCTTCATCAGCATTCCGGGTGGTTTGGTATCCTTCTTCTTTTAGGATAGAGGCTACGATCTCGCTGTCCGAAAAATTCATCTGGCAGCCATAACTTTCCAGGTAGAGTTTTTTACCATTGCTCTGCCAAGGCTTTTCGATAACCGTGGCTTCCCCCTGCTTCTCCTCTGGGAGGAGTGCTTTGTTCTCAACTAATGACATAAAGGATACACCTGTTTTGAAGCGGAACGCAAAGGTAATCGATCTTCTGTCGACTGACAAACTGGCAGCATGTTGGTTGTTGTTGAAATTTTAATGCTGTATATCAATTATTTATGTAACTATCAACATTTTTGGTTTGGTGATAGCCGAAGGTTTTGGTTTATTTTGTGCCAACTTTTCGTTGCCGAGGTGCGTATTCCTTAGATCAGAAAAGGAAACGCTTCCTCCTCGAAATTCATTCTTATGGAAAAGAACCTTGTTATTGTTGAGTCTCCGGCCAAAGCCAAGACCATTGAGAAATTCCTGGGTAAGGATTTCATCGTGAAGTCCAGTTATGGGCATGTTCGTGACCTGGCGGAGAAGGAGATCTCTGTGGATGTGGAGAACGGATTTGAACCCAAATATGTCATCTCCGATGATAAGGCACAGGTGGTCAAAGAATTGAAAAAGCTGGCGAAAGAAGCGGAAACGGTATGGTTGGCAACGGATGAAGACCGTGAGGGAGAAGCGATCTCGTGGCATTTGAAGAAGGCTTTGGGGTTGGATAACAAAAAAGCCAAGCGGATCGCTTTCAATGAGATCACTGAATCAGCTGTTCGGCATGCTATTGAGAATCCGCGGGATATTGACGAAGGGTTGGTGAATGCCCAGCAGGCACGCAGGATCCTGGACCGGCTCGTAGGGTTCGAATTGTCCCCGGTCCTTTGGAAAAAGGTAAAACCTTCTCTGTCGGCGGGAAGGGTCCAGTCCGTGACCGTTCGTCTTATCGTTGAGCGGGAGCGCGACATCAAGGCCTTCCAGCCCCAGGCTTCTTTTCGGGTGCAGGCCGAATTCTTGGTAGAGGGTAATGCGGTGATGAAAGCGGAGCTTCCGAAACGTTTCGATTCGGAAGAAGAGGCCAGGGCTTTCCTGGAAAAGTGTAAGAATGCCGATTTCGCGATCCGGGAACTCAAGAAAAAGCCTGCCAAAAGAAAGGCTGCGGCCCCGTTTACTACATCAACCCTCCAGCAAGAGGCCAGCCGAAAGCTAGGGTACTCTGTTTCCAAGACGATGACCCTGGCCCAAAAACTTTATGAATCAGGTTATATCACCTACATGCGGACAGACTCCGTGAACTTGTCCAAAGTAGTGGTGAAAGAAGCTGAACAGGAGATCAGGAAGCAGTTCGGGGATGAATATTCCGAACCACGGCAGTACAAGACCAAGTCCAAAGGTGCCCAGGAAGCGCACGAGGCCATCCGTCCTACTTCTATGGGGAGGCGTTCCGCAGGAAAGGACCGGGGGGAGCAAGCGCTCTACGATCTTATCTGGAAACGAACCCTGGCTTCTCAGATGGCCGATGCTCAATTGGAGCGGACTACTGCCCATGTGGGGGTGTCTAATTCTGACCAGGCATTTCAGGCCAAAGGGGAGGTCCTGAAGTTCGAAGGTTTTCTGAAGGTTTATTTGGAAGGAACGGATGAAGAGGAAGATGAAGTTGAAAAAGGGGTTCTCCCCCCTTTGCAGGAAGGTCAGGAGGTGACCCTGAAGGGGGTGGAAGCCATGGAGCGTTTCACACATCATCCGCCAAGGTATACGGAAGCCAGCCTGGTGAAAAAGCTCGAGGAATTGGGGATCGGCCGGCCGTCCACATATGCTCCCACCGTTTCCACGGTACAGAAGCGGGGGTATGTGGTAAAGGAAGACCGGCCTGGCAAGAAACGCGACTATCGGGTACTGAGTTATATTCCAGGAGAGAGCGATGTTGAACGGGAAGTCCGCTCTGAAACCACCGGTGCTGAAAAGCAGAAATTATTCCCCACCGATACCGGTATGGTGGTGAACGACTTTCTGGTAAAGCATTTTCAGAACATCCTTGATTACAACTTCACCGCTTCGGTGGAAAAACAGTTCGATGAGATCGCCGGGGGACAGTTGAAATGGGACAAGATGATCGGGGAATTCTATCGACCTTTTCATCATGGGGTGGAAGAGACCCTGGAGCATACTGAAAAAGCGACCGGAGAGCGATTCCTGGGCAAGGACCCGAAATCCGGGCGTGACATCATTGCCAGGATCGGCAGATACGGCCCCATGGTGCAGATCGGGCGCCGGGAGGATGAAGAAAAGCCGCGATTCGCATCCCTGCGGAAAGGCCAGAGCATTGAGGACATTACCCTGGAAGAGGCGTTGGACCTCTTCAAATTGCCGCGGGACCTTGGGGAGTACAATGACGAAGCCCTGACCGTGAACATAGGCCGGTTCGGTCCCTATGTAAAGCTGGGGAATACTTTTGCTTCTGTTCGTGAGGACCAGGGAGATGACCCTTATACCATCGAAAGGGATCGTGCTATCGAATTGATCGAAGAGAAGAAGAAGGCTGAGCGGGAACGGATCATCCAGGAGTTCAAGGATGATGATCAGGTGAAGGTGTTGAAAGGAAGATGGGGGCCTTATGTCAAGGTTGGACGCAAGAACGTGAAGGTTCCGAAGGACAAGGATCCGGCCGCTCTGACCCTGGAAGAGTGCTATGAATTGGCAAAGAATGCAGGTTCTGTCAAGAAAAAGGGAGGGGGCAAGAAAAAGCCGGCATCAAAGGCCAAGGGAACTTCGAAGAAGAAAGGAACGACGAAAAAGAAGGGAAGCTCCAGTAAGAAGTGATGAAAAAAGACCTCTCGATCTTCTTCAGTCCGCTCGACCTTCAGGACCTTCTTGAAGGGCAGCCGGGCAAGAACACCCTGGGAAGCCTGACGAACTTCCATTCTGAGAAAAAAGGCTTTCCTTCCCTGAAAGACATTGACCTGGCCATTGTAGGAGTAGAGGAAGGAAGGTCCGGGAACGGGAGTGATGTGGCCAATGCTCCGGATATCATACGGAAATGGTTGTATCGATTATATCGCCATTCCTCGGGGGTTCAGATGGCGGACCTCGGTAACATCAAGCCCGGAAAAACGGTCGAGGATACTTATTTCGCTTTGAGTACGACCGTGATCGAACTGGTCAAGCAAGAGGTCGTACCGATCATCATCGGGGGCAGTCATGACCTTACGTATGCCAATTATGCCGCTTACGAGGATCTGGAACGTACTGTTAATATGATAGGGGTCGATCCAGCGCTCGATCTGGGGGACCCGGAGTCTGGGGTCAACGCCACCAATTTCCTGTCCAAGGTCCTGATCCACCGCCCGAACTATCTTTTCAATTACGCCCATGTGGGGTATCAATCGTATTTCGTGGATGAGGAAATGCTGGATGTTCTCGAGCAGTTACGTTTCGATACTTACCGGCTGGGGGAATTGCGGGAGGATATGAAGGAATGTGAGCCGATCGTAAGGGATGCGGATATTTTGAGCTTTGATCTTTCGGCTATTCGTGCATCCGATGCTCCTGGTGTTGCGAAGCCTTCTCCCAACGGGTTGTTTGGAGATGAAGCCTGTCAGATCTGTCGCTATGCAGGGATGAGTGAACGCATGAGTTCGGTCGGTTTTTATGATATGGCTCCCGGAAAGGATCAGGGAGAGCGGACCGCTCATCTGGTGGCCCAAATGGTCTGGTATTTCATCGAGGGTTATTACGATCGGCGCCATGACCTGCCTGTTGGTGACCGGTCAGGGTTCACCAAGTACACGGTGGACTTGGAGGGAAGCGGACATGAGATCGTTTTCTATCGGTCCGTGAAAAGCGACCGATGGTGGATGGATGTTCCTTATCCACCTGATGATAAGTTGAAATACCAACGTCGTTACCTGGCCCCGTGTTCGTATGAGGATTATGTCATGGCTACCAAGGATGAAGTGCCTGAACGCTGGTGGCGGATGTACAATAAGCTGAGTTGAGGTGAAAGTTCATGTTCATGGGAAACGGGGGCGGTCAAAGGAGTGGAAGAGCGTGGCTTTTTCAAATTGGAAGAAATTCATTATTTTAGCATCGGTTTAAAGTAAAATGGGCGTTGTGTCTCAAGTCAGGCTTGCCCATCCAAACGCTTTCACAATGAGAAAATTTACGCTCCTCCTCTTTTTGGTAGTCACGATCGTGTTCCAGGGGAATGCCCAGCAGGATCCTCAGTTCACCCAGAACATGTTCGACCGGCTTTCCATTAATCCGGCATTCGCTGGTATGGAGAATTCCTTGTGTGCTACTGCTTTTGTCAGACAGCAGTGGGCGGGTTTCTCCAATGATGTGAACACTCCCCAGGATGCTATGCTCAACATACATGCTCCTATTGAGGTTACGCCTGCTATAGGGGGGTTGGGGTTGACCTATTTCAATGACCAGTTGGGGCAGGAAAAGAATAACATTCTTCGATTGGCTTATTCTTATCACCGTCCCATCGGCATCGGGAAATTGGGAGCAGGCCTCTCCGTTGGTATTGTTAACAAGAGCATCTCCTCCGACTGGGTGTCGATCGATCCTTATGAACAGGATCAGGCGATCCCGAATGAGGGAGTGAGCAACACCACCTATGACCTTGCACTCGGGTTTTATTACAAGACAGACAAGTTGTACATGGGGATATCTTCCACTCACCTGTCCCAATCGGATCTTCAATACAGTCAGTCCAATTTCGATCTGGACCTGAAGATGAAGCGTCACTATTACGTGATGGCCGGATATGACTATTATCTGATGGGAAATCCCCAGTACACGCTGAAGCCATCCATTTTTGCCAAATCCGACGGTGCGTCCACACAGTTAGATCTCAACGTGAACTTTCTTTACAAGAAAACAGTTTGGCTTGGGGTCTCCTACCGGCCACAAGATGCTGTTTCCCCGATGGTGGGGTATCAGTATGTCCAGCCGAACTATACGGCCAAGATCGGGTATTCCTATGATGCTACGACTTCGGAGCTGAGAGATTACAGCAGTGGTAGCCATGAGATCATGCTGCAATACTGTTTCAAACTCGTTAAACCGATACCGGAACGGAAATACAAGAATGTGCGATTCCTTTAGCAAGGAGGGATGAGCAATAAGCTCTTCATGCACTGCGTTGTTAATTAGGTGTTGAAAACTTTCAAGAAATTAACAGAAAGTTGAAACCTTTTCTGGAACGGCTCCGTTAAAGGCATCTCCGGTAACCCATTTGTTCTACTCATGCGAACGAGAAATTGGAAGCAGAAGATCTTGAAAAGGAAATTACCCCTGGCGGTATTTCCTTTGGCCCTTATCCTTTCGAGTTGTCTTCAGGGAAGTAATGGACAGTTGGTTGGTGTACAACCCCGTGAGGAGTGGTATTTTGCCGATCCTTTCGGGACCGTTCATATTCCCATGGGGAGTTTCAACATGGGCCCGAGTGACCAGGATGCTGCTTATGCCATGGATGCACGGAAGAAGACCGTTTCCGTCCAGGCATTCTACATGGACCAGACCGAGATCACCAATAATGAATACCGTCAGTTCGTTTTCTATGTAAGGGATTCTATTGCCAAAAGAGCATTGGGAGAAGAAGGGATCGGTGACCATGTTCGTAGAGAGAACAGGTATGGTGAAGAATTGATGCCTCCTCTTTTGAGGTGGCAGGAGCCGGTCCGGTGGTCTGAAATAGATGTACGTGAAGCCCTGACCTTTATGTTCCTTCCTGAGCATGAACGGTTCTATAGGAGAAGGGATATCGATACGCGGAAGTTGATGTATGAATATTACTGGATCGATCTGGAAGCTGCTTCTAACAAAGCGGGGAAAGATCTTGACCTAGGTGTGAAGAACAAGATCGGACAAAAACATACCATCCGGGGGCATACTGATCGCTCCCAGTTCATCATCAAAGAGCAGATCAATGTTTACCCGGATACGCTCTGTTGGGTGCATGATTTCGCCTATTCTTTCAATGAGCCGATGACCAATAACTATTTTTGGCATCCGGCATATGATGATTACCCTGTTGTGGGAGTTACCTGGGGACAGAGCAAAGCTTTCAATGTATGGAGGACCCAGTGGATGAACCATTTCCGTGGAGAGAATATGGCCACCTTCGTGGCCAGTTGGCGCCTCCCTACTGAAGCAGAGTGGGAATATGCTTCGCGTGGAGGTCTCGACCTCAACCCGTATCCTTGGGGAGGTCCTTACATTCGGAACCGAAAAGGTTGTATCCTGGCTAACTTCAAACCTATGCGCGGGGATTACCAGCCTGACGGAGGTTTTCATACCGTCAAGGCCTATGCCTATGCCCCGAACGATTACGGATTATACAATATGGCTGGTAATGTAGCTGAATGGACCAGCACGGCTTACGATGAATCTGTTTATGATTTCTCCCATGACCTGAATCCTGAGTATTCTTACAAGGCTATGGAGAACGATCCCCCGGCTCTGAAAAGGAAAGTGATCCGAGGTGGATCCTGGAAGGATGTCGGCTATTACATTCAGACCGGAACGAGAAGTTATGAGTACATGGATACTGCTAAGTCCTACATTGGTTTCCGTTCCGTGATGACCTTTCTCGGAAGGGCAAAAGGTGACCAGCTTTAAGATAGGATCGCGGTATTGCTCGTTCTTTCCCCGGTCTTAGGATCTGAAATGTTTATCTAATAATCAAAACCAGCAAAAATGTTCAAACCAGGAAGCAAAGCGTGGAAAAAGTTCATGGCCAAGATCTACGGTTTTGGCGCAGCCATTGTAATTGTCGGAGCCCTTTTTAAGATCCAGCACTATCCAGGAGCCGGACTCATGTTGGTCATCGGTCTTTCGACCGAAGCGATCATTTTTATGCTCTCTGCCTTTGAACCCATCCACGAAGAGATCGATTGGTCTCTCGTTTACCCTGAATTGCGAACTGGAGAACATGAAGAAGTACATGAAGCTGAAGGAGGGTCAGAAAGCGGGAAAGAAGAAGGACTTTCCCCTACTGAACAGCTGGATAAGATGATGGAAGAGGCACGTATCGAGCCTGAGCTGATCGAGAGTTTGGGAACAGG
>CAZAYA010000061.1:4000-14553 GCA_964489175.1 uncultured Flavobacteriales bacterium | reverse complement strand
CTGCCGTGGTATCGGAAGATGCAATATGCCCTCCAGCCAATGCCGACCAAGCATACTGTTCCATCCCGGAAGCTGTAGTGGATGCTGTTCCATCAAGCTGCAGGGTATCCTGAGAGCAAGTGATCGTAGTACTTCCTTGGACAGAGACAGAAGGAGAGACCGTATCAGCCGGCACCGTAACCGTATCGGTAAAAATACAATTGGTGACCGGGGAGAAAACGGCAAGGTCATATTTCGCTCCTTTAGAAACGGTCACAACAGCACTGTTCCCTCCTGAAACGATCGAGCCATTGGAAGTCCCCCAAAAGAAATTGGGATTTCCTCCAGCAGCCGATGAACCAGACCCATCGATAGAGACCCTGTTATCTTCACAGGTAATGGTATCCGTAACCGGTGCGATCACCGCTCTGGTAACGCTATCCATATCGACCTCGATGGTGTCATAGCCTTTGCAACCATTGGCATCAGTGACTTCCACCCAATAATCACCATAGGTGAAAGCACTATCCTTCTGGGTGGTATTCCCGGTCGACCAATTGTAGGAACTGAAACCAGCCCCGGCATCCAAAATATTCGTATCAAGACCACAAAGCATCGCATCTCCGGTAATATTCACGGCTGGCGGATCGAAAAGATCAACGAATACCGTACTGGAATCTTCACAACCCCGGTTATCGGTCACCGTGATCTCATAGGTCGTATCTTGGGCAGGAGCAGCCATGGTATTGGGGGCGGTAGGATCACCAAGACCTGCTACCGGTTCCCATGAATAAGAGTAAGGAGAAGTACCTCCAGAAGCCGTTCCTGAACTCGGACCGATCTGTACACTGTCCCCCGGGCAACTCTGGGGGGGTACAGGTCCCGCATCAATAGATAGCGCCGGTGGAGAATCCACGGAATCGATCACGAGAGAGGAAGTACAACCGTTGTCATCCATCATTACCAATCCGTATACCCCGGTATCAAGGTCGGTAAAGGATTCTCCCCCATTCACTGGTGGCGAAGAGAAAGTATTCCCACTGTCTATACTATAAGTGTAAGGGCTGGGAGTCGACCCTGGTTGGAAAGAGATCTCTCCGTCATTCAGGCCGGCACAACTGGCATCCACCACACTATAGGTGAAGGTAGGAGTCGGGTGGACCTCCAGAACTACCGAAGTAGTGACTTCGGAGGTGCATTTAGGGGAAGACACCACACATCTGTACAGGTCCCCATCTTGGGAAGTATCAGCCTCAAATTTCAAAGAATCACTTATGGCACCGGATATATTATTCCAGGTTCCCCCGTTGTCCGTACTCTCCTGCCACTGATATCGGAGTGAATCCCCTGAAAAGGACACCCCAAAACGTGCCGTATCAGTGGCGCAAACCGTTTCTTCCAGAGGCCCCTGTACAAGATTCGGGGGATCGAGCGGAACGATCCTTTGGATGTCACAGACCGTCGTATTGCACTTGCCTTCAGCCCGAACAAAGTACTCCGTAGTGGTGCCAGGCGTCACATTGATACTCCCCCCGGTCCCTTCGACCGTTCCCCCACAGGTGCCGGAATACCAGTGCCATTGAGCATCAGTTCCCAGCATTCCTCCGGAAACGGTCAATGTTGCGGAATTCCCGTTGCAAATGGTATCTCCACTGGCTAATATCCCGGAAGGGGCCACGGAGTTAGTATCCACATCGAGAACAGCGATGTTGGAAGTATCCCTGTTACCACAATTATCGGTAACTATCACCCGGTAAAGCGTTGAATCATCGCTGGCAAGAACAGCAGAATTGAACAAAGTATCACCACTCGTAAGGACAGTCCAGCTCATCCCCCCATCTGTACTCTGTTCCCATTGGTAATTCAAACCAGCCCCCATTGCAGCAGCAGCGAACAGAACATCTTCCCCCTCGCAAACAGAGGAGTCCTGAGGATGCTTGGTAACCTTGGGTTCCTCCAACACCTCGAGCAAAACCGTATCAGAAGTATCCTGTGAACAGCTATTAGAAACGATCAAACGGTAATAGGTCGAATCATCACTCAGGGAAACGGGGTCGATGGAGAGGGTATCATCATTACTCCCGAACGGACTCCATCCTCCCAAACCGGTAGTGGATCGTTCCCATGTATAAGTGAGATTATCGCCATCGGCAGCCGTCACGAACTCCGCCACTCCCCCATTGCAAGTAGTATCCCGGACCGGTTGAAGGGTTACCCTGGGTGTGTCTTTCACAGCAACCCGGACACCAGAAGTATCCTGACACCCATCACTATCAGTCACGAACATGATGTACCAGGTGGTATCAAGCGGGCTTGCCCATGGCTGTTCGCTCGTAGAGTCGTTCAGAGATGTCCCGTTCGTCCAGTCAATCGTATAAGGAGCTGTTCCTCCGGAAACACCAGGGGAGCCACCGATCTGAACAGAATCTCCCTGACAAGTGGTTTGGTTACTCCCGGCATCCACCGTCAGGTCATTGACCGTGACGGTCACCATATCACTTCCTGCACAACCATTATTATCCACCACACTTACCGTGTAGGTAGTCGTGGAGGAAGGAGATGCCGTCGGATTTTGAAGGGAGGGATCATCGAGCGTTCCGGCATTGTCCCAGCTAATGGAATAGGGGGTGGCTCCCCCGGAAACAGTGGGACTCCCGCCGATAACGGTGCTGTTCCCCTGGCAAATGGTCTGATCGGGTCCGGCCCAAACGGCAAGAGCGGGCGGCTCCGTGATCGTAATGGTTTCGGAATTCGAACTCAGGCAACCGCTCACGGTATCCCGGATCCAAATGTCATAAGTCCCCGGGGAAAGCCCGGAAAAAGTATAAGGATCGCTTCCATAGGTCCAGCTGAAACCATTGTCAATGCTGTACTCGTAAATGCCACTCCCTCCTGCACCGTTAATGGTAAGCTCCCCATCTGCAGCTCCGTTACAGCTCACATCCATGGAATCGACGCTCGCAATGGAAGGAGCAGGGTCCACGATCACCTGTACGGAATCCGTATCCGAACAACCTTCAAAATTTTCAGCGATCAATTCATAATCAGTAGTGGAAGTCGGGGATGCCAATGGATGCTCCACAGTAGGGTCGCTCAAGGAACCTGTGGGAGACCAATTATAAATATCCGCCCCGGAAGAACTTCCGCCGATCGTAATGGAGTTCCCTTCGCAAATGCTTGTGTCAGGCCCTGCATCGGCGGTAGGAAGGGGATTCACGGTCAGGTCCATGACATCATTGGCCGTACACCCATTGTCGTCGACCACATCCAGGGTATAACTGGTAAAGGAGGACGGAGAAGCTTTGGGGTTCTCCGCATTGGGATCGCTCAGCCCTCCTGTCGGTGACCATGTGACCGAATAAGGGGATGTTCCCCCGGAAACCGCCGGACTTCCGCCAATGGTAACACTATCGCCCAGGCAAACGGAATCATTCACTCCGGCATCCACAATGAGAGGAGCAGGTTCTGAGATCGTAACACTAACAGGAGAAGGATTAACGCATTGGGTCGAGGAATCCCTCACCCTAAGGTCATAAGATCCAGGACCAAGGCCGGAAAAGGTATAGGGGTTAGAACCGTCCGACCAGGACCCTCCGTTATCGATGCTGAATTGATAAGCGCTCCCGGTGCCTCCTGATGCGAATATCCCGATCGATCCATCTGCCGCCCCATTACAGCTTACATCCGTAGCCGTATAATTCCCGATAGTAGGAAACGGATGCACGATCACCTGCACCGAATCCGTATCCGAACACCCATTGCTGTTCTCGACCACCAATTCATAATCCGTATCAGAGGTCGGAGCAGCGGTCGGGTTGGCAACCGTCGAACTACTCAACGAGGCTGAAGGGGACCAATTGTAGATGCTCGCCCCCGTGGAGGTTCCACCGATCTGCACCGAACCACCGTCACAAACACTGGTATCCGGGCCAGCATCGGCGGTAGGGGTGGGAGCCACCACCACGGTCATGGTATCACTGTCCGTGCAATAATTCCAATCTTCAACCTGCACAATATACTCAGTGGTTGAATCCGGAGAGGCCTTGGGGTTCGCAGCAGTATTATCATTCAGTCCCCCTGTCGGTGTCCAATTGTAATAGTAAGGAGAAGTACCTCCAGAAGCAGTCGGGCTACCTCCGATCATCACACTGTCACCAGGGCAGATGGTATCGTTCATCCCCGCCTCAGCCTCCAGGGGAGGGGGTTCATTAACATTGACAGAAACAGGCGAGGAATTGACGCATTGGGTAGAAGCATCCCGAACACGAATATCATAGGGGCCAGGCCCCAAAAACGAAAAGAAATAAGGGTCAAAGCCACTCTGCCAGGAAAATCCGTTATCGATACTATACTCATAAGGGCCACCAGTCCCTCCTCCTGCATCAACCTCGATCTCTCCATCAAATGCTCCATAACAGGTAATATCGTATACATTATAATAATCGACATAAGGAAGCGGGTGCACGATCACCTGCACAGAATCCGTATCCGAACACCCATTGCTGTTCTCGACCACCAGTTCATAATTCGTATCGGAGGTGGGAGCTGCAGTGGGATTAGAAACAGTTGAACTGCTCAACGAGGCTGAAGGGGACCAATTGTAGATGGTCGCCCCCGTGGAAGTCCCGCCGATCTGCACCGAACCACCGTCACAAACACTGGTATCCGGGCCAGCATCAGCAGTGGGGACGGAATGGACCGTCACACTCACCGTATCCTTCGAAATGCAACCCGACTTATCCGTCGCAGCGAAATAATAACTGGTATCCATCGCCGGGGAAGCCATAGGATCCTCAGCAGAGGAATCGCTCAAACCGTAAGAAGTATGCCAGGTATGAACGACCGGGGAGGTTCCTCCCGTGATGGTGGCATTCAGCATAACACTATCCCCCTGGCAGAGGGAAGTATCCACACCTGCATCCACAACAGGGCCTGAAACTTCTCCCACATTATAAGGACCGCTGGTATCCGCACAGCCGTTATCATCCACCGCAATCAGATAATAATCCCCCGCATACAAACTATCTACATCCGGAAAAGCAGGCGTGGTCATCGAACTGGAAGAATCAACGGTCGCCCAGGTAGAATCTTTCCAGATATAAGAAACCGGGACGACTCCTCCCGTAACAGCGATTCCCGTAATCTCCCCAACTCCTTTGGAACAGGTATCAGGAGCAATGCTAAAGGTGAGAGAATCGATCGTAGGGCAGGAACGGTAACTCTGTTGGAAACCCTGGGTCAAGGTCAGGTTGCCCGATACCTCCGTTGTAACCACCGCTTCCCCGGTGGTATGAGAAATCACCAGGTTCCCAGTGGTACTGGAGCCACCGGAACTACCGATCACCTGTCTTTCCAAAACGACCTGGCCAAAAAGAGAAGAGCCGAGAAAGATGAAAAAAAGCGTGATCAAGGATCTGTCCATACACATACGCTGAACAACATTGATCTGCTTCCTTAACGGGTCATTCTGGGTAGAGGCTGCATTCATACGCTGCTGATCTTCATGTTCACGGATCCTGTTATAGGAGCCTCTCTTTACCGGGCTTTCAACATGACCTTGATATCTCCCAACTCTTTTTCCATATCTTCCACCTGGGCTTCCAAAGCTTCTTGCTCTTCAGCCTTCTCAGCTTTCAGGGTTTTCAAACGTTCCTCAAGGCCGATTATCTGCTGTTGTTGTGCCTTGATCGCTTCGATCAACAAGGGGGTCAACCGTGCATAATCCACCGAAAGGTAACCGTCTTCCATTGTCCTAACAACTTCGGGAAGGATCTTTTGCACATCTTGAGCGATTACTCCAAGCTCTTGGTCCTCCCTGAAATTCCTGTCCGGGAAGGAATCTGTTCGCCAGTGGTGATAAATACCCTCCAGGGCGAGGACTTTTTGAAGGGGTTCATCGATCAGGCGAATGTCCTGTTTAAAGCGCTGATCAGAACAAATATTGGTAGAAGTACAATAAACATTAGCACCGTTAATGCCCCCGTTCACATCAAGCGCGTACCCGGGGGTTACAGTACCGATCCCTACAGGACCTCCCATGATCGCCATGGTATTGGCCTGGGTCAGGGTTGTTCCTGTCTGGTCGTTCAAAGCGATGGCAATAGACTGACTTCCGGCGGCATCAATGCCCCAACCTATGGAGGTGCTATAACTCCCACTGGCAATGTTCTGATGACCCCAGGCCGTTGAATTGAAACCGTCAGCCCGCGTCTCACGTCCCCAAGCCGTAGCGTAAAAATTGTTTGCCTGGGTTTGGGTCCCCCAGGCCGTGGCCAGATCAGAGGATGCTGAAGTCTGCTGTCCCCAAGCCGTTGCACCATTCCCGGAAGCACCTGTAGTATATCCCCAGGCCGTTGCGGCATCTCCACTCGCCTGGGTCAGGTTTCCCCAAGCCGTTGCCCTTTGTCCGGCAGCAACAGCTTCATCCCCCCAAGCGGTAGCCATATTGGCATCAGCCCTGGATCGATACCCCCATGCCGTGGCATCGAGCGCATAAGCCTTGGCCTCCTCCCCCCAAGAGGTGGCATTTTCATGGGTCGCTTCGGTCAGAGTCCCCCAGGTCGTTGATACCGGGCCCGTCGCCCAGGCGGAATACCCCCAGGCCATGGAACGATCTCCTGCTGCCTTGGTATTGTCTCCGAATGCTGCTGACCATTTTCCGACATTAGCCGCATCCCATTCGTTTGAAAATGCTTCTCCGGCACGTATAGCACGCTTCTTCGGCACCCACATGAAGCGAATCCCTCCCCCTGAAACAGGAGTGGTCCCTACTGAGTCAGAGAACAGGACAGACCCTCTGTCAACATGAAAAAGGCTCAGGGGATTCGTGGTCCCGACCCCGACCCGACCATTTTGACGGATCGTTACACGGTCCTGGAGATTGGTACGGAGGTAAAGATTATTCGTAGCATGAACGTCCAGGTGATCCCCGGAACCAGTATTGGCAATGTACCCGAGTTCAACAAAACTCCCAAAACCATTAGTACGACCAAACTCAATACGACTCTGAGCAAGAGTGTTGGTCCGACTGCTTTGGATCCGGAAACTGGGAAGCTCCGAATGGAGATGGAGTTCCGTTGCAGAAGAAGGAACGGTACCGATCCCTAACCTACCATTATCAAAGACCAGCACGCTATCGAGTGTTCCATCCTTATCTTCCTGAACATGAAGCTTGCCTGCGGGTGAACTGGTCCCGATCCCTACATCCGCATCGTTATGGACCACACCAGGGGCTGCCGTCCAATCCGTATCTGAAGCACCTCCAGCCATAGCCAACGCCGTATCGGCTTTTTCAGAATGCAATGCATAAGGGACGGAAACGAACTGGGAAGTTCCCATGCTCACAAAACCTCCCCCCCCTCCATCATCGACCTGAACACTCAGGTAAAAGGAATCGCTTTCCCAGGAAACATCCTTGAAGGCGGACAAAGTTCCCCCACCGGTGGAAGTGCCACTACCGATCACCAAAGAGAACAAACCGTATGCATTAGTGGTAACGGCATGGTCTTCCTCCCATTCCAACGGTCCGACCGCAGAACCGGACCGGATCCCGATCCGGACCGTGATCGCAGAATCCGCCAGCAGATCACCATTCCCATCACGCGCTACGGCTTGATAATTGATCCCCTGAGGAGCCTGAGCTTGACCAGGACGGGGCATGAACAACAGGGTTCCAATGATGATCAGAACACCCAGTACTTTTTGAAAAGGAAACATAAAATAGTGTTTTGATACGGAGGATCTAAAATTAGATCATTCCCGGGAAAAAGCGCTTAACCAAGTCTCAACAATCCTTACAGTACCAGTGATCACTTTATCCCAGGCCAAAGAACCGTCATTGAGGGCTTTAAAAATACATAAAAAAAACCTCCTCTTGAAAGAGCTTAAACATCGAACGATCCTCTCACCGAACAAGTTGCACCCACCCCGTGAATTGCCTGGCCCCATCGTTCAACTTCACGGAATAGAAGTACGTCCCCTGAGGAAGCTCCCGACCCCGTTCATTCTTCCCATCCCATACTTCCCCTATGTTGTCGTAGTTCTCGAACGACCGGACTTTATCCCCCCAGCGGTTGAACACGATCACTTTATTGCTCTGAAATTGCTTGATGCCATCGATAACCCAGGTCTCATTCTTTCCATCCCCATCCGGAGAAAACGCATTGTAGATAATTAGTCCTTCGTGACAAGCCTCCCCGGTCGTCACATCCACTACTGCAGAATCTCTATAGCGACATCCTTCCGCAGTAGTGATCCCAACACGGTAGACAGTCCCTTCCTGCGGATAAGCCAAAGAAACAGCGCTGGTCGTGTCTGAAAGAGAAGGGGAGGGATCCCATTGGTATTTCACTCCTCCGGTAGCATACAACTGAACAGTATCCCCCTCGCATATGGTAGAATCCGGTCCGGCATCAAAATCCTTCGGATCCAGTACAGCCTCACGCACATCAACGGTATCGAAAGCAACACACCCATTCCCATCAACAACTTCGACCCAATAGGTTCCCGCCGCATAAACGGTCAATTGAGAATCCTGGGAACCTCCTTTCCAGGAATACGAAGAATGATCTCCAGCAGGAGACAAGATCATCGAATCTCCAGGACAAAAGGCCGTATCCGACCCAAGGTCAGCCCTGGCCGGTAATACCTTCAAATAAACAGAGGTGTCACAGGAAACATTCCCGGATGAGTCACGAAGCAACAAAGTGTAGGTTGTATCCTTCAGCGCCCGGACCAACGTGTCAGGATCAGGTGTCACCCCGGCTCCCCAATTATACACATGAGAAACACAATCATCCCGAATGTAAATGTTATCAAGCCCCCAATGGTCCTTGAGTGAGTCGGTAGCAGATCGCTGGATCCACCGGAAACGGGTATTAGAAGTCCAGGCCAGAGAGGGTAGATCGAAACAATAACGGTCCCATTGGGTGAATTGAGAAAACCCGAATGCATTATTCGTATCAGGATCGAAGAACTGAATGGTTGTCCAGGAATTTCCATTATCGGTAGAATATTGGAAGTCCACCCCTTCGAGCTGCGAATCCGGTCCTTCACAAGGATTCCCTCCTCCCTGGGCCGCCATGCGAAGATCGAAACAGACCCTTCCCCCACAACTAAGGTCCAGGTCCCTGGTTTCAAGAAAACGAGGTGGAGCTGAAATTTTACCCATCCAGGCATAGGCAACGGACTCATCCGCCCCTGCTCCACAAGGATCTGAAAAATTAAGAGGCGAATGGTCTTCCCACAAAACAGAAGAAAGGCGCTGGTCATTGAATCCCTCGAAAAAACTACCCCCTAACCGAGCATACCCTGGCTTCAAACGAACCATATCACCACAACGAGCGACCACGGTATCCTGGCCGGGATCAACGACACATTGCCCATGAGCAAAGGAAATGAACATGCTTGCGATCAGGATAAAAAGCCACCGATCACCCCTGGTCTTCTTCATCGGAGAAATGAATAACCTATTGTTCACGATCACTTAATGATACGGATTCCTTCCGAACCCTGCAAGGTTTTTTCGATCGGTACAAGAGGAGGATCACCTCATTTGCATTCCCCCTTCATTATCAACGGAAATACTTGTGCTCCGTTGCCTGCACGTGGTGTAACATTTCGGCCTCAGAACCGGTCTTTCAAAGGAATCCCAAGCATTTCGGATGTTTATTAGCTTTGTCCAACCACTCAGGTATGATGTCCTTTCTCCGGTTCTTCAGATCCATTTCTTTGCTGTTCCTATTGCTATGTTCCTTCGGATCAGCCTCGGGTCAAAAGGTCGGGTTGGTCCTCAGTGGAGGAGGCGCCAGTGCCCTCACCCATGTCGGGGTTTTGAAAGCCCTGGAAGAGAACAACATTCCTATCGACTACATTACAGGAACTTCGATGGGAGCATTGATCGGAGGACTGTATGCTTCAGGATATACGCCTGAAGAGATCGACTCTCTCGTCCGGTCCTCTGAATTCAAGATGATGGCAAGGGGACAGATCCCGGAAAAATACACTTACTTCTTCAAGCAAGGGGAAAAGAATGCTTCCTGGGTCGACCTCAAATTCTTCAAAGACTCTGTTATACAGGCCAATATACCGACGAACATCATCAAGCCGGTCATGATGGACCTCAGTTTAATGGAGTTGTTCGCAGGTCCCTCTGCTGCCAGCCGGTACAACATGGACAGCCTGTTCGTTCCTTTCCGCTGTGTCGCTGCTGACATCAAGGCCAAAGAGGAGGTGACGTTCCAAAAAGGCGCGCTGAACAAGGCGATCAGGGCCTCCATGTCTTACCCCTTCTACCTGCGCCCCATCAAGGTCGATGACAAGCTTTTGTTCGACGGCGGGCTCTACAATAATTTTCCTTCGGATATCATGTACGATGATTTTTATCCTGACATCATTATCGGCAGCAATGTGTCCGGGAACATTCCCCCTCCCAAACAAGGGAATGTGGTCACTCAGATCAAGAACATGCTGATCGACCGAAAGGACTATTCCAAAGTCTGCGAGAACGAGATCATCATCGAACCGGAGAGCCAAACCTCCACTCTGGATTTCAGCAAGATCGGAAAAACCGTCGA
>CAZAYA010000061.1:0-3990 GCA_964489175.1 uncultured Flavobacteriales bacterium | reverse complement strand
TATGGGACGAATGGAGGAGATCCGGTCGGCCATTGAAAGAAGAAGTGCCCCCACCCAACTGAAAAAGGAACGGAAAAAATTCCGGGACCAGATCCCTGAACTGACGTTCGATCAGGTTTCCATAAAAGGTTTGAACGAAGTCCGCTCCCAATATGTCAAGCGAACCCTTCATATCAAGGAAGACACCATTTCCATGAACCGCTTACGGGCCAAGTACTTCCACGTTTTCACGGACGACAAGATCAAATACATTTTCCCGGATGCTCGCTACAACCCTAATACAAGCTATTACACCCTGGAACTTGAAGTGGTCAGGGAAAAGGATATCATCGCTCAGTTCGGCGGTAATTTCTCTTCACGCCCCATTAATACGGGGTATATAGGGCTTCAGTACAATTACCTTGGTAACCTCTCTCTGAGTCTAGGAGCCAACTCTTATTTCGGGCGCTTTTATACTTCGGTCCAACTACGATCGCGACTCGACCTCCCCCTGAACCTACCTTTTTATATCGAGCCGATCTTCACCATGAACCGATGGGACTATTTCAAAAGCACCGCTACCTTCTTTGAAGATACAAAACCTCCATTCCTCATCCAAAACGACCGTTATGCTGGATTGATCCTAGGGATGCCCGCCGGGAACAAAGGAAGGATCAAAGTGGACGGCAAATACTCTTTTCTCAAGAACGAGTATTACCAAAGCGAAGACTTTACTTCCGTTGACACTGCCGACCAAACCCGGTTCGAGAATTTCACGGCAGGACTCCAGTATGAAAGAAGTTCTTTGAACCGAAAGCAATATCCTACCAAAGGTTCCTATCTAAGGCTGAGTACTCGATATGTAAGCGGAGGAGAGTCCACGATACCGGGTTCTACCGCTCTCAACAAGGACACCACCCAGGACCATCATGAATGGGTTCAGTTCAAGGTCCATTACGAAAATTACTTCAAACGCAGGGGAATCCTGCGCCTGGGATTCAGCACCGAAGGCGTTTTCTCCACCCAGCCCTTTTTCGACAATTATACCGGCACCATTCTTTCAGCTCCTGCTTACCAGCCGATACCGGAAAGCAAAACCCTCTTCCAGGATGACTTCCGGGCCTACAAATACATCGCGGGAGGCCTCAAAAGCATCCTGAAGATCGACCAAAACCTGGACCTCCGAATGGAAGGGTATATTTTTCAACCGGTCTATCCTATACACAAAGACCAGCAAAAAGCAGTACTTGGAAGTGCCTTTGAAAGGCGCTACTTCATGGGAACAGGAGCACTGGTCTATCACTCCCCTTTAGGACCGATCAGCCTCAGCATCAACTACTACGACAACCAAAGCGAGCCTTTCAGCTTTCTCTTCAACTTCGGCTACATCATTTTCAACGACCGCTCCTTTGAATAAAGGAAATGGAGGAAAGTCTCAAGCTTTGGCCGTAGGGCCACCAAAATTCATTGGGATCCCCCCGTCATCCGAAGAGGAATTGGAGGAAGGTTCTTCAATAGTACCGTGAGCAGATTCGAACTTGTCGATGTTATCCTGCAATGCTCGGATCAGCTTTTTGGCATGCTGGGGAGTGAGCAAAATGCGGGATTTCACTTTCGACTTCGGCGTTCCAGGCATGACCCGAATAAAATCAAGAACGAATTCCGAATTGGAGTGCGTGATAATGGCCAGATTGGAATAGATCCCTTCCGCCACATCCTCGGGAAGCTCAATATTGAGCTGTTCCTGTTGCTGATCGCCTTGGTCATTCTGGTTCTGGTCTTGCTTCGCCATGATCGAAAGATTTAAAAAAGATCCCTTCCCCCCTTTCGGGGAGAAGGGATCAGTTCTCTGTTCCTATCGGTTGCTGCTGACTTCTTCTTTCTGCTCTTCTTTTTCTTTTTTCTTGGCCACCAGCTCATCGTATTCCTCCTGAGAACCAACGATCACATCCTCATACTCCCGCAAGCCGGTTCCGGCCGGAATCTTATGACCAACGATCACATTCTCTTTCAGACCGAGCAAGTGGTCCATGCTTCCACCAACAGCGGCTTCGTTGAGTACTTTGGTGGTTTCCTGGAAGGAGGCGGCAGAAATAAAACTCTTGGTCTGAAGAGAAGCTCTGGTGATCCCCTGCAGCAAGGGACGGGAGGTGGCTGGAATAGCCTCCCGTGCCTTGACTTCGGTCAGATCGCGACGCTTCAGCATTGAATTCTCATCCCGGAGCCTTCTCGCTGTAACGATCTGGCCAGGCTTCAACTCATTGGAATCGCCAGCATCTTCGACCACTTTCTTGTCGAAGATCCAATCGTTCTCCTCTTTGAAGGTGATCTTGAGTACACTTTGTTTTTCAAGGAAGCGAGTATCTCCCGGATCCTCGATGATCACCTTCCGCATCATCTGGCGAACCACGATCTCGAAGTGCTTGTCATTGATCTTCACTCCCTGCATCCGGTACACCTCCTGCACTTCGTTCACCAAATATTCCTGTACGGATGTGGGGCCTTCTACAGCCAGGATATCAGCAGGCGTAACAGCTCCGTCGGAAAGGGGCTGTCCAGCCTTTACAAAGTCGTTCTCCTGAACGAGGATATGCTTGGACAAGGAAACAAGGTACTTTTTCGTTTCACCGGTCTTGGATTCAACGATGATCTCACGATTCCCCCGTTTGATCTTACCGAAGGACACGATCCCATCAATCTCGGAAACCGTTGCCGGATTAGAAGGGTTCCGTGCTTCGAAAAGTTCGGTAACCCTTGGAAGACCACCGGTAATGTCTCCTGACTTTCCAGTTTCCCTCGGGATCTTGACGATCACATGACCGGCTTCGATAGCATCTCCTTCCTCCACCATCACATGAGCTCCCACAGGAAGGCTGTATTGCTTCAGCTCTTCTTTTTTCTTCGGGGCCATGATCTTGATGGTCGGGTTGATCTTCTTCTTCCGCGATTCCACGATCACTTTTTCATGAAAACCGGTCTGCTCATCCACTTCTTCGCGATAAGTTACTCCTTCTTCCACATCCTCGAACTTCACTTTACCAGCTACTTCAGAGATGATAACAGCGTTGTAAGGATCCCAGCTACAGATCAGATCACCTTTATTGACCTTGGTACCGGGTTTCACGTACAGCTCAGCTCCATAAGGAATGTTACTTGTTGCGATCACCTTATCGTTCTTCTCGTCAATAAGTCTCATCTCCGCCGAGCGACCAATAACGATATCGACATCTTTCCCTTCCTTGCTCTTCCTGGTAACAGTCCGGAGTTCATCGACCTCCAGGCGACCGTCCCCTTTGGCCTTGATCTCGGAATCGGAAGCGATCTTCGATGCTGTTCCTCCTACGTGGAAGGTCCGCAAGGTCAACTGGGTGCCTGGCTCCCCGATGGATTGGGCAGCGACCACGCCGACAGCCTCACCTTTCTGGGACATACGACCGGTGGACAAGCTTCGCCCATAGCACTTAGAGCAAACCCCTTGTTTCATTTCACAAGTCAGCACAGAACGCATTTCCACTTCCTCAATGCCAGCATCTTCTATCTTACGGGCAATATCTTCGTCGATCTCCTGATCAGCTTCTACGATCACCTCATCCGTATCCGGATGCCTCACATCAAGGAGAGCTACCCGCCCCAGGATCCTCTCATAAAGCGCTTCGACGATCTCTTCATTCTTCTTGAGGGCTGTTGCGGTCAACCCACGAAGCGTCCCACAATCCTTTCCAGTGATAACCACATCCTGAGAAACATCCACCAAACGACGGGTCAAATAACCCGCATCAGCTGTTTTCAGAGCGGTGTCCGCCAAACCTTTCCGGGCCCCGTGAGTGGAGATGAAATACTCCAGGATGGACAACCCTTCCTTGAAATTGGAAATAATAGGGTTCTCAATGATCTCCTGGGTTCCGGCAGCCCCTGATTTCTGAGGTTTGGCCATCAATCCCCTCATTCCAGAAAGCTGACGGATCTGTTCTTTGGATCCACGGGCTCCGGAATCGAACATCATATAAATAG
>CAZAYA010000060.1:0-14663 GCA_964489175.1 uncultured Flavobacteriales bacterium | reverse complement strand
TGAAGGTGATGATCAGGGACATCCCTGCTTTTGAGAAGCTTGTCACCGAGAAACTCAGCAAGATCGAGGAGATCGGGCAGATGCAGACCAATGTGGTCCTTTCCAAGGTGAAGGATGTTAGCGTCCTTCCGCTCGATTATGATCAGCCCCTTTCCTGAGGACGGACCGGGAGGATCTCTTATATTTACCCTGAACCTAATCTCGGATCATGAAATACCTGTATACGTTCCTGTTCGTCTTGTCCCTGATGATGTCTGCACAAGTCGTGGCGCAGAAGATCGAAGTCAGCGAAAGCACTGAGAAGATCGCGGACGGTCGCCACAATGCTTTGGTCGTGAAAGTTTATGGCTGGGAAGCCAAAGATGTGGAAGATGAAGCCCGCAAAGAATGGCGGGGTATGGGCAATGTAAAAAGCCGCAGCAACCCGGTCTTTATCGACGATGCTACTGACCGCAAAATGGGGGACAATCCTTTTGACTTCTATGCGCGTGCTGAGGATGTGGAAGAGAACGTGGTCAAGCTCATCGTGGCTGTGAACCTTGGTGGGGCATATATGAACTCGGGAGAACACAAGGACCGGTACAAGGCCATGGAGGAGATGGTTCGGGAGTTCGCCATCCGGATCAGCAAGGAGAAGATGGAGGAAAAGGTCCAAGCCCGGGAAGACAAGCTGGAGGAAATAGAAGACCAGCTCAAGGACATTGAAAAGGACAGAGAGGACCAGACGAAACTGATCGAGGATAAGAAGAAGGAGATCAAGAAAGCGGAAAAGGCGATCAAGAATGCCGAAAAAGAGATCGAGGACCTGAAGGATAAAAAGAAGGATAAACTCAAGGAGATCGAAAAGCAGAAAGAAGCCGTCAAAGCTGCTGAGGAAAAGGTGGATAATGTGAAGTGATAACCGTTCAATAATTTTTCCAAACAAAAGGGGAGGTCGGATGGCTTTCCCTTTTTTTGTAGTGAACAGTGAGGAGTAAGCAGTGAAGAGGGGTTTAAGGCCCTTGTGGTGCTTTAGGTTTTTCACCTGTTTACTCCTTACTCCTCACTGTTCACTCAGTATCCCCCGTTCCAAAAACTTCCCCCCTACGAACTCCCTTGACCCCCTCCCGCAACCACCTCCTGATGCACTTCATCGTCCTGATCTTCGGGTTCACCGGGATCCTGGGGGCGCTGATATCGTTGTCTTCCCCGCAACTGGTATGGTACCGGATGGGGATCGCTTTCGTGGTATTGCTGGGGTTCGCCGTGGGGACTTCCCGCCGGGCTTTCCCACCCGGGAAGGCGGCCTGGCGCTTCCTGGGGACGGGCTTCATCATCGCCGCTCACTGGATCACCTTCTTCGAGGCCATCAAGGTGGCCAATGTGTCGGCCACGCTGGCCACCATGTCCTCGGCCACCCTGTTCACGGCTTTGCTGGAGCCGCTCTTTTTCCGCCGCAGGATCCATTGGTATGAGGTGGTGTTGGGGGGCGTGATGATCGGGGGACTGGTAATGATCTTCCAGTTCGAGCCGGACCTGCAGTTCGGGATCCTCTTTGCTTTGTTATCAGCTTTCCTGGCCGCTCTTTTTACCGTGATCAACGGCCGGTTCATCAAGCGTTATGCGCCTGTTTCCATATCGCTTTATGAGATGGCGGGAGGTACATTGTTGATCACCCTTTACCTGCTTTTGCGTTCGGACATCGATGCGGCCATGTTCATGGTCCCTCCTCTGGAATTCTTCTACATTTTCCTGTTAGGCTCTGTTTGTACGGCTTTCGCTTTCGTGGCCAGCGTGCGGGTGATGCGGAGCTTATCCCCCTTCACCGTGGCCCTCACCATCAACATGGAACCGGTCTACGGCATCCTGCTGGCCTTTTTCATCTTCGGGGAATCGGAGCGCATGACGCCGGGTTTTTATGCGGGGGCTGTTGTTATAATCGCCGCCATGTTCGCGAATTCGTGGTTGAAGAAGCGACGGGAGAAGCCAATAGGCAATAGCCAGTAGCCATAAGGGAACATTCCGACAGAGGGCACCTTTTTCTTTTTCCTCGATCAACAGGAAAGAAGACGCCCTGAACGAGATCAAGAACAGGGGATAGTGAAGGACCCCTTTGCCATCTGGCTTTCCCATTTCCCCGAATCCCTTAGGAAATTTCAAGGATCCTTCCTGGGTTCAGTACCTTGTATCCTGTATCCCGGTACTTTCTACCCAATACCTTGTACCTTTGCCATGACCCTACCAGGGTTGGAAAGATCATCTTGAGTTCTCAGTCTTGATACTTAATGCTTAGTACTTGATACCACAGCCTACCCTTTTCCCCTTATGAATACTGCTTCCCCTCCATCCGTTATCGACCCCGCCACCCTCTACTGCGACAGCCTGACGGAGTATTCCCGCTTCCGCACCCGCGAGGTGAAGGTGGGGAACATCGGCGTTGGTGGGGATAATCCTATCCGCATCCAATCCATGACCGTGGTGGATACGATGGACACCGAAGGCTCCGTGGAAGAGGCGGTCCGCATGATCGAAGCAGGAGCGGAGTTGGTGCGGATCACGGCGCCGGGAAAGAACCAGGCGCACAACCTGAAGAACATCCGGGACGAGCTACGCAAACGCGGCTATGAAACGCCGCTGGTGGCGGATATCCACTTCAAACCCAATGCGGCCGAGATCGCGGCGCGGATCGTGGAGAAGGTCCGCATCAACCCGGGCAATTACGCCGATAAGAAACGTTTCAAAGAATTCGAGATCAGCGATGAGCATTACGAGGCCGAACTGGAACGGATCCGGGAGCGGTTCAGTCCACTGGTGAAGATCTGCAAGGAAGAAGGCACGGCCATGAGGATCGGGACCAACCATGGTTCCCTGTCCGACCGCATCATGAACCGTTATGGCGATACCCCCCTCGGCATGGTGGAGTCGGCCCTGGAATTCGTTCGCATCTGTGAAGAACACGATTACCACGACATCATCCTTTCCATGAAGGCTAGCAACACGCGTGTGATGGTGCAGGCCTATCGCCTCCTGGTGAAGAAGATGAAGGAAGAGGGAATGAATTATCCCCTCCACCTGGGTGTTACCGAGGCCGGAGAAGGAGAGGAAGGCCGGACCAAGTCCGCTGTAGGCATTGGAACCCTCCTCGAAGATGGCCTGGGTGATACCATCCGCGTTTCGCTGACCGAAGCACCGGAGGTGGAGCCTCCCGTGGCGCAGAAGCTGGCCGAAAGGTATAATGCCCGCAAGGCTGACCCGGTCATCCCGCCGGTGGAACAATACCCCGTCGATCCTTTCCAGTATGAAAAACGAAAGGCCCGTTCTCTTTTCAATTTCGGAGGGGACAAAGACCCACGGGTGATCGCCGATCTGAGCGATAAGGAAGCGATCACGCCTGCCACCTTCTTCGGCATTGGTTATAATTATTCCGTGCCCACTGACAAGTGGAACATGAACGACCTGGCAGCTGACTACGCTTTCATAGGCAGCAACAAACTGGACTTCGAGATCCCGGGAACGCTGGGCGTGATCCAGGAGCATGAAGTGTGGGAACAGGATGGAAGAACAAAACCCCGCCATTATCCTTTACTGTCCTGTGATCAGTACTTGTCCGGTGGCTCCCGTTCGGAGAACATGAACTTCATCGCTGCTGATGCCCGGGAGGTGGATGATGTTTTGATCAATGCGCTGGCGATGGATAATACCGCCGTGCTTGTCCTCTCCACCTCCAACCCTCATGGCATGCCGGATCAGCGGCGCGTATTTGTCGACCTTCTCAACAAGAGTTGTGATGTGCCCGTGGTGATCCACCGGAAATATAGCGGCATGGAAGAAGAGAATTTCAAGCTTTATGCGGCCACGGATCTGGGTGGATTGCTGAACGATGGATTAGGGGATGGTGTATGGGTGGAAGCCCATGATGTTTGTGGCCATCAGGCCGTGAACAACAACGTTTTCGGCATTCTGCAGGCAGCCCGGGTGCGTATCACCAGGACCGAATACATCTCCTGCCCGTCCTGCGGCCGGACTCTCTTCGATCTCCAGGAGACCACGGCCGCTATCCGTGAACGCACGGATCACCTGAAAGGAGTGAAGATCGGGATCATGGGCTGCATCGTGAACGGCCCCGGTGAAATGGCCGATGCCGATTACGGCTATGTCGGTGCCGCTCCCGGAAAGATCACGCTTTACAAGGGCCATGAGGTAGTTCGCAAGAACATCCCTTCCGAAGAGGCCGTCGATGCCCTGATCGACCTGATCGATGAGCATGGGGATTGGGTAGAGCCTGGATAGTTAGATAGTTAAGTAGTAAGATAGTAAGATAGAACTGCCTTACCCAATCTCACTACCCATCTACCTACCTATCTCACTACCTCACTAAATTCCTATCTTTAAACAACCATTCCCCATTGGCATGTTCCACCGCATTCGACAAGTGCTGCCTTTTGCTCTGACCCTGGTGATGGGGGTGTCTGTTTTGGTGGAGGATGCTTCTGCCCAGTTCATGAGCAAGCGGCAGTTCGATGAGCTTTTCCCGGAAAAAGGACGTTATCGTAAGAGCTTTTGGCATTTTGCTCCCGGAATTACGCGAACCTTCTCCAACGACCGGCATACGGAAACACTCCTCAACCAGGAGGATACGCTGACCTACCAGGAAGAATACAACACCAAAGGTAGTCTGGGGCTTTATGTGGAGCTGGGCCGCTACATTCGTTTGTACGACTGGGTGTATTTCGAGTATTTCGATTATGCCTTGTCCTTCAAGCAGGTGAAAGGGCAGGAATTGTTCGAGGGAACCTGGTCGGGGGACAGCCTCCAGGGCAATACCAACGGAACCCGGAGTTTCAATGACTATTACCTGGGACTAAAAGGAGGGCTCAACAACGTGATCCAGGTAGGGGACCGGTCCTTTTTGCAAAACACGCTGGGAGCAGGCGTGGATTATCGGTTGATCGAAGGGCGGTCCGGGGCCGGGGATGGTTTTGACGGGACCTACCCCCCGAAATTCCAGGGGCATTTGTATTACAAGTTCGGTTTTGGATGGCGGGTGTCTGAAAAATGGTATGTGATCCCCTCCCTTGAAACACCGGTGCTGAACCTCTACAAGTGGAGCAACGGCCTGTCTACGCTGGAATATTTCCACACCCGCCACCGCCCGGTGATCCTTTCCCTTCGCTTCCTCATCCTCGATGAGACCCCTGCTGAGGATTGCCCCCCTGTTCCCGGAGGGGTGGATTCGGAGGAGAAGCAGCGGATGTTCGAAAAGAGCCAGTAGCCAAGTAGCCAATAGCCATAAGGGGATCCCACTACTGGTAACCTTGGTTTAAGGCAAGATGACCTGTTTCAGGAAAAAGGCTTTTGGGGCAGGCCCTGCTGGTCACTCCCTCTTCGCTCCTGCCCCCTGCCTCCTCACTCCAAAAACGGATTATGTGCCTTCTCTTCCCCTAACGTCGTCGGTTCTCCGTGGCCCGGATAGACCGTCCAGGCATCCCCGATGGGGAGGAGTTTTTCCTTGATGCCGCGGATGAGGGTGTTATGTTCCCCACCGGGCAGGTCGGTTCGGCCGATGCCCCCCCGGAACAACACATCCCCGCCGATGATGAATTCCTGATCCCGGCACAACAACACGATATGGCCAGGTGCATGGCCGGGAACATGCAGCACCTCCAGTTCGGAATTCCCGAAGGTCACCTTGTCCCCTTCCTTGAGAAAGGAAGCCGGCTCGGGGGAGGGGTCATAACGGAAGCCATACATAGGGGCATAATCGGCGACGCTGTGCAGCAACGGAACATCGAGCTCGTGCATTTCCAGGGAAAGTCCGTAGTGGTCGGCCACGAATTTGTTCCCCAGCACATGATCGATATGGCAATGGGTGTTGATCAGCCGGACTGGCTGGCATTCTTCTTTCTCAAGGGCACTGGTCAAGGCTTCTTGTTCGCCCTTCTCGTAGCATCCGGGGTCGATGATGATGCATTCGCCGCTTTCATCGGAAAGCACATAAGTATTCTCCATAAAAGGATTGAAAGTGAAAGCGTGAACCCGGACCATAAGAGCGGTGTTTAAGGCGTTGGAAGAGGCGCCAAAAATAAAAAAGTCACCTGAACTTTGTTACCTTTACATTGCTCTATTATTCAGGGATGAAAGCGCTGAAAGGCTTATTGGTACTGGCTTTCGTGATGACAGTCACTGGAGTCGAAGCCCAGTTCTATACGGGGTCTAACCAGACCTTTGGAAAGAACCGGTTACAGTTCCGGGATTTCTTGTGGCGCTATTACAAATTTCCCCGCTTCAAGACCTATTTCTATACCGGCGGCCGCGACCTGGCGGAGTATGCCTCTCGTTCGGCCCGCAAGAACCTACTGGACCTGGAAGAGATGATGGACTTTCATCTGGAAGAACGGATAGAGTTCATTGTTTACAACAAACAAGCGCACTTTCAGCAAAGCAACATCGGTTTTGGGAGGACAACCTACAACATCGGGGGGGTTACGCAGATCGTCGGTTCAAAGGTTTTCCTGTATTACGAAGGGGACCACAACAAGCTAGATGAACAGATCCGTGCTGGCATCGCCCGGGTACTGGTGAACCAGATGATGTACGGGGGAAACTGGAAGGATGTCCTCAAGAACTCCACGCTTCTCAACTTGCCGGATTGGTACATCAATGGCTTCATTTCCTATGCTTCCCGTGATTGGAATGTCGAGGTGGATTCCAGAGTGCGGGACGGTATCCTTTCGGGGCGCTACCGTGATTTCAACCGGCTTACCGGCAAGGATGCCGTGCTGGCCGGTCACTCCATCTGGAATTACATTGCGGAGGTCTATGGAAAGAGTGTGATCCCCAATATCTTGTACATGACCAAGATGAGCCGGAATGTGGAAAGTGGTTTCCTTTTCGTTCTTGGCGTCTCCCTGAATACGCTCACCGAGGATTATCTTTCCTATTACCGGCGGCGGTATGAAAAGGATGAGAAGATCCGCAACACGATCGACCAGGGAGAAGTGCCGGTCAGGGTCAAGGACGATCGCACTTATTATGCGTTGGAGGCCAGTCCTGATGGGAAATACCTCACTTATGTCTCTGATGAGTTGGGAAAGAAGAAGGTATGGTTGTATGATGTGGAAGAGGACAAGCGAACGAAGATCGAACGGATCGGTCACAAGCTGGACCGGATCCATGACCGCTCCTACCCTGTTATTGCCTGGCACCCGAACGGGGAAAGCTTTGCTTTCGTGACCGAGGAAGAGGGGGAGCTGCTGATGAACATCTACGAGCTGGAAGAAGAGGAATTGCACCAAAAAAGCCTGTTCCGGCTCGAGAAGGTTCTGGACATGGCTTACTCCGAAGATGGAAAGCACATGGTCTTCTCCGGGGTCCAGCATGGCCATACGGACCTCTATTTATACAATGCCGTGGGCAACCGCCAGGAAAACCTGACCAATGATCCCTATGATGACCTTCAGCCCCGTTTCATCGATGGGGGGGACAAGATCATCTTCAGCTCCAACCGTCCTGATGATACGCTTCGGACCGGCCAGAATGTGGCGACCGATCATCAGGAGGCGACCGACCTTTTCATCTATGACCTTAAGAATCGCGGAAAAGTGCTTCAGCGGGTTACCAATACGCCTGGTATTAACGAGGTTCAACCCTCGGCGTACGACAGTTCCCGGTATACCTACCTGAGCGATGCCAACGGGGTCAAAAATCGCTATGTAGCTCGTTTCGATAGCGTCATCAGCCATATCGATACCACGGTGCACTACCGGAAATTCACGGTGACCCATCCGTTGACGGATTATTCCCGCAATGTTCTGGAGTATGAGATCGATCCTGGCACCGGGAATTACACCTTGCTGAATTATCGTGACGGGCAGTATCATCTGTACCTGAAGAACCGCTCGGAGGACCAGATGCGCTCACGTTCCCTTAAAAATACCGATTACCGGGAAGTAGAACGGGAAGAGGCCGAGCGTCAGACCAGGAAGGAACAGGATGCTGACGCTTTTCAGGAGGCTTCAAAGGATGACGATGACAGTACGACCGCTCCACCCTCCTCCGGGCAGGACAAAAAAGAACCGGAGCAAGCTGGTCCTGGTGAGGTGGACATCGATCAGTATGTCTTTTACGATGAAGAGCAGGAGCAAAAAGAGCAAAGGAAAAGAGAAGAGCAACGAATGGCCGCTCTTTCACAGAAAGATACCGCTGCAGGGAAAGGGAAGCCGGGACCTTTTGAATTGCCCGAGCAGGTCAATTATAAGACCAACTTTACAACGGATCAGATCACTTCACAGCTGGACAACAACTACCTGAACCAGACTTACCAGAAGTTCAACCCTCAGAACCCGGCTTTCATCAATCCGGGATTGAACGGCCTGGTCACCTTTTCCATTCACGACTTGTTCGAAGATCACCGGGTACGGGGAGGATTCCGGTTGTCGGGCAATCTCCGGAACAACGAATATTTTCTGGAGTACCAGGACTTTTCCAAGCGCCTGGACAAGAACTACCTTTTCGTCCGGCAGTCCTTCCTGCAACAGGATAACAATGTGGTGCGTAGTCTCCATACCCATGAGTTCAAATACGGGCTTTCCTGGCCGTTCAATGAGATCTCCAGCATCCGGGGAGGGGTAAGCCTCCGCAGCGATGAGATCGTGACCAAGGCTATTGAGCAGAATACCCTGCAAACCCCCACGGTGTATGAATACCTGGCTGGTCTTCGGTTGAAGTACGTGCTCGACAATACCCGCTACAAAGCCCTCAATATCTACAATGGTATTCGCATGAAGCTCTTCGGGGAATATTACCAGGAGGTGCAGGACTGGCAGGAAGGGGATTTCTTCGTGGTAGGAGCGGATGCCCGGTTCTACCAGCCGATCCACCGGAACATCATATGGGCCACCCGTTTGGCAGGAAGTACGTCCTTTGGTAACCGGAAGCTGGTATACTACCTCGGGGGGGTGGACAACTGGTTGTTGCCTTCGTTCAACAACAACATCCCCATCGCTAATGACCAGGGATATGCTTACCAGACCATTGCTACGCCGATGCGGGGCTTCCAGCAGAATGTGCGCAATGGGAACAGTTTTGCGCTCATCAACACCGAATTGCGCTTTCCCGTGTTCGATTACTTCATGCGGCAGCCGCCCAAATCGGATTTCCTGAAGAACTTCCAGGTGGTCGGTTTCGGAGATATCGGTACGGCCTGGACCGGACCGGATCCCTATTCCGAGGACAATTCCTTCAACGTGCGTACCATCGATCAGTACCCCCTCAAGATCACTATCAAGAATCAGCGGGAGCCGATCGTAGGCGGGTATGGTTTCGGGATCAGGAGCCGTGTGTGGGGGTATTTCGTCAGGGCTGATTGGGCCTGGGGCGTTGATGACGGGGATATCCAGGATCCACGGTTCTATTTATCTTTAAGTTTGGACTTCTGAACAAGGGCATTCCGGCCCGGAAAAATTTCGAATCCCATGGAGATCACGAAGGAGAAGGTGCAGGAACTGGCCGCTGCCTATCAGGAAGAGGTTATCGCGATCCGCAGGCATTTGCATGCGCATCCGGAATTGTCCTTTGAAGAGCATGATACCTCCCGGTTCATTCAAAGCAAACTGGACGAGTACGGGTTGGATCATGAGACCGGTTATGTGGAGACTGGCATCGTTGGACACATCCATGGGGAAAAGGAAGGCGATGAGGTGATCGCTCTGCGTGCGGACATCGATGCTTTGCCGATCAGGGAAACCAATGAAGTGAATTACCGGTCCCAGAATGAAGGGGTTATGCATGCTTGTGGGCATGATGTGCATACGGCTTCCCTATTGGGCACCCTGAGGATCCTGAACGATTTGAAAGCCCATTTCGGCGGGACGGTTAAATTTCTCTTTCAGCCCGGCGAGGAACGATTGCCCGGCGGAGCTTCTCTCATGATCCGGGACGGGGCTTTGCGCTCTCCTGAGCCCGCTAGCATTATCGGCCAACACGTATACCCGGAGCTCGAAGCCGGTCAGGTAGGGTTCAAGTCCGGCAAGTACATGGCCTCTACCGATGAGCTGTTCGTCAGGGTGAAGGGAAAGGGTGGCCATGCGGCATTGCCCCACAAGAACATCGATCCCGTGTTGATCACGGCTCATATGATCACGGCGCTGCAGCAACTCGTGAGTCGCAACGTGAACCCGGAGCTTCCGTGCGTATTGTCTTTTGGAAAGATGACCGCCGAAGGGGCCACTAACATCATTCCCGATGTGGTGGAACTGGAAGGAACCTTCCGCACTTTTGACGAGGATTGGCGGGAAGAGGCTCACGGGCGGATGAAGCACATGGCCGAAAAGTTAGCCGAGAGCATGGGAGGAAGTTGTGAATTCCGGATCGAAAAGGGGTACCCCTATCTGGTGAATGATGAGGAAACGACCGAAAGGGCCCGGAAAGCGGCTCAGGAATACCTGGGAGAAGAGAACGTGGTGGAATTGCCGCTGCGGATGACGGCTGAGGATTTCGCTTATTATTCCCAGGAAGTGCCGGGGTGCTTCTATCGGTTGGGCGTGGGGAACGAAGCCCGGAACATCTTATCAGGCCTTCATACCAGTTCCTTCGATGTTGATGAAGAAGCGCTCCGGACCGGTCCCGGTACCATGGCCTGGATCACGCTTAGGTCCCTGGGGGCATAAAAAAGCCCGGCTCTTCAGAGCCGGGCTTTAATTACCGGGTATTAGGGAATATCAGGCCGGGACCAAATGGGTTTCGGTGGTGTTCCCATTGTCATCCTCATCTTTCAGCCACATTTCCTTTTCCTTGAGTTTCAGGATCTCACTTTCGGTGGTGTCACTGAGTCCCTGATCGTTGAACATCATGATCAGCTTGGTCTTGTCATCATTGAATTCCCAGGTTCCTGAAAAGCTGCCGGAAATGCCCTGGGAAGAAAAACTCCAGGTCGCATCTCCATCCTTGGTCAGTTCGATCTCGATTCCTTCGTAGTTGGAGGGATCTTCCTTTTGCCCGTTCTGGGTTTGCTCATCGATCTTCCAGTTGTTGGCCACTCTTGCTTTTTTGGACCGGAGGCTGATCGCAGGGCCTTCTTCATACTTACTACAACCAGCAATGGTTGCTGCAAGAAGGAAGATCCCTGTAACAAGATGGATCGTGGTGCGCTTCATGGGTTTATGGGTTTGGTTTGGTAGCAGATAGGGGCTAAATTAAAGCAAGGGAAAAGAATAACAATGGACCGGAGTGGGACCGGGGGGGCATAAAAAACCCGGCTCTTTTTGGGAGCCGGGTTTTTTGTAAACTTCTGAGGTAAAGTGGTCAGGAAGGTACGTAGTGGGTCTCGGTCTTGTTCCCGTTGCTGTCCTCTTCTTCTGTCCAAAGCTCTTTTTCCTTCAACTTCAGGATCGTGGCTTCGGATTCATTGCTGTTGACCGTGGTGATGATCTTGGTCTTGTCATCATTGAATTCCCACTCTCCGGAGACAGAGAAAGCACCATAGGCAGTGCTGAAATTCCCGTCTTTATCGAAGGTGATGGTCACGTTCTCATAATTAGAAGGATCTACTTTAGAGCCGTTATAGGTTTGCTCGTTGACTTCCCAGGTATTGGCCACTCGTTCTTTTTTGGACCGAAAACTAACGGCAGGGCCTTCTTCGTACTTGCCGCAACCGCTAAGGGTGACCGCAATGAAAAAGAGTCCTGTTAAAAGATGGAGCATTGATCGTTTCATGGCAATGGAATTAAGTTGTTTAGAAGGAGTAAAGGTAAAACATCGGGGGGGATACCAACATGATCCTCGTCATTCCCCGGAACAGATCACGGTGAAGTTGGGATGAAAGGGAGCTTAGTTGGCCACCTCCGACATGAATTTGATTCTCATCAGCCGGAGTTCTTCTTCGGAGTATTGCCCGTCGAATTCTTCGTAAGCTTCTTTCAGGGAATCCGTTTCGGCTTCCATGAAATAGTCGAAGATCTCTTCCTGGTTCTCTTCGTCAAGGAGGGTATTGATGTGGTAATCGATGTTCAATCGTGTGCCGGAGGAAACGATCCCTTCGATGGCATCCACCACTTTACTTTCCTTGATGCCTTTGGCGGCAGCGATGTCCTTGAAGGGTAATTTCCGGTCGATGTTCTTGATGATGTGGACCTTGAGCCCCGATTTATTGACCACTGAACGCATTACGAAATCGTTCGGCCGGTCGATATCGTTTTCCTCTACATACTGTTTGATGAGGTCCACGAACGGTTGTCCGAACCGGGAAGCTTTCCCGCCCCCCACACCAACAATGTTCTTGAGTTCTTCGAGGTTGATCGGGTATTGGATGGCCATGTCCTCCAGCGAAGGATCCTGGAAAACGACAAAGGGGGGGACGTTTTTTTCCCTGGCGATCTTTTTCCGCAAGTCGGAGAGCATGTGGAAGAGCTGCTTGTCGACGGTATTACTCCCCTTTTGCTCTTTCTGCAGGCGTTCCTCTTCGTCGGCCATGTTGCTGTAATCGTGTTCCTGGGTGATCTTGAAGGAAAAGGGTTGTTCCAGGAATTCACGGCCTTTATCAGCTACTTTGAGCACCCCATAGGATTCGATGTCCTTTTCGAGAAAACCGGCCACGATGGATTGCCGCAATACGGCATTCCAGAATTTCCTGTCCTTGTCCTTGCCTTTTCCGAAGAGGTCCAGAGAATCGTCGCTGTAGGTTTTCACCTCATTGGTAGGATTCCCCATGAGGATGTCGGCGATGTAATGTCCTTTGTGTTTTTCCTTGGTGTCCAGGATCGCTTGCAGGGCGAGCAGGAGATGGTCTTTTCCTTCGAACTGCTCCTTGGGATGGCTGCAGTTGTCGCACATCCCTTTGCATTCGGTAAGGGTGTGGTCTTCGCCGAAATAGTGGAGGAGGTATTTTCGCCGGCATATGGACGTTTCAGCATAAGAGACCATGTCCATGAGCAATTGTTTGCCTACTTCCTGTTCGGCTACGGGCTTGCCCTGGAGGAATTTTTCCAGTTTTTCGATGTCCTTGTAGCTGTAAAAGGCGATGCACTTTCCTTCGCCACCATCTCTTCCGGCACGGCCGGTCTCCTGGTAATAGCTTTCCAGGCTTTTGGGGATGTCATGGTGGATCACGAAGCGAACGTCCGGCTTGTCGATGCCCATGCCAAAGGCGATGGTGGCTACGATCACGTCCACTTCTTCCATGAGGAATTTATCCTGATGGTCAGCCCTCATTTGGGCATCCATACCAGCATGGTAGGGAAGGGCTTTGACCCCGTTCACCTGGAGTACCTGGGCGATCTCTTCCACTTTCTTCCGGCTCAGGCAGTAGATAATGCCTGATTTGCCTTCGTTCTCTTTCATGAAGCGGATGATCTGCTTCTGGACCTGGCTCTTGGGCCGGACTTCATAAAAGAGGTTGGGCCGGTTGAAGGATGCCTTGAACACGTTGGCATCCTGCATGTCGAGGTTCTTTTGGATGTCCTGTTGCACCTTGGGAGTGGCGGTGGCAGTAAGAGCGATGATAGGCACGTCGCCGATCTGTTCGATCATCGGCTTCAGCCGGCGGTATTCCGGCCGGAAATCGTGACCCCATTCCGAAATGCAATGCGCTTCATCGATCGCGAAGAAGGAGACATTGATGTTGGTGAGGAAATCGATGGTATCCTGCTTGGTCAGGGATTCCGGGGCCACATAAAGCAGCTTGGTCCGTCCCTCGGTCACATCTTCCTTGACCCGGTTCACTTCTGCTTTGGAAAGGGAGGAGTTCAGGAAGTGTGCAATGCTGTCGTCCGTGCCGACGCTGCGAATGGCATCGACCTGATTCTTCATCAGGGCGATCAGCGGGGAAACGACCACGGCCCGGCCGTCGGTAGCCAGTGCAGGGAGCTGGTAGCAAAGGGATTTTCCGCCTCCTGTGGGCATGATCACGAAGGTGTTGTGTCCTTCGATCACGCTCGTCATAATGGCCTCCTGCTCTCCTTTGAAGCTGTTGAATCCGAAGAATTTTTGAAGGCTGTCCTTCAGGGCTGGTTGGGTGCCGATCATTGGTGCTGGGTGAGGTTCTTGAAGTCCGACACTCTGAACTTTCATAGATTTGTCAAGTAAATATAATGCTTTTGCCAAGGATATGGCGATCAATTAGCCCAAGTGGTCAACATTTATACTAACCCTTGAAAAACGTCGATGAAATCCTCCGTTCGGCCAAGCAAACCTTTATTGCAGAGGCAGATGCGGTCCGGGCACTGGCTGAACGGCCGCAAGACGACCTTCCCCGTGTGGTAGAGGCCATTCTCCGCACTCAGGGACGTGTGGTCGTCACTGGTATTGGGAAGAGTGCGATCATTGCACAAAAGATCGTAGCTACCCTCAATTCCACCGGCACCCCGGCCATTTTCATGCATGCAGCTGATGCAATACATGGGGATCTGGGAAATGTTCGGAAGGGGGATATCGTGATCGCTATCTCTAACAGTGGCCGGACTCCTGAGGTTAAAGCCCTGGTCCCCTTGCTGCGCAACATGGGGAACCAGCTTGTGGCCATGGTAGGCGACCGGGAGTCTTTCCTGGCGACCTCGGCCGACCAGGTGCTCGATACTACTGTGGCGGAAGAGGCTTGCCCCAACGACCTGGCCCCGACTTCCAGCACTATGGCCCAGTTGGCCATGGGCGATGCGCTGGCAATATGCCTCATGGAACAGCGGGGCTTTACC
>CAZAYA010000059.1:0-14738 GCA_964489175.1 uncultured Flavobacteriales bacterium | reverse complement strand
GGTAGAATGATCGCCTTTGTCGGCTTTTTTGAGCTTGCCGAAGATCTGATCGAGCGATCGCTTGCGGATCATCTGCTCTGAGCGGGCCGTCATTTTATCGTCCCCACTGCTCCCTTCCTGTTCGATGTAGGAATTCTTCCGCAGGTCCTCGATGAAATCGTCGATGGTATAGTTCGCATCGGTAAGGCTATATTCTTCATCCAGTTCCCGCAGCCAGTCAAGCGCCTCCTCCACGTCGCCCGATGTGTAGGTGAGCAACTCCATGAAGAAGTCCAGCAACTTCTCAAAGGGGCTTCGTTGGTCCTTTTCAGGAATGTATTCCGTGAAACGATAACCGATCATGGGCACGACGGTTTGGAGGAACAATAACCCGCGATCCCGGGGAAAAGTTCACGACGTTCCCCCTTGTTTTTTCCAAGATAAGGAATGGAACAAAGATCCCCTCTCCTTTTTCCATAAACGATCGTTGATAATACTTCCCGGCCCGAAGGCGTTACCTTAAAGGAAGCGCCTACCTTTGGAAATTAGCGGTATTGTGCCATATCGGGCCCAGTTAAAACTGGAATAAGCCCTGGACCATTGCCAGCACAGATCGCGATCATCATGGCCCGTAAAGAAAACGAGAACAAAAGCAGGAACCGGTTCAAGGACACTTCCACGGACAGCTCTTCCGGGAAGAAGGGGAAAAAGCGTCCTCGTTCGGGAAAGTCTAAAGGGAGCGGCTCCGCCAGCAGGAAACTGAACCAACCTTTCCGGCGGGTCCGGAACCTGGTGCGGGATGACCGTACCCGCAAGATCACAGGGCTGTTCCTGATCCTGATCAGCGCCTACCTTTTCATCGCCTTCACATCTTTTCTTTTCACCTGGCAGGCCGACCAGGATAAACTTACCAGCGGGACCTGGACCGAAATGCTCCTCGATGGAACGGTGGAGGTACAGAACTGGCTGGGGAAGATCGGAGCGCTCGTCTCTCACCTGTTCATCCATAACTGGTTCGGGATCTCCTCCTTTGCTTTCGTTCTTTTCTTTTTCCTTCTGGGTTTCCGGGTGCTTTTCGGAGTCCACCCCCTTCAACCCAGGAAGGCCTTCCCTTATGGTATCTTCCTGTTGATGTGGCTTTCGGTAACACTGGGATTCCTGTTCTCCAGCAATTACTTCTTCCTGGGGGGTGCCTTTGGCTATCATACGAACGAATGGTTGGAGAGCATTCTGGGACGGATCGGCACCGGGGCTTTCCTGGTCTTTGCCGCAACAGCCTTCGTAGTACTCGTTTTCGACCCATCCTGGTCTTCCTTCACCAGCCTTTTCAGGAAAAAGGAGGAACCAGAGGAAACGGAAACCAACGAAACAGCAACAACCTCCCCGGCTTCCGACCCGGAAGAAAATGAAGCGGCCATTGCCGTTGTCGACGAACAGGAGGGAGGAACAACTCCTTCTGACCCCGTAACGGAGGAAGAACCAGCCGCGGAAGAGGTCACAGCAGAAGAGACTGAAGATGCCCCTGCTGGAGAAACACCACCCCCGGAAGAAGAAGTGCCGGATAATGATAATCCTGTTGAAACTGTAGAACTCGATGCCACGCCGAGCGAAGCATCACAAGAAGATCAGGACGAGGGGGAGTTCAGTGTCTCCATAGCTGAGGGGGATGAAGAGGTTCCGGAAGAAAAGCTCAATGAGAAGGTCCAGGAGTTCGGGGAATATGACCCCACTCTCGACCTTTCCTCTTATCAATTGCCCACTGTGGACCTGATGGAAGCGCACGGCGATGGCAGCATCCAGGTCGACGAAGAGGAATTACAGGCCAACAAGGACAAGATCGTCAATACCCTGGCCAATTACAAGATCAAGGTCAAGAAGATCAACGCTACGATCGGACCAACGTTGACGCTTTATGAGATCGTGCCGGAAGCCGGGGTAAGGATCTCCAAGATCCGGAACCTGGAAGATGACATTGCTCTGAGTCTGGCCGCTCTCGGTATTCGGATCATCGCCCCTTTACCCGGACGGGGAACTGTCGGTATCGAGGTCCCCAACAACAATCCCCAGATCGTTTCCATGCGGTCCCTCATCTCCTCCGACAAGTTCCAGAACACGGAAATGGAGCTTCCCATGGCTTTAGGCAAGACCATTTCCAACGAAACTTTCCTGACCGACCTCACCAAGATGCCGCACTTATTGATGGCCGGTGCCACAGGGCAAGGGAAATCAGTCGGATTGAATGCCATCCTTGCCTCCCTGCTTTACCGCAAGCACCCCAGCCAGGTAAAATTCGTGCTCGTGGACCCGAAGAAGGTGGAGCTCACCCTTTTCAATAAGATCGAGCGGCATTTCCTTGCCAAATTACCCGATGAAGAAGAGCCGATCATTACGGACACCTCTAAAGTGGTCAACACGCTCAACTCCCTGACCAAAGAAATGGATGCACGGTATGACCTGTTGAAAAAGGCTCATGTTCGCGGCATCAAGGAATACAACAAGAAATTCATCGAAAGGCGACTCAACCCTGAAGAGGGACACCGATACCTCCCCTACCTCGTTTTGGTGGTCGATGAGTTCGCCGACCTCATCATGACGGCCGGCAAGGAGATCGAACAACCCATCGCCCGGCTTGCCCAACTGGCCCGGGCCATCGGTATCCATCTTATCATTGCTACCCAGCGCCCTTCCGTGAACATCATCACCGGTATGATCAAAGCCAACTTCCCGGCCAGGATCGCCTTCCGCGTCACCTCCAAGACCGATTCCCGTACTATCCTGGATGCCGGAGGAGCGGAACAACTCATCGGAAAAGGCGACATGCTCATGAGTACCGGAAGCGATCTGAAACGGATCCAGTGCGGCTTCATAGACACCCCTGAGATAGAAGCGATCACCGATTTCATCGGCTCCCAGCGTGCCTACCCCGAATCCTATCTCCTGCCGGAAGCCGATGACAACTCCGGCCAGGGCGGTTCAGGAAGTGATGGAGAAGAACGGGATGAATACTTCGAAGAGGCTGCCCGACTCATCGTGCAACACCAACAGGGATCCACCTCCCTCATTCAACGGAAACTCAAATTAGGATACAACAGGGCAGGAAGGATTGTGGACCAACTGGAAACAGCCGGCATCATCGGCCCCTTTGAAGGCAGTAAGGCCCGAAAAGTCCTGATGCCCGACGAATACACTTTGGAACAGTTTTTGAACCAAGAAGAACAAGACAATAACGACCCGACATGACGCGACAAGCCTTTGTGATCACCCTTATCCTTTTCGCCACCTCCTGGCAGGTCATGGCCCAGAAAGATAAAAAAGCCCGAAAGATCCTGGACCAACTCAGCGAAAAGAACAAGCAGTACGAGACTATTACTGCGGAGTTCTCTTCCCGCATGGTCAACGAAAAGGACGATGTGAACATGGATCAGGAGGGAAAACTCCGGATAAAAGGAGAAATGTTCATGCTCGACCTGGGCGATCAAAAAGTATACAGCGACGGCCAGAACCAATGGACCTTTCTCGAACAGGACAACGAAGTCCACATCGACAGCGCCCGTAAAGAAGCGGAAAACGAAAGCGAATTGGTACGTCCTTCAGACCTCTTCACCATCTGGGAATCCGGATTCAAATACCAGTACAAGGGAGAAGAAGTCGAGAACGGACAAACCTTTCACACCATCGAACTCTTCCCGACAGATCCTTCCGAAAAAGCCTACCATACGATCATCCTCACCGTGAACGGAGATAAAATGACGATCAGCAAACTCCATGTAAAAGGCAAGTACGGGACCGATTATATCTATGAAGTAAAGGACTTTCAAACGGACCTGGCCTATCAGAAAAGCGATTTCCGTTTCAACGAACAAGACCATCCTGGTGTGGAGGTCATCGACTTGCGCTGAACCTTTCCCGGCTACTTTCGCAACAGGAGCTCACTGAATTTGAAAAGGAAAACCGTCGTTTTGCCGAGCTTTCTTATTTTTCGGCTTTCGTTTTGCTCGTGAGCTGAACATCAAGCAACGCCTTTGCATTCTATCCTTTTCAAAAGCCCCCGTCTCAACGGGATCCTCCTTACTGTTCTCCTGGCTCCTATACTAAGCGGCTGCGATCTGATCCGGGAGAAAGTGGATGGCGTTTTCGATCAGCGAATATCCGAAGGCGTGATCCACTACAAGGTTTCCTTTCCTTATTCAGAAGAGTCCGGCCTCATGGCCTCTCTTCTGCCTGACGAAATGACCATGTGGTTCAAGGATAATATTTATGTGACCGAATTATCGGCTGGCATGGGCATGTTCAAGACCCGTTTCATTGCGGATTCCAAGGAACATCGTCTCACCCACATGCTCAAGATCATGAACAAAAAGATGGTATTGGAGCTGGACAGCCTGGGAACACAGGAATTCCTCAAGGATTTCCCGGCCATGACCGTTCTGAAAGCTCAGGGAATGGACAGCATTGCCGGCGCTCCCTGTCAACGAGCCGTGGGTATTTACCATGCTCCCTCTAAAAGGGCCATGAACATTTTTTACACAGACCGAGTGGACATCGACCAACCTAACTGGTGTAACCAGTTCCAGGTCCTGGACGGCGTTCTGCTGTATTACGAAATGGAACGCTTTGGAAAACGCATGCGCCTCGAAGCCACCTCCATCGAACACAAGTCGGTCGATGACAAGGTCTTTTCCACCGAAGGGTACGACCCCGTGAGCAAGGACCAGATGAAAGCCAAGATGGAAGAGATCGTCAAATCCTTTAATTCCTGACCCATGCCTACCCGTTCTTCTTTTTCTCTACTGCTCCTCCTCGGTTGTTCCATCATACTGTGGAATTGTTCAGGCAGCCAAAAAACAGCCAAGACCCCGGAATTTGAAGGGAAAGTGGTCTACAAAATGGAATACCTGGACCTGCCTTCACAATACCAGCAATATGCTTCCATGTTCCCGGACGAGCAAACCCTTTACGTCCGAAACCACCTGAGCCGTCAGGAAAGCGGTCTGGGTATGGGCAACCAACAATCCGTGATCGTCAACACGGAGACCGACAGCACTACCCTTCTCATCAACATTCCCGCCATGGGCAAGAAGATCCGGGTACACACCGCGCGTACGGGTGACTCCCTGAATATCGACAACCCGGAAATAGAGGATCTCGACTCGACCACCACACTTGCCGGCTACCCCTGTCGCTATGTGCGATTCAATCTTTCCGGCAGGAAGGACTCGACCAAGCTATGCGTTACCCAAAAGATCCCGGCAGGTGCTTTCAATGAATTCAAAGGCGTAGACGGCTTTCCCTTGCAATTCGAAAGCAGAAGGGGAAACTTCACGGTAAGATTGACGGCCAAAAAGATCAAGGAGATGGCAGTCTCCGATGAAAAATTCAACACCACCCCGAAGGGATATGAGAAGGTGACCATGGACGAATTGAAGCAAATGCTCCAGGGATTGCAGGGCCAATAAGGGTTTCAGCTCCCCAACACTTGTGGAAAAATCCATCTTGCTTCGTATAGGTTTACCGTGTACCTTTGGGGGCACCTCGAACCCCTCATATTAAGTTTTCATTACTTTTGCCTTCCTTTCCTACTGCACGAACCATTAAGATGCGGACATGAGACAGCTGAAGATCACGAAATCGATCACCAACAGAGAGAGTCAATCCCTTGATAAATACCTGCAGGAGATCGGTCGGGAAGACCTGATCACGGCCGAAGAAGAGGTCGAGCTGGCGAAGCGGATCAAGCAGGGCGATCAGTTAGCCCTCGAACGACTGACCAAAGCCAACCTCCGTTTCGTCGTGTCCGTCGCCAAGCAATACCAGAACCAAGGGCTGTCCCTCCCCGACCTCATCAACGAAGGGAACCTTGGCTTGATCAAGGCTGCTCAGCGCTTCGACGAAACCCGGGGTTTCAAATTCATCTCTTATGCGGTCTGGTGGATCCGGCAATCCATCCTGCAAGCCCTTGCCGAACAATCCCGGATCGTCCGCCTCCCCCTCAACCAGGTAGGCTCCCTCAATAAGATCAACAAAGCTTTTTCCCGGCTGGAACAGGAGTACGAGAGGGCTCCTTCAGCCGATGAACTCGCCCAGGCCCTGGAAGTTCCGGAACACAAGGTGTCCGACACCATGAAGGTATCCGGCCGCCACGTCTCCATGGATGCTCCCTTCGAAGAAGGAGAAGAGAATACGCTCATGGACGTTCTGGTCAACCAGGATTCTCCCAAAGCCGACCACAGCCTGTTGAACGAATCCCTGATCCAGGAAATAGACCGTTCCCTGTCCACCCTTACCAAACGGGAAAAAGATGTCGTCAAACTTTTCTTCGGGATCGGAATGAATCACGGACTAACCCTCGAAGAGATCGGCGCCAAGTTCGACCTTACCCGAGAACGCGTTCGCCAGATCAAGGAGAAGGCTATCCGCCGCCTGCGCCACACCTCCCGGAGCAAATTGCTCAAAGCCTATCTGGGCGGCTGAGTTGAACCCCGACAAACGGTTTCCGATGAGCAAGATCAAGACCACCGGCCAGGACCCCACTTATGAAAAGGAACTGCAGGAATGGGTGGACAAGGAAAAAACAGCCATCTCCCTGATCGCATCGATCGGCCATTTACTGTACGAACACTCAGTGGATCTGGTCCTCTTCCGCAATCCGATGACGGACAAGAGCATCTCCGAGATCCTCAGCCTGCACAAATATGCAGATGATGTGATTCACAAGCCCCTGAGCATCTACGATACCGCTGCGATAGCTCGTGAGTTGGCAGAAATGAAATTGGCGCCGGCCAAGATCGATATCGGCAAACTGGCCACCGAGTGGAACGAGGAAAAAAACGAACACCCCAATCTCCGGGCATTTCTAGACCACCAACTCGCTGATCTTCTGACAACCCAGGGTGCCGGGAACGGACAACTTACCCCGAACGATGTCGTACTTTACGGATTCGGCCGGATCGGCCGTCTCTGCGCCCGGGAACTCATCCGCCAGGCAGGACCAGGGCATCAGCTCCGTCTCAAGGCCATTGTGACCCGAAGCAATTCGGAAAAGGAGGTCATCAAAAGAGCAGCACTGCTCCGCAATGACTCTGTTCACGGCCCCTTTCCGGGAACAGTGATCGAAGATGTGGAGAACAAAGCCCTTATCATCAACGGTCAACGTGTCCGGATGATCGAAGCTCAAAGTCCGGATTCCATCGATTATGAAGCCTTCGGCATTCATAATGCTCTGGTAATAGACAATTCAGGAGCATTTCGCGACCGGCAAGGATTAGGCGCCCACCTGAAAGCCAAAGGGGTGAGCAAAGCACTGCTGACCGCCCCTGGCAAAGACGATATTCCCAACATTGTTTTCGGCGTCAATGAAAACGAATTTTCCAAGACAGACGAGGCTCTCTTCTCTGCCGCCTCCTGCACCACCAATGCGATCGTTCCCATCCTCAAGGTCGCTGATGAGCAACTGGGCATTGATAAAGGCCACATCGAGACCGTGCATGCCTATACCAACGACCAGAACCTGCTGGATAACATGCACAAGAAACACCGCCGGGGGCGTTCAGCAGCCATCAACATGGTGATCACCGAAACCGGTGCGGCCAAAGCTGTGACCAAGATCCTGCCAGACCTCAAAGGAAAACTGACAGCCAATGCGGTCCGTGTTCCCACCGCGGATGGCTCCCTGGCCATCATCAGCCTGCAGGTCAAGCGCGAGACTTCTGTTGAAGAAGTTCAGGAGCTTTTCAAAAAAGCTGCCCTGGAAGGAGACCTGGTAGAACAGATCAAATATTCCATCGACGACGAAATGGTCTCCACAGACGTGATCGGGAGCACCACCCCTTCCGTATTCGATGCCCCTGCCACTATCGTGAGCGAGGACAAGAAGAACATTGTCCTTTACGTATGGTACGATAACGAATACGGCTATACCCGGCAAGTCATGCGTCTGGCCAAGTATCTGGCCAAAGTCCGGCGGCATACTTATTATTAAGCCTCCTCGCTCCTGCCTCCTGCCTTTTCCTCCTTATTTTTACCCCATGCGCCATCTCACTGAAGAACAACTTCACGGCCAGGGAAAGTTCCAGGAATACCTGGGCGAATTCGTCTATGGTGGTATCGACGGCAGCGTAACGACATTTGCTGTGGTGGCTGGTGCGGCGGGAGCAGGACTGGACTCCTCGGTGGTCATTATTCTCGGCTTTGCCAATCTCATCGCTGATGGCTTCTCCATGTCCGTAGGCAGCTATTTATCCACCAAATCCGAACAGCAGAATTATGAAAAACACAAAGCTGTAGAATACTGGGAGGTGGAGCAGATGCCGGACAAGGAACGGGAAGAGGTCCGGGAGATCTTCCAGGCCAAAGGGTTTGAAGGGGATCTGCTGGAAAAAGTGGTGGATACCATCACGGCAGACAAGGACAGGTGGGTGGACACGATGATGAAAGAAGAACTGGAAATGTCCCGGGAAAACCGTTCCCCATTAGCTATGGGTGGGGTCACTTTTCTTTCTTTCATCGTGGTCGGCTTCATTCCATTGGTGATCTACGTCTATGACCTGTGGTCCGAAAAGAATGGCCTTCCTCTCTTTCTGATCTCCTGTGTGCTGACAGCCCTAACCTTCATCCTGATCGGGTTCCTGAAAGGCCAGGTTACCCGGACCCATCGGTGGAAAAATATTCTGGAAACCCTTTTTCTGGGAGTTTCAGCAGCCGTACTAGCCTATGCAGCAGGAAATTTCCTCGAAAAACTCTTTTTCTGAAAAGAAGACCTCAGGCCTCCTGCTTCTCCAGAAGCGTGTTGATGATATCCTCCACCTCGTATCCTTCGGCAGCTGCTTTGTAATTGCGAACGACCCGGTGACGAAGGATCGACATGGCGACAGCCCGCACATCCTCGATATCCGGACTGTACTTTCCGTTTATGGCCGCATGGCACTTGGCTCCGATCACCAGGTATTGGGAAGCTCTGGGCCCGGCTCCCCATGACAGGTACTGATCGACGATGTCAGTGGCCTGATCGGTATTGGGCCGAGTACTGGCCGCTAACCGAACACAGTAACTGTAGACCGTATCTGGTACCGGCAATTGCCGGATCAACCCCTGGTAGAACAAGATCTGCTCGCCGGAGATCACCGGCTGAATATCGGTCCCGGTATCCGTTGTCGTGTTCCGGACCACCGACAATTCCTCTTCATAACTGGGATAATCCATCCAGATGTTGAACATGAAACGATCGAGTTGTGCTTCAGGCAAGGGATAAGTTCCCTCCTGCTCGATAGGGTTCTGAGTGGCCAGGACGAAAAATGGCTTCTCCAGGACAAAGGTTTTCCCGGCCGTGGTCACCGCTTGTTCTTGCATGGCCTCCAGCAAGGCGGACTGCGTCTTGGGCGGAGTTCGGTTGATCTCATCAGCCAGAATGACATTGGCGAACAAAGGACCCTTGAGGAATTTGAATTCACGGTTCTCATCCAGGATCTCAGCTCCGATGATGTCCGAGGGCATCAGATCCGGTGTGAACTGGATCCGGTTGAATTTCAATCCCAGGGCCTGGGCGATGCTGTGGACCAGCAAGGTCTTGGCCAACCCAGGAACCCCCACGAGCAAGCAATGTCCCCGGCTGAAGATCGAGATCAGCAAGTTCTGGATCACGTCTTGTTGCCCGACGATCACCTTCCCGATCTCCTGGTTCAGATCCCGGTATTGCTGTACGAATTGATCGACGGCTTCTTTGGCCGAAGTATCGGGAGTTTGGGATGCATCTTCCTCCATAGGGTCTGGTCTTGCCAATGCGCTTACGTTTATTGTTCTTTCATCCAATCTTGCTGGAGATTACAATTCCGGAATTTTTCCCCTATACGGACATAGGTCTCACTGATCTTTTCCCGGAACCATCGGTCCAGCGCCTGGTCTTCTTTAGCTTGACGGGCTTTTTTCTTGAGCAGATCGTAATCGTCCTGCAAATTAGCCTTGTGTGGGCGGGTCCTTTCCAGCAATTTGATAAGCCGGTAACTCTTGCCCTTATCCTGATCATTCATCACCACAGGCTTAGAGATCTCTCCTTCGTTCATTTTATCGATGGTGAAGAAGAGTTCGGGGTTCACCTCTTCCATCTCGAACCAGGAAGAGCCAGAGCGAGGATTGGCCATCACCCCACCATTATTGCGTGTATCATCATCGTCGGAATACAACCGGGCCGCTTCGGCAAAATCGAGGGTATCGTTCTTGATGGCTTTGCGGATGCTGTCCAGCTGGTCTTTGGCCCCCATCAAGCTTTCCGAACTCACTTCCGGTTTGATCAGAATGTGGCGGACTTTTAGTTTTTCCCCCAATCGCTCTTCCAGTTGGGCAATGTGGTAACCGAACTGGGTCTCGAACACCTCCGACACCTCCCCTTCATCAAGGGAGAAAATGGTGGATTCGAATTCAGGAACCATCTCCCCCCGTCCGATCATCCCCAGGCTCCCCCCTTCCTTGGCCGACCCTGGATCATCCGAATACAGCGTAGCCACCACGGAGAAGCGCTTTTCTCCTTTAACGATGGCTTCCCGGTACTCTTCCAACTCCTCCTTTGCTTTATCACGGGCTTCCTGACTCATCGGAGGGCGCTTAACGATATGCGCGACCCGGACCTTGGAAGGGACCAGCGGAATACTGTCCTCATGCAGGTTCCTGTAATATTCCCGAACATCGGAAGGTGTAACGCTAACATCCGTTGTGATGTGTTGCCGCATCCGCTGAGTAAGCATCTGATCCTGGATCATATCATAGAAATTGCTCTTGATCTGCTCGATGCTCATGCCGTAGAATTCTTCCAATTTTTCTTCCGACCCTACCTGTTGCACAAAATACCGGATCCTCCGGTCTAATTCCTGCTGCACCTGTGATCCGGTAACCTTCACGCTGTCTAACCGGGCTTGGTGAAGGATGAGCTTTTGCTCCATCAATGCTTCGTAAATGCCGCAATCGGTCTCAGCATTCATGGCCATCCCCTGTTGCATAGCTTGGGTCCGCTGATCCTCGATCTCAGAACGGAGGACGATCTCTTCCCCTACAACACCTACGACCTGATCGAGAACCTCTCCCTCCTCTGGAGATTGTGAAGTTGCTGAAAAAATGCTGCAAAAAAGCGAGAAATAAAGAAAAAGGGCGTGGTGTCGTATCATTCGAATACCTGGACGTTCTTGCGTTTCCGGGCCTGCTTCATCAGACCTTCCTGCAGGCTGTCGATCAGGTTTTTTTTGCGTTTGTTGATCAGTATGGCCCTGATGTTCTTTCGTTCCATGGCTAACGGAGAAACCCCTCCCTTTAGTTCATGTTCGGTGATCCGAAGATAATAGATCTGCCCCTCCTTGCGGAAGCGGGCAAAATGGTTGTTCTGCAAAAAGGATCGCCGGTTGTAAACTTCCAGTGGAACCTCCCGCAACAGGTCATCAAAATACGCCCAGGAACTATCATCCAGAGAACAATGCAGCGCTTTTTCCCGGCAAAAATTTTCCAGGTCCCGTCGCCGGTCCGGATCTGTTATCCCGAGCATCCATCCCCGGAGGTCGGGGGCATTGGACTGCCCCGTATCCACCACCACATAAATGGCCTTCACGATATAATCCTTCAGTTGGAAATTCTTCTTGTTCTTCTCGTAATATTCACGGATCTCTTCTCCCCGAACCAGTGTGTCCAGGTTATTCCGGATGAACTGTTTCTGGAATTCATAGATCAGAAGGGAATTCCGGTAATCCCGCAATTTTTCTTCCATGTCCTTCTGATCTCCGGTGAGCGTTTGTTCCGCCTGCCGGAGCATGACCTGCTCCTTGAGCCAGTTCCTGATATGATCGCTGGCTATACGCGTGCTGTCCTTTTCAGAGACCTTATCGGGCATGATCTTGCGAAGCTCATCCGCCGTAAACTCTTCCCCGTATGCCCGGGCCACCACGGGGGCATCTTTTTCCTTCGAAGAAGGCTTTTCAGAAGGGGAGTTGCTGCAACCTAAGATCAGCAGAGGAAAAGAGCAAAAGAGGATCCGGAACATGAGAGAAGAAAGCTGCATTTCCGGGTCAGGGCACGATCGAATAGAGTACTTCCTTGTTCACCTTTACATCATATTTCTCCCGCAACTGCTCCACCCATTTCTTTTCCAGATGGTCCTGATAATCTGAAGTAACGATCCCTCGTGCCTCTTCAAGGGTTTTCGGCCGGGGAAGCAATACTTCCCGGATCTTCAGGAAAAGGTGCTGTCCCTCGTAAGGCCGGATCTCCGTCACCCCTTTCTTCCATTCGAACTGGTCCAGATAGGGAAGATCATCTTTTTCAAACTTCCCTTCTTCCAGGGAAACGTTCAGGCTGGAGTTCTGATTGACCGAATCCCGGACGGCTCTGGCCGAAAGACCTGCACGGGCCAACTCCTTTGCTCTGGTGGCGGTCTTTTCATCCTTGCACTTGAACACTGTAGCATCAACGCGCTCTCCCCATTGATAATCGGACTTGTGCGCTTCATAAAACCCTTTAAGCCCTACACTATCCTTCACGGCCTTGGTCCACACTTTCTCATCGGAAAGATCGAAAAGCAGGATGCCATCCCGATACTCCTGCATCAATGCCCGGAACTCAGGGTATTTTTCATCCAATCGGCTACGTTCATAGCTCATAATGGTCTTGTCCACGAAAGAATGGAATTGTTCACGAACGTACATGCCCACGTCCATCGATTTTTGCTGGCGCTGTCGCTCCTCCAGAAAAACAGCAAAGCTATCTACCGGATGGAGCTCCCCATCGAGTTTGAACAAGGTCTTCCCCGAGAATTTACCGGAAGCCTCCCATTTTCCATTGAAAATGGAAGTATCCACCGTAGAGGCCAGTTTGTTCAGCGTCTTCTCCTCTACCTGGAAGTCATACGCTTTCTTGAGCTTTTTAATGAATGTTTTTTTCGAGATCGAAGAGCGGTCCCCCTCGGATACTTTCTTTTTGAGCTGGGATCTCATCTCCTCGAAACTGCCGACCGGCTCATGATCGATCCGTTTGATGATGTGCCATCCAAAGCGTGTGCGGACCGGTTTAGAGATCTGTCCATCACGTTCCAGGGCAAATGCAGCTTCTTCGAAAGGTTTCACCATATCCCCGGTGGAAAACCACGAGAGTTCTCCTCCTTTTGTTGCTGAGCGCCGGTCTTCCGAGTATTTACGGGCCATGGCCCTGAAGCCCTCCTCTCCGTTCTTCAGCTTTTCATGGATCTCCCGGATCTTCTTTTTAGCCCGCTCCCGATCTTCCTGTTCCATCTTGTCGGAAGCCCGCAACATGATATGTCCCACTTTTATTCTTCCCCGGGCCTTCCGTTTATCGATCACTTTGATAAGATGATAACCGTACCGAGTGCGAACAGGGCCCGTCGTCTCTCCTTCCGGGGTTTCATAGGCAGCGGTCTCAAAGGGATAGACCATCTGGAAGGCCGAGAAATATCCCAGGTCCCCTCCGTTCTTGGAGGCAGCGGGGTCCTCGGAAACCTCACGGGCTACTTTCTCGAAATCCTCCCCCCCTTGCAAACGCTTTTTGATCTTCATGATCTCCCGGTAAGCTTCGGCCGTATCTTTGGGAGGAGCATTCTCTCCCACTTTGACCATGATGTGCTTCACCCGGACTTCCTGTTTCATCCGGTCATAAGCCTCTCTGATCAGTTCTTCTTTGACCTCCTTATCCGTGAGGTAAGGCTGGGCCAACTGGTGACGATAACGCCTTAGCTCTTTCCTGAAAGCGGCCATCGTATCCAATCCCATGGCTTCCGCTTCCTTCACCTTCAACTTGAAGTTGATGAACAACTCCAGGTACTCGTCCAGAGACTCTTTGGTAATGGAGGAGTCCCGGTTGTTCTTCTGGTAAATGGTCAGGAATTCCTTTTTGGTTACCTCATCCCCATTGACCGTCATCAGGATATCCCTATTGTTCTGGGCGACGGAGGGAAGGAAAAGCACAATACCGATAGCGATCAGCCATGACCTCTGCAACTTTTTCATGATGGTCGGATATGCGTTGAAGGGAAACATCAAACAACACTGTAATTAGGAGCCTCCCGGGTAATGGTCACGTCGTGGGGATGGCCCTCCCGGATACCCGCATTGGTATTGCGAATGAACCGGGCATTCTTGAGTTCTTCGATGTTCCCGGCCCCACAATAGCCCATGCCGGCCCTCAGGCCACCAAGCATTTGGTACATGATCTCCTGGAGTTTTCCTTTATAAGGAACCCTTCCGGAGATCCCTTCAGGAACGAGTTTTTTAATGTCTTCTTCCACATCCTGGAAATACCGGTCCTTGGACCCTTGTTGCATCGCTTCAATGGATCCCATGCCGCGGTAGGTTTTGAATTTTCGGCCTTCATAGATGATGGTTTCCCCGGGGGACTCCTCCACACCAGCGAACAGGGAACCGATCATCACCGACCCGGCACCAGCTGCCAGTGCTTTTACCAGGTCCCCTGTATACCTTATCCCTCCATCCGCTATCAACGGTACCCCAGTTCCTGTCAGGGTCTGTGCTATTTCATGGATGGCTGTCAGTTGTGGGACCCCCACCCCTGCGATCACCCGGGTGGTACAAATGGAGCCCGGACCGATCCCGACCTTTACAGCATCCACACCTGCCTCTAGCAAATCCTCCGCTGCTTTAGCCGTTCCGATGTTCCCGCCTACTAGGTCCAGGTCCGGGAACCGGGCTTTAACATCTTTCAGTGTACCGATCACTCCTTCGGTATGCCCGTGGGCCGTATCCACCACGATCGCATCCACT
>CAZAYA010000058.1:0-15058 GCA_964489175.1 uncultured Flavobacteriales bacterium | reverse complement strand
GGGACCGGCCTTCTCCGATCCGCTGGGCCATGACCGTCATGGTGTCCAGGACCGGGAACCCGAGGATGATCAGGGGGAGCAGGGGGCTCAGGGGCTCGTTCACTTGAGTGATGTGAAGCGAGAGGCTGATGGCCAGAAATCCCAGGAACTGACTCCCCGCATCTCCCATGAACATGCGCGAAGGATGCCAATTATAAAACAGAAACCCGATGAGCGATGCCAGTACTCCCAGCATCAACATGAGGAAAACATCCTGGACATTTCCCCCAATGAACAGGTGCACCAGTACGGTCAGCACAATGAAGAAAGAGACCACACTGGTAACGGCATCCATGTTGTCGAGCATGTTGATGGAGTTCATCAGCCCCACCACCCAGAAAATGGTGACCAGGTAGTTCAACCAATCATTCCCGAACAGGGAGATCGAGGTTCCCGTAACGATCAGCACCACCCCGCATAATACCTGCACGAAAAATTTAAGGAACGGACGGGTATTGTAGGCATCATCGGCCAACCCCATGAGAAATGCCAGGGATACGGAAACGAACAGCCCTAATTGTTCGCGGTTCTGAAAAGCCTCGTCCGGTTGGATGAACAGCGTGTACCCGATGAAGGACAAAAGAAAAATGATGAAAAAGGAGAGCCCACCGAAGGTGGGTTTGGAATCGGCGTTCCACCGGATCATTCCTTTTTTCCTGGCCGGGTTTTTCATGCCCAGCGTACGGGCAAAGCGAAGAAAGATCGAATTGATCATCAAAGTGAAGACCACCACTCCAATGAAGAACATCCCATAGATCAGGAACAGGAAACCTTGTTCGCTCATGGCATCAGCTTATTCGAACGGGGAGTCCAATTCCCGGAAAGGTTTGGCTTGCTCATCCTTGGTGGAGACCACCGGTTCGGAAACGCCCCAGTCGATCCCCAGTTGGGGGTCTTTCCACAGGATAGCATCCTCTGCATCCTTGTTATAGTGGGCCGTGCATTTGTAGAAGAATACCGTATCATCACAAAGTGTCAAAAAGCCATGCGCAAATCCCGGTGGCACATAGAGCATGGTCTTGTTCTCCTGGGAAAGCCTGATGGAAAAATGTTCTCCGAATGTCGGAGAGCTTTTCCTGATATCCAGCACCACATCGAGCACTTCCCCCCTGATCACCCGTATCAGCTTTCCCTGGGCATAGGGAGGTCGCTGGAAATGCAACCCCCGCAGGACATTTCCCCTGGATAAGGATTCATTATCCTGTACGAATGTTACCTCCTGTCCGGTTGCTTCGCGGAACTTTTTCTGATGATAGGATTCGAAGAAATAACCCCGTTCATCGCCGAAAACCCTGGGGTGAAGCACCACTAACCCCTCGAATGCCGTTTTTTCGATCTCCATGAATGTCAGGAAAAGATACGTTTCCAGAACGGCTTGTTCTTCTTTTTCTCGTGATCCTCCGAATAATACCCATAGCCATAACCGTAACCATACCCGTACCCATAGCCATAACCGTAATTATAGCCATAACTACCTCTCTCCGCATCAACACCATTCAGCACGACCGACAACCGCTTGATCCCGTTCTCATTGATCAGACGGTCGACGTTCTGAATGAAGGCCTTCTTGGAGAAATCAGCGCGGAAAATGTAAATGGGATGATCAGCCTTCTGGATCATCGTAATGCCATCCGTCACCAACCCTACAGGTGGATTATCCACGATAATAGCATCGTAGCGGGTTTTCAGCTCTTCCAGGATCTCGTTCATCCGGTCACTGATGATCAACTCGGAGGGGTTCGGCGGAATCGGCCCGGCGGTAATGAACTCGAGGTTATCCATGTTACTCTGCTGGATGCAATTATCGATCTGGTCCTTGCCGATGAGAAGGGTACTCATCCCTCTGATATTCTCCACACCAAACCCTTCGTGGATCTTGGGCTTCCGCATGTCCAGGTCGACCACGATGACCCGTTTCCCGGTAGAAGCGATGATCCCGGCCAGGTTGATCGCTACAAAGGTCTTTCCCTCCCCCGATACCGTTGAGGTGACCGCAGAGATGGTAGGCCCTTCCTTGTCCACCACGAATTGAAGGTTGGTCCGTATGGAGCGGAACGACTCTGTGATCATGGATTTGGGATTCTTGTCCACGATCATCTGGGAGGTTGGAATGTCTCTCTTGTATTTGGGCACTATCCCCAGTATTCCCACAGACGCATTGGTCATTTTGGTGATCTCATTGAGGGAAGTGACCTGATCATGGAGCAGGTAACGTATAACGATAAGCAGGAACCCGGTCAATATTCCAAAAAGGCCGAAAGTGAGAAGGGTCAGTTCTTTTTTGGGATAGATCGGGGATCCGGGAACCCTTGCCTTCTCCAGGATCTCATTACTCGAGACGAACCCGGCCTTGGAGATCGAGTATTCCGTTTTCTTTTCCAAAAGCAGGGTATAATACTTCTCGTTGATGTTGAACAATCGCTGAAGCCGGGTCTGTTGCAATTCCTTTTCCGGGAGGGAGAAGAATTCCTTCTCGTACTCATCCACTTTCTCCTGAATGTTCTTGCGCTTGGAAGTGATCTTCTGCTTAAGGGATGCCACACTTTCCAGGATCATATTCCGCTGGATCCTGATCTGGTAATTCAGGGATTTGACCTTCTCATTGTCCTTCGTGACCGTATAAAGCGCTTCTTCCTTTTCGACCAGCAGTTCATGCAGCTTTTCGATCAACTGGGATAAGGTCCTTTCATATTCCGTTCCCACCAGAAGAGGAATGAGTTTATCCACATCCATATCGGCCGATGCTCTGGAAATGGAACGATCCACTTCGTCCAGCAGGGTTTCCTGCAATTCCAGGTCCACGATCTTATCCTCGAATTCATTGATCCGTTGAAAATGGACTTCGGAAACCCCTCCTATATCACTCCTGACCTTATTCTCCTTCCTGAACTGCTGAAGCCGGGCTTCCGAACGACGAAGCTGTCCATAGACCTTATCGAGCTGACTTTCGATGAATTCAATGGTATTCTCCGAACTTTGCTTCTTCTTTTTCAGGTCATATTCCATGTATTCATTAGCCAGGGCCATGACCAGGTCCTTGGCCAGCAAACTGTTATTATCCTTGAACTCTACCAGCAAGGTCTGCGCTTGCTTATTGGCAATACTAACACTAAGGTCATTGAGGAATTCCGGAACCAGAGCGGCTGGTTCGTTCAATTCGAAAAAGAAGGAGTTTTCCTCCTGCTGTCGTTGAAGGGAGGAATGATCGAGCTCCGTGAAACGGAATTTGAAATGCTCGCAATCAATAGGACCTGAAATAGCATAAGTCGCTGTATGTTCCTTTCCTCCCAAAGAATAGCTGAGTTCAACATTGTTCTTGTCCAAAAAAGTGATCTCCACCGGCTTCCCCATGATGGAGGAATCGCGAATGGCCAACAAGGAGATCTTATAAGGAGACTTTCTGTAATGTTCATTGGTCAGGACCTTTCCCCGGGCAAAGTACCGCACTTCTAAAGGGAGTCTTTGAAGCGCCTTTTTCAGCAGGAGCTCAGACCGAAGCAATTCCACTTCTGCGGAAAGTTCATTGTCCTCATACACATTGTTAACGTTCAGCACCCTTTTGGCCTGATCGCGTTGCGCCAATTGAATGATGGCATTGGAACGATAGACGGGTGCCGTATAACGGAGGTACAGGAATGCCCCCAACCCTGCCAGGAACAGGATCAATAAGACCCATTTCAGGGACTTCCGGGCAATATGCAGGAAAAGACCGAACTCGAATTCATTGCTGAAGTTCGTGATCCGTTCCTTGTACTGCTCGAAATTCTCAGTTTCCTGGCTGACCTGGTCGCGCATGGGGATTAAGAGGGCTGAGTTAGACCAGGGTCATTGACTAAACCTGGCCACGGTAGAATATACGAACAATGCACTCGTCAACAGGGACAAGATGGGAGCAATATCCTGAACAACCTGGCTGGCCAACTGAGGCATGGGCTCCACATAGATGATATCATCTGCCTGGACCACCAGGTCTCCGTGCCTGATCCCCTTGATGGTGGAAAGGTCGATCTTGAAGATCTTTCTTTTGCCCTCCTCTGTTTTCCGCATCAGTTTGATCTCGCGAGCCCTTCCCCGGCTGGAGATCCCCCCGGCCATCGCCAACACCTCCATCAGCGTTGTATTATTGTTCTGCAGGGTAATGACCTGAGCACTCCCTCCTGATCCCGGGAAAACGATCACCCGCCGGTTGGACACGTTCAAAATAACGAAAGGCTTGTTGTAATATTCACTGTATTTCTCCTCCAGCATGATCTCCGCCTCACGCACGGTCATCCCTTCCACATTGATGCGGCCCAGAACAGGCAGCTTGACCCTTCCATCCTGTTCCACCAGATAGCTGATCTGACCCCGGCGACCTACTTGATTCCTTCCACCACCACTACCGGAGCCGGAGGTAACATCGATCAACCGGAACCCGTCATTGGCGAACAACCGGAACTGCAAAACGTCATCCGGAGAGATCTTGTATTCCAGGTCCGGTTCTTCGGGAATATCATCGAATTGATAATCCTTCCCCGTCCTCAACATGATATCGTTGTTGATACTGCAACCCGTTGCCAGGAACAACAGTAATATCACCCCTGGAATAATGCTATACCTCATCTGGATCCGTTTGAAGGAGAGCAAGCAAAAATAATAAATTGAACGAGGGGGAGTTCCACTTGCGGTTCATATTCCGGGACTTTCCACACCCTGCATCGATCCGTGGCCCTTATTCCTCCCTGCCTGATCGATCATTTCGCGGTAAAGGTCTCCCATATCCTTTACCAACCGCTCCACACTAAAGCGATCCTTCACATAGGGCCATCCTTTTTCCGTCATTTCAAAACGCTTCCCCGGATCATCCACAAGTCGTAACAACTTTTCCGAAAACTCCTGAGGGTCCGTTCTGCTGCAAAGCAATGCCGTCTCTCCAGGAACTACAACATTCTCAACGCCTCCCACCCGGGTGGACACGATCGGTACGCCTGCTGCCTGGGCTTCGATAAGGCTTACAGGAGTCCCTTCGTTCAGGGAGGTCAGGGCAACGATATCAAGTCCTGCATATACTTCATCCACGTTCTTGATCCAGGAGGTGAAAGTAAGCGGAGCACGCTTACCTTCCCATCCTAATGCCACGGGAATACCCATGTTCTTAGCTTTCAGAAGGAGATCCTCCCGCTCTTCTCCATCACCGATGATAAAAGCGCGAACTTTTTGAGAAGACCGCCCGAGAAGCGCTGCCACTCCTCTCAGGAACAACTCATGGTTTTTTACTGGGACCAGCCTGCCCACGATACCTATTGCCACCTCACCCTCTTCAAGACCATATTCCCTACGGAATCTCCGTCTTTTTTCCTCCCGGTCCTCCCTGAACCGCTGCAGATCGAAACCCAGCGGGATCACAGCTACTTTACCGGGATCGCAGATGCGATGCTCCCGGACCAGCTCTTCTTTTTGCTTTTCGCTAATAGCAATGATACGGTCCGAACGGGAAGCCAGGTAACGTTCCAGAGACCGGTAGAAACCGCTTTTGAAACGACCGAAGTAAGAATGGAAAACATGCCCGTGAAAGGTGTGTACGATAGCAGGCACTCCTAACTGATGGGCTGCCCTTCGCCCAAGTGCTCCTGCTTTGGAAGCATGGGTATGGACGATATCAGGGCGAAAATCACGAATGATGTTCTTGATCTCGTTGTAAGCCACCCGGTCCCGCAAAGGATGGATCGATCGTCTCATGCTGGAAAGCACGCGGGCATCCACTCCGAGGTTCTCCACGATGAATTCCGAACTGTCCTCACTGTCATCCTTCATCCCTCCCACAAGCATCGTCTCGAACTCAGGAGCGAGATGTTTGGTAAGGTAGGCAGCATTATAGGTAGGCCCGCCCAGGTTGAAACGATTGATGATCCTTAGTACACGAGGCATACAACGGTCGGTCTTATGAACGGTTCATGTATCGGTCCCACCAATGTTGAAAAACGAGCAATGCCCAAACGGTGGAAGCACTGTCGCCCGGATCCCTGGAATGCAAGCGGGCAAGCACAGCCTGGACCGCCTCCGGGGAAAAGATCCCCTGTTCCCTGAGAAAAGTTTCTCCCAGCCAGGTATCCGTCTTTATCTGCATACGCTCCCGGACCCATTCCCGCAAAGGTACTTCAAACCCTTGTTTGGGGCGTGTTAAAAGACCTTCAGGAAGTTCCTGCCGGAAAGCATCCCGCAAGACCTTCTTGGTGGAACCATGATCCACTTTAAAGGATGTTGGTAACGAAAAAGCGTATTCGACCACCTCATGGTCCAGGAAAGGGGTCCGTACTTCCAGGCTGTTATCCATGCTCATCAGGTCCACCTTGGTCAGCATATCATTGGGAAGCACGAGTGAGAGATCGGTCCGCAGCACAGCATCTACCCCTTCTCCTTCTCCAAAGGATCTCAGTATTCCTGCTTTTCTATCTTCAAAAGCTTTCCGTGAATACGGAATTGCCAACAAACAGGTTGCATCCTTTTCGGACAACCACGAAGCCCACTCCCAATACCGGTCATGGGGAGACAATGCAACCCCTCTGGAATAACGGCGCATCTGTCGCACCTTGTTTCCCCATTTCCCCTGGCGGGAAGCCGGAACAAGCTCCCACAATTTCCCGGTATATCGGGCCATCACATTCAACGCATTCTTTCGCAAAGCCATTGCTTCAGCCCGGTGCTTGTTGTACCCCCCGAAGAGTTCATCCGCCCCGTCTCCCGACAAAGCGACCGTCACTTCCTCCCGGGTCCGCTGGCAGAGCATGTGAACAGCGATCGCGGAAGAATCCGCAAAAGGCTCATCAATGGCTTCCAGCACCTGGTCCAGGTGCTCGAAGAGGTCGTCCTCCGACAAGGAAAAAACATGATGCTCGCTGCCGATCTTGTCTGAAACCATACGGGCATAACGGGTCTCATCAAAATACGGAGCATCCTGGTAACCGATGGAGAAGGTCTTCAGCTTATCCACATGCCGGGAAGCCAGGGTAGCGATGACCGAAGAATCGACCCCCCCGCTCAGAAAAGCCCCCAACGGAACATCCGATACCAGCCGTTGCTGAACAGAGCGCTCCAGCCTTTCATGCACCCCCCGGCAAGCCTCGGAATAGTTCTGCGGAGGCTTTTGAACAGAGGGGGCAGGGAGTTCGTAATACCTGTCCTGCTCTATACCTGCCCGGTTCACCCGGAGGTATTCACCGGGCATTACTTTACAAACCCCCTGAAGGATCGTAGCCGGGGCCGGAATATAAGTCAACTGAAGATAAGTAGCCAGGGAGACCACATCCAATTCCCGGGGCATGTCATAGGCCATCATGGCCCGCATCTGGGAACCGAAAAGGAAGCGGTCTTCATCCCGGTAATACAAGAGCGGCTTGATCCCCATTCGATCACGGGCCAGGAAGAGTTCTCCTGTTGCCTTATCATAAATGGCAAAAGCAAAAAAACCCTCCAGGGTGGAAAGCCCTTCTATTCCTTTTTCCATGAACTGGTACAGCAGAACTTCCGTATCAGAGTCGGTACGGAAAGCATACCCTTTCGCCCGCAGATCGCTGCGCAGTATTTTGAAATTGTAGATCTCACCGTTGAAAACAATGGTGTATCGCCCTGTAGGGTCCGAGAAAGGTTGGTCTGCAGCTTCAGAAGTATCGATCACACAAAGGCGGGCATGTCCAAGAGAGAGGTCCCTTTCATGATGAGCCCCCTGGCGGTCCGGTCCTCTGGCGACCAGGGAATCCACGGCCTTTTCCACGAAAGTCTGGGAAGATCGGCCAGCTTCTGACAATGCAAGGACCCCTGTTATACCACACATGATAATGCCGATCAATAGTTAAGAACGATGAGGGTCAAAGCCCACATGCCGTCGCTCAGATATCAGGTACAAGGTACAAAGTTCTGTTACCAAAACTCATGGGAAGAAAGCCGGATCAGTGAGGTAGTGAGATAGCTGGACATCTTCTACCTAACTACCTTGTTATCTTGCTATCCCACTATATTGCTCCCTTTCCCACGCTTGACCCGCATTAGCAAGGTCCCGGTCTGAGGGAAAAGAGCAGGCGAGAACAACCTCGTTACCCGATCAAAACTAATAAACCCGGAAAAGACCGATCTTTTACCTTTGACCATGTTCCTGCCCCGTCCCCTTTTCTTCACATTGCTCCTTCTTTCCGCCTGCTGGTCCGGAGCCTCGACGCCCGAAGAAGGCCAGGCCGAAAAAAAAGCGAAGCCGGCTCAGGGACAAGACCTTTCCCAACTGCTCCGTTCCCTTCAACAAGACCCTGACCTGGAACATGCCTCTTTCGGCATCCTCGCCATCAACCTTCAGACCGGAGACACTGTTCTTTCCCACAACGCGAGGAAAAGCCTGACCCCTGCCTCCAGTCTCAAACTGCTGACCACTGCCGGTGCCTTGCTGACCCTGGGGCCCGACCATACATTCCGAACAATACTCCGGTACCGGGGAACGATCCGGGACAAGGTCCTTCACGGCGACCTGATCATCAAAGGCATGGGCGACCCGGCCTTGCTCTCCCGGTATTTTCCGGATCATTACAAGGCACTCTGGCAAAAATGGGCCGCCCAGGTACAAAAAGCAGGGATCGATTCGGTCACGGGTGATATCATTGGCGATGGCTCTTACTTCGCTTCCACTCCCCTAACCCCACGCCACTGGATCTGGGAAGACATCGGCAATTACTATGGTGCCGCTCCCAATGGTCTTTGTGTGCTGGACAATGCCTTTGAGGTCACACTATCCTCCCCGGGAACACCCGGGAAACCCACCACGCTACTCCATACCACCCCTTCTGTTCCCGGCCTCACCCTGGAAAACCATGTCAAGGCTTCCAGAGATCCCAGAGACCAGGCCTATGTCTTCGGAGCCCCGGGAACCGACCACTATTACATCAATGGAACGATCCCGGCTGGAAGAGAGGCTTTCACCATCAGAGGAGCTATTCCGAACCCTCCCCTCCTGGCAGCTCATGAATTCCGGAAAGTGCTGATGAAAAACGGGATCAGCGTAAAAGGGCAAGCCCTTTCTCCTCTGCCAGAAGGCAATGCCCCCTCCGAAAAGGAAAAGACAATAGCAACACAGCACTCCCCATCGGTAAGTGAGATCGTTCACATGACCAATTGGAAAAGTATGAACCTCTTCGCCGAGCATTTACTCCTTCATGCTGCCCGGAAGAATGGTACTGTATCCTCGAGCGAAGAAGCTGCTCAAGCCATGAAGCGGGCCTGGAAAGAACGGGGAATGAAGACAAATGGGCTTTTCCTGAGCGACGGTAGCGGGCTTTCCCGGGCTGACGGGATCACCCCTGCACAGATGATGCATGTCCTGAGAACGATGGATACCAGTCAACACCGGGAAATTTTCCTTTCTTCCCTTCCAGTGGCCGGAAAGAACGGCTCATTGAGCTATATGATGCAGGGGACCCTGGCCGAAGGAGTCCTCCGGGCCAAGAGCGGCTACATGGAAAGGGTGCGGAGCTATGCTGGTTATACGGAAAATGTGCAGGGGGAGCGGGTCGCTTTCGTCCTCATGGCCAACAACTATTCCTGCTCCGCCACCGAAATGAGAAAAAAATGGGAAACGGTCATGGTCGCTTTGACAAAAAACTAAAAGACCGTCTTTCCCACAACATAACCATCCCAAGGCCAGCATACTCCAGGACCAACCACCAGGAGGACTGCCATTCCCCTGCATAAGCCTGATAGCTCAGCACGATCAATGCAGACCAGACAAGAGGGAAGCGTAATCCGCTCAAAGTTCCCAGCAAGACCAACGGGACCACATACCACGGATGGACCGTGGTGGCCAACAGGTAATGCAGGGTAAGGGCCAGCAAAGCCACCGATAAAAAGCTTTTCCAGTCCTTCCCCCTTTCTTTCGTGGCCAGGAAAAGCACACCGGCCAGCGTGAGCATCGACAACACCGGACCGGCTTGTTGAATGATGTTGTAGCCTTTTGTCTGGAATCCAAGCCAGCGAACAAGGTAATACACGCTCGCATTGAACTCGAACTTCCGGAAATAGAGATCCAGACTGCTCCCGAAATGCGCCAGCAATTCTGGTCGGATGAACGGAAGGAACAGAACGAGGAAAGTCCCACCGGCAATACCGGTATAGACCAGCGTTCTTTTCCATCCCAACCGGCGAATGAAGAACGGAAGAACGACCAGTGGTATGAGCTTGGTGGCCACGGAAAGGCCGAAAGCTACGGCCGACATCTTTTCCCTCCCCCGAAGCAATTCCAGGAAAGCCCAAAGGAGAAAACCTACCATGATGCCTTCGAAATGCAATGAACCGGTCACAGTAACGATCACCAGAGGGTTCAAAACGAACCATGCCGCCCGGGATAAGGGCACTCCCAGCCGGGCAAGGGCCTTCAGCAACAAGACCATGCTTCCTGCTTCAGCAGCCAGGACGAACCCCCGGAGGATCAAGATATTCGCAAAGACATCCTGCCCGGCCAGCCAACTGCTCATCCCGAACAGGAACTGGCTGACCGGTGGGTACACGCTGTAATACCCCCTGGAATTCAATTGCTCATACAAGGGCCGGGGTAAGCCTGCTTCCCCGGCTATTTTCGTTCCCACCAGCTCCCGGGGAAGATGAAGGAAAGGGTCGAACCCGTGGGCCATCAGCCGACCATCCCAGATGAAGCGGTACACATCATCGGACAAGACCGGCACGACCATGAACAATACCAACCGGAAGCACAAACCATATCCGATGACCTTACCAGCGGACAGCTCAGGGCCTCGGAAGACCAGGAAATAGTAGAGGAGAAAAAGAGCTGCGAACCACCCCAGAACTTCCGGGAATTGTTCCCGGGGTGTGGCGTAACCCAGCATTCCATAGGCAACAACCGATAAGATCACCAACGCGACCTCCCGGAACGAGAAAAAAGACCGGGGCAGAAAGATCAGGGAAGCCAAAAGGAGAACACACTTTTACCGGGCATGCCTGAGGGAGTAATAGAACACATAACCAAACCCCAGACTCAGCAACAAGTGAAGCGGAAGCAGCCCCAGATCACCAAAATGAAAGGCAAGAAGGATCCCTCCCAGGAAATAGAGGGTCAGCAAACCTTCGAAGGCCGTGAGATAAGTAGCCTTCCCCACCTTGTAGCGTTTGCCACTCCAATGGTCTCCGGCCCCGGTAATGTTGAACTTGGGAGTCCGCACAAAAGCGGTCCGGCGACCGAAATACCCTTCCAGGACCGCTAACCCGTTGTGCAACGAAAGTCCCATGGAAACGGACAGGAAGAGCGGAAAACGTTTCAGGAACATCAGGAATTCCTTGCCCCCCACCTTTTCACGCTGATGGCTCATCGAAGTCCAGTAGAACATGACCAACAAGAACAAGGCGACCACGAATCCCGAAGCAGCCTGAAAAACGAGCTTGAGTTCCGGATGATGGTGCTTGATCCAGAGAGAAGGGATGCTCAGCAGGGCCGTCCCGAGTACACAAATGAAGACCGCGCTGTTCATGAGGTGGAAGACCGCATGCAATTTGCTCCGAAGCCCCAGGTCCGACCGCTTCAGGACTTTGGGCAGGTTCTTGCGGGTACATTCAGCTGCTCCTTTGTTCCAGCGATATTGTTGCGTCTTCAAAGCGTTCATGGCAGCCGGCAATTCCGCCGGGGCTCCCACCTCCTCAAGATACCGGAACCGCCAGCCATTGAGTTGGGCCCGGTAGCTCAGGTCCAGGTCCTCGGTAAGGGTGTCGGACTGCCAACCTCCTGCCTCCCGGATGCAGCTTTTCCGCCACACCCCGGCTGTTCCGTTGAAGTTCATGAAATGGCCACCATTGTTCCGTCCCACCTGTTCCACGGAAAAATGAGCGTTGAGGCCAAAGGCCTGCAACCGCGTCAACCAGGAATGGTCTTCGTTGATGTGCTGCCAGGAGGTCTGGACCATGCCGACTTCAGGGTCTTCAAAACACGGAACGGTCCGCTGCAAAAAATCCGGCTCAGGGAGGAAATCGGCATCGAAAACAGCCAGTAAGGATCCCTGAGCTTGCTCCAGCCCATGCGCCAATGCACCAGCTTTGAAACCTTCCCTGTCATTGCGTCGGACCCCTTTGATATTCACCCCCCTCCCCTGCCATTCAGCTACTTTTCGGTCGATCAGATCCACCGTTTCATCAGTAGAGTCGTCCAACACCTGTATCTCCAACCGGTCCGCCGGATATTCCAGCCGGACCACGGCATCGATAGCGCGCTCCACCACATAATATTCGTTGTAGACAGGCAACTGGACCGTCACCCAGGGAGCCTTTGCAGGGTCGAAAGACAGCTCTTCCGGCCGTTCTTTCCGTTGCTTTCTTCGGTGCCGTCGATAGCTGATCACCAGATCCAGCTGGACCAGGCTGTAAAGGAGGATGAAGGCCAGAAAGCCCCCATTGAGTATGAGGATGGTCCACACCATCACCGGCGACGGTATTTAAGAATGGTCCCGATGATCTTGTACCCTGCCATAATGGTCCCTTTCACGGTCCCGGCAACTTTGGAACGACCGATGCGTTTGCGATAACTGACCGGGACTTCTTCGAAACGAAGGCCGTTCCGGGCAGCCTTCAACTGCATTTCCACCGTCCAGCCATAGTCAGGGTCCCGCATGCCCAACGCCATCAATTGGTCGTACCGGATCGCCCGGAACGGTCCAAGGTCTGTGTAGGTCACCCCATGAAGCCATTTCATCAGACCCGTGGCCAACCAATTCCCAAAGATCTGCTGGGGCATCATCGCCCCTTGCTCCCGATCCCCCAAAGCCCGGGATCCGATCACCATATCCGCTGTTCCGTTCATCAAAGGCTTCAACAATGAAGGCATTTCCTCAGGGTGGTCCGAGAAGTCAGCATCCAGGAAGACCACGATACCAGGTGCCGGCTCCTGCTCTTCCAAATAGGCCATCCCTTTCAAACAAGCCGATCCATATCCCTGTCTTTCTTCCCGGAGCACCACCGCTCCTTTTTCACGGGCTACTTCACCGGTCCGGTCGGTCGAGTTGTTATCCACCACCACGATCGTTCTTACCTGATCCCGGGGGATGGCCTCCACTACCTTCCCCACCGAAGCCTCTTCATTATAAGCCGGAATGATCACATCGACGACCTCTTTTACTCCCGCTGACATTTTCCAAAACCCTGTATTTCAAACCTCTTAGAGGTTCGGGTTCAAATCTACGCTATCGTTCCCGATCAGGATCGGCTCATTGCTCACCTTGTTCTTCATCGGTCCGTTCTCCAGATTGAGTACTCCCCGCGGGCAAACGGTAGAACATATCCCGCATCCCACACAAGAAGCCCTGACGATGTTCTGCCCCCGCTGGGCATACCATTTCACATCGATCCCCATCTCACAATAAGTGCTGCAATTACCGCAGGAAATACACTGGGAACCGTTCGTGGTGATCCGGAAACGGGAAAATAACTTCTGCTGGATCCCCAAAAGAGCAGCCATGGGACACCCGAAACGGCACCATACACGCGTACCGAGAATAGGGTAGAACCCAACCCCCACAACACCGGAAAAAACAGCACCGATCAGGAAGCCATACGTTTTAGCAAACCCCTGGGAAAGCTCACCAAGAAGACCTCCCTGGGCATAAGAATTGGCCCATAACAAGCCAGTGGTAAGCACGATGAAGACCAGTACCAGATGGATCGACCAACGCTCGAATTTCCAGGCTTTCAAAGACTTATCGGACAACTGCCGCCAGGGGTCACCGACGGTATTGGCCAGGCCGCCACAACCACACACCCAGGAGCAATACCAACGCTTACCAAAGAAATAAGTCAGGATAGGTGTAGCAATGAAGATCATCATCGCTCCCCAGAAGACCATGAAGACTCCCAATCCTCCCTGATGGCTCGTCAGATGCTCGATGTTGGAGGGGAAAAGATAACCATATTCCAAAGGCCAGAAATAATGGAAGTAGAACTCCGGCTGGTTGAACAACTTGAGCAAGCCGGGAATGAGGAAGGCGAATCCCAGTTGAAAAAAGATGATGGAGATCGTGCGGATGATCTGGTAACGCGAATGCCGGTATTTCATGATCGCTTTGAACCCCATGATCATAATGCCTGCCGTATACAAGGTTCCATAGACGAACCATTGATCCGCTTGCTCTCCCCGAAGCAGGTAACTCAAAGGGTCATGCATGCGGACCCAATGCTCCAGGGTATCAGGGACCCAATAGAGCAGTACATAAAATCCGGTAAAAACGATCCCCATCAGCCATCCGGTCATGCCCCGGATCAGCAAAGGATCGAACCAATTGTGGTCGTTCTTCACCCCCGCCGGCTTGTGGGCATAGCTTTGATAGGCATAGATCGTCCCTCCTACCATGCCGAGCACGATGCTCAAATTGAAGAAGGCCGCTGGATAAGCGCTACCGGCTCCGAAAAAAGCGATGAACAAGAACAACAAGGCCACCCCGAACAAGGTAAGGCCTACTTTCTTCCAACCGGTCATGGCTTCGGAATAAGGCGTACTGATGCTGAAGGAAGGCGTGGAGTGAGTAGCCATGGGCATTGGTTTATCCGAACAGTTTGCTGAAAAGTCCTTTTTTCGCTTTGATCGCCAGGTCCTTCCCGGTCTCCTGGTTGTATTTCTCCAGAATAGCCGGTTCATGCTGCCGGAAGAACTCCGGATCGAAATCGGCCTTCGGCAACTCCTGCATCACCTCATCGACAAGCTTTTGCTGGGTTATCCAGGCATCACAGACCTCGTGACGGAACCGGATCCCAAAGACATTGAAACCGAGTACTGCCCCGGTCTCCTTGTCCCAGACCACCCGGAAGCTTTTCTTCCCCTCCTCGTGTTCCCAGTAAAAGGTCGCTTCGTGCTCACGGGGTTGCGGCAACACCCACCCATAGGTCTGGTATTCGATATCGAAGAACTTAGCGGAATTGAACCAGTTCCCGGGCTGGTATTCGAGGGGATGGCCACAAAGGGTATGGGCCACGGTCTGCCCGTGGAATTTCCCGGTATACCAGACTTGCTCAATGG
>CAZAYA010000057.1:0-15166 GCA_964489175.1 uncultured Flavobacteriales bacterium | reverse complement strand
AAGATCCTTGAAGATCCGGCCTGGTTCTTCCGGCTGGTCTCCCTGCTCAAAAAGACCAGAATCCTCAGCTCCAAACTGGAAAAGTTCATCCATTACCATATGGAAAGCCGGGAACAAAGGCAATTGGTCCGCGATGTATGGCTCATCTACCGGTACATCGAGCCTGACCTGAAAAAGGTCCGACGTGCCCTTCAGGAACATGCCATCGACTATCATTTGTTCTTCGGGCGTTACGACCGTATCATCCCTCCTTCATTCGGGGAACGACTTGTTCCCACCCCGGAAAGAAAGCAGCGCCTTCATATTCTGGAATCCGGCCATGTTTTGCTGCACGAACAAACCGCGGCTTACCTGAAGGCTCATCAGGAAGGTGAGCTGGATCATTGATCCTCTGAAGCTTTCATGAGCAAGATCATATTCTTGAAAGAGTTCCTGACGGATATTTATACCCAACCAGATCATGAATCGCCATGATAGCAAGAACCGTTGAAAATATTGATGAACACATTCCCGAAATGAAGATCGTCGGGCTTTATATGATATTCGGCCTCACCTGGATCATCCTCTCGGATCAGTTCCTGATCCATACCCTGCAGGGAGAGCAGCTCATCACAAAGTTCCAGTCCTACAAAGGAACGTTGTTCATAGCCTTCTCCGGATTACTCCTTTATTCACTGATCATCCGGGAGAACAGGAAATTGCGGAACATACAGCGAACGAACAAGGAACTGGAAACGGGGCTACGGAAGATCATGTCCGAGACCGAAGAAAGAGAAAGGAACCGTATCGCCTCCGAGCTTCATGATGGTATCCAGCAAAAACTGGCCGGGGCAGCTCTCTTTCTGAACCGACTCAAGGAGGGAAAGAGGAACGACCCCAATGACCTGAACACCCTGGAGAGTATTCTGAACGAAAGCATTGAAGAGATCCGGGAGATCTCTCATAATATGAATTCCTCGCTTCTCAAGGACCTGGGGCTTACAGGCATTGTGAAACGCTTCAAAAAAAGACTGGCCCTGAACGGGTTCCAGCTCCATTGCGAGGTGAGTCCACGGGTGGAAAAGCTCCCGTACATGATCAAAGTGAACTTGTATCGTATTGTTCAGGAACTGATCAGCAATTCCATCAAACATTCGAACGGATCGGAGGTCAACATTATCCTGAAACAACAAGACGACACGTTCTGCTTCGACTACAGGGATTCCGGAACAGTAAAGACCTTTGCTTCCCACAATGACGGAAATGGCCTGACGAACATCCGGAACCGGATCCGCAATATCGAAGGGATGCTCCTGAACAACCCCCTGCGGGACAACTTCAGGGTCCGGTTCAGCTTTGCCCCTTCAGGGAACAAAGGGTTTGCTTAAAAACGATCTGTCATGGTTTATTACCTTTAACCCTTACCTTTTTTAGTTAGAATGAACTCCTCCTTCCTTTCGTTCTTATTGATCTTGCTTTTGAGCAGTTGCCAGGCCCGGCAAAAAGAAGAAAAAAAGACCTCCCCCTCTCCAGAGCCAGAAGCGCCTGCTTCCAAAGCGTTCAGCGATTACTGGTACCAGGGCAAAGCAGAGTTAAGCCGCTTTGAACTGGAACAAGCCCGTTATGGTGAGGTCCATACCGGAAATGCCGTGATGATCTTCGTGACGGAAGACCTCCTCACTGAAACCCAGGTAAAGCAAGAGCAAGCTACGGAGGAGGAAGCCACCAAGGTCCTCAAACTGAACTTCGTCAGGGATTTCACCACAGGGATCTATGACTACAATATGATGACGTCCGTCTTTTCTCCCGTCGACCGCTCCATCTATTCCCATGCCCTCAAAGTTTCCACCTCCGCCCAGGAATGGTGTGGACATGCCTACCTGCAACTCAATAACAGGGAAGAAGGTTATCACCTTTCAAGCCATTCCTACTTCCAGGAAGAGGCCGATCAGGACATGAACGTGGAAAAGGCTTACCTGGAAGATGAATTATGGACATTGCTCCGCCTGGCTCCTTTCGACCTTCCCCTCGGAGAATTCAGTATCATCCCGGGCACCATGTACACCCGGCTCATGCACAAGGCCGTGGCACCGGTCCTGGCCAAAGCAGCCCTGGACAAATACACAGGAGAAGAGTATCCAGGAGAAAACCTGCTGAAGTACCGGGTCCATTACCCTTCCCTGGAACGCACCCTTAGCATTTATTTTGAAAAAGCATTCCCGCATAAGATCGCAGGCTGGGAAGAGACCTATTCCAGCGGATTCGGTGATGGCAAAAAGGAACTGACGACGAAAGCCGTCAGGACCCATTCGATCCAAAGTGCTTATTGGAAAAAGAACGGAAAAAAGGATCGCTCCCTGCGCAAGCAGCTCGGCCTGCCTTCCGAATGAAGCCTATGATCCTTCACGGATCTCCGAAGCTAATTCTTGTAAAGGAGCTGCTTCTACCTTGTGCCCTCCTTCAAATTCGATGAAACGGCAGGAAATACCGTTCTCTTCAAAAAGCTGCCGGTGTTCCTGGATCATTGCTTCTTCCCGGTAAGGATCATCATCACCATAAAGCATGAAGACCTTCATATTCCGCATCTTATCCCGATTGACCTGAAGATCCAGGTCATGCGGCATCACCCCGGCCCACAAGACCAGGACATCGGGATCCACTTCTCCTAACCCTACCCATCGACCAACCGTTGCAGTCCCTTGTGAAAATCCGAATACCACTTTTTGGGGAGTGCTTTCAAAGTTCTCAGAGAGCTTTTGGTCCAACCCATCCAGGTAGGTCACATAATCCTGAATATCAGTGGACCGGTCTTCTTTGGTCATCCAGGAAGCCCCGACCCTTCCCGAAGTTCCTTTCAGGTAGAACCGGTTCATCCCTTCGGGCGCGACGATCAACCGCTTCCGGCTTTCCAGAGGTTCGAACCATTTCAGGAAATAATAGGCCAATTGGCCATAACCATGGCATACGTACCACAATTCCCCGACCGGGGGATCCTCTCCACCCAGGGTACAATAACGCGCGGTTTTGACGACGGGGATATGGTAAGGACGAATGCCCATCATCCGATCCTGCTGAAGATCTTCTGAAAGAATTCCCCAACCACCGGTAAGGGCTTTTCCTCCCCACTGAGGGCATTGATCAAACCGAAGACCCAAAGGATAAAGAGCGCAAAGGAAAATACGCTCACCAAAAAGTTCATGATCACGCCGAGGGCTGGTATTCCAGTGAAAGCACTGTTGACCAAACCCGAAGCGATCAGCAATACGTGCAATCCCAGGGACTGCCGAAGATGATATCCTCCGAGCCAGCTCTTGTTATCCTGATGCAAAATGAAAGCGATCACCCAACCGAGGATGGTAATATAACTCAACGCTGCTATGGTCTTGGGTTCCTTCATGAGCTTAAGGGTCCTTTTGACGACCCGTCCATCCCCTCCAGCAATTGCCGTACATCATTACCCGAAGGAGATTCGAAGACTTCCAGGTCAAAGGTCGGCAAAGCAGCGATCAGGTGGTCGAAAATATCTGCTGCCACCCTTTCATATGCCACCCAGGTCTTTTCCTTCGAAAAGGCATAGATCTGGATCGGGATACCGGTGGAAGTGGCTTCCAGTTGCCTGACCTGATAGATCAGGTCGGTATTGATATTGGGATTGTTGGCAATAAAAGCTTCAGCATAGGCCCGAAAGGCTCCGATATTGGTCAAACGCCTTCCATTGATCAACACGGACTCATCGACCTGATGTTCCTTGTTGTATGCCTTGACCTCTTCTTCCTTCTGAGCAATATAGTCCCTGATCAATTCGATCTTCTTGAATTCTTCCAGCATCTCATCCGTACAGTGCTGTACACTGTTCATTTTGATATTGATCGAACGCATGATCCTCCGCCCTCCAGACTCCTGCATACCCCGCCAATTCTGAAAGGAATCGGAAATAAAGACATAAGGGGGAATGCTGGTATAAGTATTGTCCCAGTTCCGAACGGTAACCGTGGATAAATTGATCCGGATCACCGGACCATCCGCACCATACTTGGGCACGGACACCCAATCCCCCACCCTAAGTAAGTCGTTAGCACTCAACTGAATACTGGCCACCAATGCAAGGATGGTATCCCGGAATATCAGCAGCAAAACAGCCGAAACCGCTCCCATCGCACTCAGGAAATAGATCGGTGACCGGCTCACGATCAGGGACAACAAGATCACCCCGAAAAGGAAAAAGGCGATGATCTTCGCAAGCTGGATAAAGCTGTTGATCGGTTTGTCCTTCAGCCGATCGATCTTCAACAGGATGTCCTGGACCGCATTGAGGAAATTGTTCACGACCGACATGAACATCAGGGTCATGAAAATGTGGGTCAATCGGGTCACCAGGGGAATCAGGTCCGGAAAATCAACCAGTACGGCCCGGGCATAGAGCTGGACGACCACAGCAGGAAGGATATAGGCCAGGTTATTGAAAACATTGCGCTCGACCAGCACATCATCCCAGTCCGTCCGGGTCTTCCGGGCCACTCTGTGAATGGTGACCAGGATGATCCGCTTCGACAGGTACCAGACCACGAAACAAACGATGAACAGGAACACAGCCAAAAGGAAAAGCTTGACATAGACCGCCACGGAATGGTCCAATGCCATCTTGCTCTCTAGCAATTCCTGAAGCCAGTTCTCTATATCAACTTCCATCCGACGGTGTTTTGAAAGAGGATCAAATATAAGGATCCCCCTGCAGGGATCGGTTATCTTTAGCGGCTACAGTAAATGACTTGCCGAATGATCCGCCGGAAACAACTCCTGGGACTCGCAGCACTAACTCTTTTTGGATTCGGCGGGATCGGACTTTTCCTCATCCGGGAATTTGCGGACCGCTCCTTCCCGGAAATGCTCCGGGGGCAATTCCAGGTCCACTACCAGCTCTTTATCGGGATCCTGTATGGGACCATCGCTGCATGGACAGGATGGAACCTCATCAAAATGTCCTTCATGCAAAGGATCCGCCAATTCTACATCAACATCATCGGGAGCCTTCGGCTCCGGACCACCGATATTATCCTGGTCTCCCTTTGCGCCGGTATCGGAGAAGAGATCCTCTTCCGGGGAGGTATTCAGCCTTTGCTGGGCCTTTGGTTAACCTCGATCGTATTCGTGGCCCTGCACGGTTACCTCAACCCTATGAACTGGCGCATGAGCATCTATGGGATCTTCATGACCGTTGTGATCGCCGGTATCGGAAAATTGTACGACCATGTTGGAGCGGTATCAGCCTTCGCCGCCCACACCATGATCGATATCTATCTGCTCTGGGCCATGACCAGAGATTTCCGGGACCATCCACCGGAAATGACCTACCAGCAAGAACAAGAAGATCTTTCAGAAGAGGATCAGTAAAGTTTGTCCGGATTTTCCCGGAAAGGAAGCTTCGGATCGTACATATTGCAGACCAATCCCTTGAGTTCTTCCTCAAAAGCATCGAAAACCGCTGCGGTAAGGACCTGCTCTTCTTCTACTTTCACGTTCATAACCCCCTGGCTAAGGCTTCGGAAAGAAAGGATCCCCGAAGTCAGGTGACCGACCAGCAAAGGTTCCTGGCGCACTTTCATCAATGCGTACGTTAGCAACTGAAGAGATTGCCGGTAGCGAGGATCTTCCATGCACCGGGTAATGCCCGGGAGTTTCAAGCCCCCGGGATCGACCCGGCCTGTTTTGTAATCGATCACCCGGACCTGGTCCCCGATCCGGTCTACCCGGTCTGCCACCCCCCTGATCCGTACCTCCTTTTGCTCCCCTCCTGGCACCTCGACCGGAAAGGTCCATTCCAGAGATTCCTCCAATGAAAGGATGGTCAACGCCCGATCTTGCTTCTGTAGAGTCTTCAGGAAGTTCTTTTCGCTCTCGAGGAACCATTGAAGGAAACGCACCGTCACCTCCAGGATCAACAAATTCTTCCCGGTCCTGAGCTCATGCTTCGGAAAAGACTTGCTAAATCCTGCTTCCACCCTTTCCCTGACCTCCTTTTTCATATTAGCCACAGCTTCCGGGGCCAGTTCATGCCCGATCCATGGTCTATAAAGGTCTTCCAGGACCTGGTGGATATTCTCTCCCATGGTCCGCGCTTCGATGGTATCCTCCACCTCTTCCGGCTCTTCCAACCCCACGATATAACGGAAATAAAAATCCAGTGGATCGTTGATATATACATTAAGAGCCGTCGGGGACATTCCCTGCATCAGCCGGTCCAATCGCCGGACCACTTCCCCGCTCTTCCCGACCAACAATTCCTCCTCTTCCTCATGATGGACCGGTACCGAGAGAACCCTCTCCCGAACGGAAACTTTCGGATTGACCTCGGGAAGCTCATACTGCAATTGCGTAAGGAAACGTGACCGTTCTCCTCCCCCAAGCCCCCCTGAATTCTCATTCTGATCGTAAAGCAGGTAAACGTTCCGGGCCCTTTGCATCAACCGGTAGAAATGGTAAGCAAAAACCGCATCCTTTTCCTGATAGGTCGGTAAATGATACAAGCGTTGAACTTCATACGGGATCAGGGAACGATCCTGACGGGTCTTGGGAAGCACCTGTTCATTGGCTGAAAGCAAAATGATATTGTCCAGGTCCAGTGCCCGGGTCTCGAGCATTCCCATGATCTGCACCCCCTTCAGCGGTTCTCCGAGAAAGGACAGGGAACGATCAGACAGCGTTTGCCGAAAAAGATCCTTGTAGGTTCGAAGGTCTTCCACGAAAGGATACTCCCCGAGCAGATCGCTCAAGTGGTTCAGTACTTTGGAATAGCCATACAAGAACTCTACTTCGAGGGTATTCTCCTCCTGTCCCAGGAAACGATCCCGCAACAAACGCAGAACACCCTGCTGAGCCTCCAAAGCATCCCCGGGAAGACGGTCCCATGGGGTGAACACCTGCCGGAGGGTGGAAGCTTCCTGGGGAAAGTACTTTTCCAAAGACTCCTCCAGTTCTTCAGGTCCCAGAAAAGCTTTATTCTCCTTCTTCCATTTCCCCAGAAAGGCTTCTGTTCCCTTTTCCTGTCCCAAAGCTCTCCGGATGTAAGGATGTTGGAAGAACCGGAAAACATCTTTGTGAAAAAAACGAAGGGGACGTCCCTGGCCACTATAACGAGCGCTGTTCTCCTGAAGCTCGAGCATGCCCTGGAACAGTCCGAACAAAGGAGTGTCCTGTAAAGGATAACCCATGGTAACGTTCACATCCGACAAGCGTGGGGGCAGGGAATTCAATACGGGAAGTAAAAGGCTTTCATCAGCCAGAACAATGGCTGTTCGCTCCAATACGCTGTCCGATCCCTTCTCCTCTCTCAGGAGCTTATCGAGAATAGCCCCGGCAATCTTGGCCTGCATCGATCCTGTGGGTGACCCAAGCACCTCGATCTTCTTGGGCGTGGTGGAAAGATCATCTGTTACCCATCGAAGGTCCTTTCTCTTCTCTTGTTGTTTCCGCAGGAATATACCAGCTTCCTGAGCAGGATCATCAAGGTAATAGCGATCGGCATCCCAAAAGGTCTGCCCTTTGCCCAATTGCTCCATGTGCCCGATAAGAGCTTCTTCTCCCGCAGACAGTGCATTGAACCCTATAAAACAAACCGCTTTTTGTCCGGGTACAGGATCTTTTTCTTTTTCCAGCTGCTCCACCAGATAACGAAGAGCAGCTCCCTGGTAAGCCATCCCTTTTGCCATCAAATGCTCCCGGAAAGCATGGTACAACCTCCCCAGGTCAGCCCAGAAAGAAGCAAATTGCTGCTGGGTGGAGGTCAGTTCCTCTGCGGCAAGGCTCCACCCTTCGATCTCCCTGATCTTACGCAGGTCAGAAAAAACCTTATCTGCGGGTAAAAGGTAACTGTCCACCTCATTGATATCCCCCAGGAAGAGCCGTCCCCATTGCGAGAAACTACCCAGCGTTTCAGCATGTTCCGTTCCTTTAAGCTGGCGGTGCACCTCATAGAGCTCGAAAAGCAGGGTCATGGGGTCGGGAGAGCGAAGGCCAGACATGGCTTCCACCCATTCGTTCATCGTTCGGACGGTCGGTGCCCAGATCGTCCTCTCGGTCTTCTCCCCAAGGTATTGCTTGATGAAGGTTCCTGCCCGGTGACTGGGCACGATCAGCGTGACCTTTTCAAGTTGCCCGTCATGCTGTTCATAGATATGATCAACGACCGATCGCAGGAAGTTCCCCATGCCAACAAAGATAATCGGCCGAAAGAAGCATGAAAGAAAGAAGGCTCAGGAACGGAATCCTCGCCGGATGAAACGAAGAAAATCCCGGAACATCTCACCGGAGGTGAACACCTTTCGCATCACCTTCAAAAGATCCTTCCAGCCAGGACGTTCCACCCCCTCAGCGGAGAACTGTTGGGTACCGGAAACAGCCTCCGACTGTTCCTTCCCACCGGTCCCGATCGGTCGGCCGTACTTTTTGACCTCCTCCTTCTCGTCCTCGGAAAGCTGGTCGGCCCGAATGAAATGGGAACGAGCCTTGTCCCTGTACCCTTTCTCTTCCTGGAGCAAACCCAGGTTATTGTGAGCAATAGCATCATCAGGGTCCACTTCGATGGCCTTGTGATAATCCTGGATCGCCTCTTCGAGGCGCCCCATGCTAGCCTTGATATAGGCCCGGCTGGAATAGCGGTAGCCAAGGTCCGGCTGCAACTCCTGAGCTCTATCCATATCCTGAAGCGCCAATTCTTTCTTTTCCAGATGAAAATAGGCCACTCCCCGGTCGCTGAAAGGGTAAGGATCGGAAGGATCTATTTCTATGGCCAGGGAGTAAGCTTCTACAGCAAGCTCATACTCTCCCTGCTCCGCATGCTTCGATCCTTTGTCATAATAATATTGTGCCGATCGCCCCATGGGAACAAAGATAATGGCTCCCAGCGGCTATCGATCCATTACCTTCGGCTTTCCCATGACCGAAGAAGACTATACCGGCAAGAGTAGCGATTTCCCGTTATTCCGGAAGTACCCCAACGGGAAAGCCTATTTCAAAGTGCATTCCCCGGAGCTTTTTGAAGAACTTCAATTGATCGGAAAACGCTATTCCCAGACCCGCATCCAAGCGACCACACTTCTGGAGCGGAATTACATCCGCGACCTGGTGGACCAAAAGAATGGCCAATGGGAAACGATCAGCGAAGCGGAATACGAAGAAATGCTGGACTATTGCCAGGAAAACCTGACAGAACTTTGAGAACAGGCGGGATCAATCCAGCACCTCCCAGGTGTGATCAGAAAGCAACTTGACCGTAGCGATGAAATTCTTGAAGGGCATGCTCTTGCCCCAGTCGTCCGGCCCGATCATCAAGAGCGCATAATTCCCGTTTTCCCTTTCATAGAGGTAATAGACATGGCCGATCTGGGGTTCGAAACTGGTCTCGGCTTCGTAGATTTGCTCAGAAACGTTCACTCTCCGTTGGATCTCGCTGGCCTGTTGTGCCAGGACCTCCATCTGTTTCTTGATCTGCCCCAGCTGCTGGCCGGTCTGCTCCTGCATGGCAGATACAGCCCTCCCTTTCACCTTGCTTTTATCGACAGGTTTGATGGGCTGGCCTCCGACGTGATGGGAATAAGTGAGGCTATGAGGATTTTCCGCAACCTTGTCCTTGTCGATCGGGTTTTCCCATTTTTCCTCCTGGCCTCCCTCTTCGCCGGAACGCTCTTCTTTGTTCTCCTCTTTCTTGTTTTCAGCCATAAGAGCGGACTTTCTGCAAAAATAACAAGAATCCCCCGACCAACCTTCCCGGGCGGTCAGGATCCTTCCCCTTTCAACTCCATCTCCACATGTAAGATCCCATCGAGCAGATAAGCTTCTCCCCTTTCCCGGAATCCATAGCTCTGGTAAAAAGGGACAAGATGCTGCTGGGCCTCGATCCTTACCGACACCTTTCCCCACCTCCGGTAGATCTCCTCCAGTGTGCTTTTCAACAACACCTTCCCTTTCCCCTTCCCTCTACTCTCTTTACGAACGAGGAAACGACCGAAAGACACACCTCTACCTTCCGAAACAACAGGCAGGATACGGGCGTATGCGATCAGAGTGTCTTGCTCCCATCCCAGCAAGTGAAGAGCGTTGGGATCCAACCCATCCACTTCCTGGTAAGGACATTCCTGCTCCACCACAAAGACTTTCACCCGCTCGCGAAAGAGCACATGAACCTCTTCAGGTGTTAACGCTTCCCAATTTTTGATCTCGATCAGCACGAACGGTATTGATCCTCCCGTTGTTAAAGAGTAGCACGAAGATGCATCATTATTCCGTTCCTTTGCGTAGGATGCCTTCACGTACTTCCATGAGCTTCCACTCATTGTTCATAGCGATCCCTTTCCTGTTCCTTCTGCCGAATTTGGTATCAGGCCAGAAGAACGACACACTCAACCAAGAGGATGCTGAAGGAAGGCAGCACGGCACCTGGGCCAAGACCTATGAACATTCCGATCAGCTCCGGTATATCGGCCAATTTGAACACGGCGTACCGGTGGACACTTTTTTCTATTACTACAAAAAAGGGGAAGTAAAAGCCGTTTCCCGCTTCAAGGATAGTGGTCAGGTCACCTATACCAAAACCTATTACCCCGATGGCACCCTGATGGCAAAGGGAAAATACGTGAACGAGAAAAAGGATAGTATCTGGACCTTTTACGACAACAAAGGGAACCTGAGCCTGAAAGAATCCTATAAGAAAGGAAAAAAGCACGGGACCAGCCATGTTTATTACCTCAACAAGAACCTCGCCGAGGTCAAGAACTGGAAAGAAGGCACCCCCCACGGCAAATGGATCCAGTACTTCAAGGACGGGCAGGTGAAAATGAAAGGGACGATGAAGGACGGCAACTTCGTGGGGCACGTGATCTATTATTACCCGAACGGTACCAAGAAAATGGAAGGGGATTACAAAGCAGCCGTAAAACACGGAAAGTGGTACGAATTCAATTCTGACGGCACCTTCAAACGAACCATTCTATACGATCATGGAAAGGTGGTGAAGACCATCGACCACAACAAGGAAAGGGAAGCAAGGAAGAATTCCTCTCCAGAGGAAACCGATGGAGACTCCCTGAAATGACCTTCATATGCCGGACCAATGCCGAACGGTCATATTGCTGTTGTTCCTCCTCCTCGCCCTGGGGGCTTGTAAAAAAAAGACCCTGAAAGGGCCTGATCTGGGATATGGCTATTTCCCCACCAACATCGGACATTGGGTGAGTTATGAGGTAGACTCCATTTATCACGATTCTGCTCTGGCCCTGCACGATACCTTTCACTTCCAGATCAAAGAAGTATTCGAGTCCAGCTATACTGACAACGAGGGAAGAGATGCCCGGAGGATCGTCCGGTATAAACGTTCTGACAGCACGAAAGAATGGAAGATCAAAGATGTTTGGTACGGCATCCGGACCCGGGAACATGCGGAAAAAGTAGAAGAGAACATCCGGTACCTGAAAATGAGCTTTCCTGTAGACGAAAACACCACCTGGAATGGGAACGCAGCCAACACCCTTGAAGAATGGGAATACTCCTATGAGGCCGTCCATGAGGAAGCTACGATCGGAGCGGCGACCTTCGACAGCACGGTTACCGTTGAACAACGGAACAACATCAACCTGGTAGAGACCCAGACCGCTTCGGAAAGCTATGCCAAAGGAGTCGGGCTGGTCCACCGAACACTGATCGACCTGGAAACCTATGTCAGTGGTGAGATCAAGCGAGGATTGGAATATGAAGTGACCTACCTCGATCACGGAACGCTTTGAGACCATGTCAAGGCTCCTTTTTCTTTTCTTTTTCCTTCCTTTATTCACACAGGGACAGCACCGGTACTGGATCCTTTTAGAGGACAAAGCCCCTTCCGGGTATTCCCTTTCCCACCCTGAAGAGTTCCTGTCTTCCAGGGCTGTCCAGCGAAGACAACAGCAAGGGATCCCGATCACCCGGGAGGACCTTCCCGTTGCCCGAACCTACCTGAAGCAGTTAAAGGAGCATGGAATATCGGTGATCCATACCAGCCGTTGGTTCAATCGGGTCAGCGCCTATATTCCTGACAGCCTTGCAATTTTCAGGATCAGAGCACTGGATTTCGTGCAGGAAGTACGCCCCGTTCGGAGCATGCATCGCCCATCGGTTTCCCTTCCGAAAGGAGGTCCTGTCATACAGGATTTTGCCCCCCCCTCCGAACATCAAAAAAGATACGGGTCTGCTTTCCCCCAGATCGCCCTTCATAACGGACAATACCTTCACGACCTGGGATTCACAGGCAAGGGGCTTCACATCGCCGTGATCGATGCCGGTTTCAAACCCGCCGACCAAATGGAAGGGTTCGCTCACCTTTTCGAGGAAGGGAGAATAGCAGGTACCCGGGACTTCGTGGATCAGGAAACGAACGTTTATGATGACCACTGGCACGGAGCCAACGTACTTTCAGCCCTGGCAGGAATGGCTGGTGATACCATCCTCGGAACAGCTCCTGATGCCGATTACTGGCTCCTCCGCTCTGAAAACGCTGCGTACGAAAGGGTCACAGAAGAGGACAACTGGGTCGCTGCTGCTGAATACGCTGACAGTGTGGGGGTAGACATCATTAACACTTCTCTGGGATACACCACTTTCGATGATCCTTCTGAAGACCATTCCTACAGCGATATGGACGGGAATACGACCCTGATCACCCAGGCAGCCGACAAAGCTGCCTCCAAAGGGATACTGGTGGTCACCAGCGCAGGGAATGCCGGAAACACCTCCTGGTATCATATCGGGGCCCCTGCCGACGGGGACAGTGTGCTGACAGTAGGGGCCGTAGGGAAAGACAGTACGGTCGCCTCTTTCAGCTCCCATGGCCCTGCTTATGACGGAAGGATCAAACCTGATGTAATGGCGGTCGGAATAGGCACCTACCTCACTTCCTCCCAGAACGATGCTCCTTTCCCAGCCAACGGGACATCCTTTTCCGCTCCGATCATAGCAGGAATGAGCGCTTGCCTATGGCAAGCATATCCAGAAAAAGGGAACATGGAACTTCTGAGAGCGATCCAAAAGCATGCCCACGCTTCTCAAGATCCCAATAATGAAAGGGGATTTGGCATCCCAGACTTCTTCAGCACTTACCGTTCTTTTTCGAGCGGTCCCTCTCCGGCCATGAATGCTGGATCTTTGTTGGTCTACCCGAACCCGGTCCGGCAAACAGCTTACTTAAGAGTTCCTCCGCACAACTCCCGGAAAGGACTCCTACAGGTCTACACCCTTGAAGGTGAACTTCTGGCCAAAAAAGAAGTTGCTTTTCCTATATCAGGGGGTACCTTGAAAGTGAAATTCTTATCCTTTTTACCAAGAGGAACATACTTACTCCGATTAACCACCCCTACCCGAAGTTTTACCAAAAAGCTTGTACGATATTGACCTGAATTTATCTTTTTTATCTGACAATGAATTAGATGATCACAAATTAAGCCTTCCGGTATTTTTTGAGGAAGTTGACGACTCATTCACATTTTTTTCAAGTTCCTTTGTTTTTTTGATGTCCCGGGACCTTAGTTATTGAATGAATTCATCAAAAAATATCCAATTTGGATGTTTCCACCTGACCAACCCTGGACAACCTTCTATAAAATACTTGAAACCAGGCGGAAATAAAAACAACGACTCGTTCTTCCTGTTAATTAATACCCTCCCACTGTGAAGATTGAAAAAAACCAAATGAAGAACAGTTTGTTTAAGGAAGTAAGTTGAAACACCCATTTAAGTCAATATCACCATACAAACCATCAATGTTTGATTAATTATTACTGAACAACCGCCTATATTTGCACTTGCAATGGATCAAATCCTGAAAAATATCAGATCCCTTAGAGAGTTGAAGGGGTACAGCCAGGAGTATATGGCTGATCGGCTTGGCACAACTCAATCCAGTTACGCTCGTTTCGAAAATGGCGCCAAAAAGATCGATTACAAGATCGTTCAACAGGTAGCTGACATTTTCGAGATGGATGTCTGTTCCATTATCCATTTCCACGAACAGGAGCTTACCGGAGCTAAGAAAGATTTTTTGAGGGCTTCCGGAGGTTTTCGTTCCGAGAACAAGGACATGAAACGGCTGAAAGACCGGATCGAGTATTTGGAACGCCTCAATGACCAACTTTCCAAGCAACTCAAAGACAAGGAAGAGATCATTGAACTCCTGAAAGGGAACAGCAGTTCCAGCTGACCTCCCCCCGATCGATCCAGGAGCCGACCTTTTCCTTATAAGAGGCTAGGAACGGGGTATTTCTACCTTTTCCATTTCTTTTCAAAAGTCTTCCTTTTCAGGAGTCTTCCCTCCAAAGAGGACATTTTTCATAAATTTGAGCAAAGGCCTGGCGGTTTCTGCCGCAAATAGTGGCCTGACCTTAAAACACCGACCAGAAAAACAGCTTGTATGGGAGATCAAAGCCAAGAGGGGAAGGAAGGAAGTTCTAAAGAGAAACGATCCTTAAAAGACAAGGCTTATCCGAATTTCCCGCAAAAACCGAATTGGTTCTTCATCGTTCTTCTGGTCATCGTCGTTGGCCTTCTCTTCTTTACAGGCACCAGCAGTTTAAAAGAGATCACCTGGCAGAAGTTCGAGCAGGGCATGCTCAAAGAGGGGGATGTGGACCGCATCGTCGTGGTGAACAAGGAAAAGGCTGAGATCTACCTTAAGAGAGAAGTCCTCGATCGCCCCCAATACAAGGATGTATCCCAGGATCCCGTCTTTAATCAGGTGAATACAGGCCCTCATTATTATTTCACCATCGGGTCGGTTGAAACGTTCGAGAAGAAACTGAACAAAGCCCAGGAAAATGTCTCCGAAGCAGAACAGGTCCCGGTCAGTTATGAGACGCGCACCAATTGGGTCAGGGACATTCTTTCTTGGATCCTTCCTTTCGCCCTCATCATCGGCATCTGGATCTTCATTATGCGCAGGGTCCAGAAGACCGCAGGAGGCGGCGGTAGCAGCGGCCTCCTCAATATCGGGAAATCAAAAGCCCGTCTATATGAAAAAGGAGAGCGGACCAATGTGACCTTCAAGGACGTGGCCGGCCTGGAAGAAGCCAAGACCGAAATCCAGGAGGTCGTCGATTTCCTCAAAAGCCCGGAGCGTTATACCAAGCTTGGAGCCAAGATCCCCAAAGGAGTACTCATGGTAGGCCCTCCG
>CAZAYA010000056.1:0-15256 GCA_964489175.1 uncultured Flavobacteriales bacterium | reverse complement strand
CCGAGGGCAAACAGAACGTGCAGGGAGAGACCCAGCAAAAACTGGATGTCTTCGCCAACGATCAGCTCATCGCTGCTTTGAAAGCCGGGGGGGAAGTGGCTGGTGTGGGATCAGAAGAGTTGGATACCTTCATCCCTTTCAATGGGGAATTGTCCGGAAGCGGGAAATATGTGGTGCTTTTCGATCCGCTCGACGGATCCGGCAACATCGATGTGAACGTTTCCATCGGCACCATCTTTTCCATTTACCGCCGTAAGACCGAGAGTGGACCTGTTCAGGAAGAGGATTTCCTGCAGCCCGGGCGCGACATCGTGGCGGCTGGATACGTGGTCTACGGCTCCTCTACCATGATGGTCTATTCTACCGGCAACGGGGTGAACGGGTTCACCCTGGATCCGTCCATCGGGGAGTTTTGCCTCTCTCATCCAGATATGAAGATCCCGGAGCAGGGCAAGATCTATTCCATCAACGAAGGGAACTATGCCCGTTTTCCCGAAGGGGTGAAACGATACATCAAGTATTGCCAGGAAGAGGACAAAAGCACGAACCGCCCTTTCAAAGCCCGGTACATCGGATCGTTCGTGGCCGATTTCCACCGGACCCTCATCAAGGGCGGCATTTTCCTGTATCCCCGGACGGCTTCCTCGCCGGAAGGAAAATTGCGCCTGCTCTATGAATGCGCCCCGATGGCCTATCTTACGGAGCAGGCAGGAGGTTTGGCCACGGATGGCCGAACGCCCATTCTGGACGTACAGCCTGAACAATTGCACCAACGAGCGCCGATGTTCATCGGATCGAAGCAGATGGTGAACAAAGTGCAGGAATTGCTGGTTGAAACCGAAGCGGCAGGAGCCGGGGAATAACAGGCCCGCTCGTTTTTCCGATGGACAAGCATACCCTCCAACGCACTTTTCGTAACACCGAAGAATTACAGGCATTGGCCGACGCTTTGTCCCGTTCAGGGGTGAAGGTCAGGCTCGATGGGGGCGTGGGTTCGTCTGTAGCCCTCTTCGCTTCTGCCTTGTTGGAGGAACACGGTGGGGACCAATGCTTCATCCTGGATGATAAAGAAGAAGCTGCCTATTTTTTCAATGATCTGGAGAACCTGAACGAAGGCGGGTTCACCCCCCTTTTTCTCCCTGCCAGCTACCGCATCCCATATGGCACCGAGACCTCCGGCAATGCAGAAGTGCAAATGCGGACCGAAGTGCTCAACACCGTGAACCATCCTGCTGACAAGCCGCTGGCCATCGTTACTTACCCCCGGGCCCTCAGCGAAAAGGTCGTTACCCGGGAGCACCTCGACAAGAACACCCTGATCATCGAAAAAGGAAAGGAATACTCCGTCGACTTCCTCAATGATCTATTCGTCGAACTTTCCTTCGATAAAGTGGACCATGTGCGGGAGCCCGGGCAATTCTCCGTCAGGGGTGGGATCGTCGATATCTTCTCCTTTGCCGCTGATGAACCCTACCGGGTGGAGTTTTTCGGTGATGAAGTGGATTCCATCCGCATTTTCGATCCCATCAGTCAGCTTTCCAGGCAACGGGTGGAACAAATGACGGTCGTTCCCAATGTGCGGGAAAAGCTTGTCAAGGAAAGCCGTTGTGATATGCTGGAATACCTCGGGAACCGGACCACGGTATGGATCAAATCCCTCCGCCTGGCCTCGGAGCGTTTGCAGGAAAGTTTTGAGAAAGCCCGTTACATCTATGAAGAAAAACTGGAGGACCCGGAAGCGCATATTGCTCCTGATGAATTGTACATGGACCAGGAACAGCTCAGTAAGAGCCTTTCGGAACGGTCGGTGATCGAATTCGGCTCCCAGCCTTTTTTCGAGGCTCAGGAGACCGTTGGTCTGGATTGTCGTCCGCAGCCTTCCTTCAACAAGAATTTCGACCTGCTTTTTCAGGACCTTGAGGCAAAAGCCGAAGAAGGCCATCAGCTTAACATCCTTGCCAGTCAGCAGGATCAGGTGGAGCGGCTTTACCGGATCATCGAGGACAAAGAGAAAGAGGATCTGAACATCAAGATCTTCCTTTTACCCCTTTCAGAGGGCTTCATCGCTTCCCGTCAGCAATTGGTCTGCTATACGGATCACCAGGTCTTCGAACGGTACCACCGTTTCCGTCTCAAGGAAGGTTACAAGGAAACCCAGCAGGCCCTGACCATCCGGGAGCTGAACGAACTACACCCGGGAGATTACGTCACTCATATCGATCACGGGGTGGGGCAGTATTCCGGATTGGAGACCATCGAAGTGAACGGCAAACAGCAGGAAGCCATCCGGTTGATCTACCGGGGGAACGATATTCTGTATGTCAGCATCCATTCCCTGCACCGTATTGCCCGGTATTCCGGACAGGAAGGAAAACAGCCGAAGATCGATAAGCTCGGTTCAAATGCCTGGAAGAACCTCAAGCAACGCACCAAGAAGAAGGTCAAGGAATTGGCTTTCGATCTGATCCAGCTCTATGCTAAACGGAAAGCCTCCAAAGGGTTCGCCTTTTCTCCGGATACCTACCTGCAGAACGAGCTGGAAGCTTCCTTCATGTATGAGGACACTCCTGATCAGGCCAAGGCTACGGCTGATGTGAAGAAGGACATGGAAAAGCCTCACCCGATGGATCGACTGGTATGTGGGGATGTTGGGTTCGGTAAGACCGAGGTGGCCATCCGGGCGGCTTTCAAGGCCGTAGCGGATAACAAGCAGGTGGCTGTGTTGGCTCCTACCACCATCCTTACCATGCAGCATTACAAGAGTTTTGCCAAGCGTCTGGAGGAATTCCCCTGTTCGGTGGGTTTGCTGAACCGCTTCCGCTCGGCCCAGGAGCAAAAGGAAACATTGGAAAAACTGGCCAATGGGGAGTTGGACATCGTGATCGGTACCCATAAGATCGTGGGTAAGCAGATCAAATTCAAGGACCTGGGCCTGCTCGTGGTGGATGAAGAGCAAAAGTTCGGCGTGTCGACCAAGGACAAGCTCAAGACCCTGCGGGAGAATGTGGACACATTAACGCTGACGGCTACCCCCATTCCCCGTACCCTTCAGTTCTCGCTCATGGGAGCCCGGGATCTCTCCATTATCAATACGCCACCGCCGAATCGGTATCCGGTGAAGACCGAGTTACATTCCTTTAACGAGCAGGTGATCAGGGAAGCTGTCAACCAAGAGGTAGAACGGGGAGGCCAGGTCTTTTTCGTCCATAACCGGGTGCAGAACATCGAAAAGGTCGCGGAAATGGTTCGCCGTTCCTGTCCGGGTGTACGTGTAGCTGTGGGACATGGCCAGATGCAGGGTAAGGAGTTGGAGCAGGTCATGCTCGATTTCATCGAGGGTTATCATGATGTGTTGGTATCCACGACCATTATCGAATCCGGGATCGACATTCCCAATGCTAATACCATGATCGTGAACGATGCTCATATGTTCGGGCTCAGTGACCTTCACCAGCTACGGGGGCGGGTCGGCCGGACCAACAAACGGGCCTTTTGCTACCTGATGGCTCCTGCCATCCATACCCTAACCGATGATGCCCGGAAGCGTTTGCAGGCCATCGAGCAGTTCTCGGATCTGGGCAGTGGCTTCAACATTGCCATGCGGGATCTTGATATCCGGGGTGCGGGGGATCTGCTGGGGGGCGAGCAAAGCGGCTTCATCAACGACATCGGATTCGAGATGTACCAGAAGATCCTGGATGAAGCTGTGCAGGAGCTTAAAGAACAGGAGTTCAAGGAGCTGTTCCATCAGGAGCAGGAAGAGGAGCAGGAATTCGTCCGGGAATGCCAGATCGAAACGGATATGGAGGTGCGGATCCCGGACGAGTATGTTACCAGTACTCAGGAGCGATTGAGTCTGTACCAGCAGCTTGACAACATTCAGGACGAAGAGGAATTGAAACAGTTCAATGATGAGTTGCGGGATCGCTTTGGTCCTGTACCGGAACCGGCCCGGGGACTGTTCAATGTGGTGCGGTTGCGTTGGTTAGCCCGTGAAGTGGGCTTCGAGAAGCTGGTGGTCCGCAATGGCAAGATGCTCGGGTATTTCGTGGCCGACCAATCCTCTCCGTATTTCCAGAGCCCTGCTTTCTCCCGTGTTCTGGAATACATCAAGAACAACCCCCGCGAAGCGGGCATGAAAGAAAAGAACCAGAAACTGATGATGGTCTTTCAGGACGTGGATACGGTGGAGAAAGCCCTTGCAGCCCTGCGCCCTATTCGGGAGACGGAATTGAGCGAGGCCTGATCAACCGATGAGTTCGCCGGTCTGGATCATCAGGATGGCGATGATGATGTAGCGAGCCGATTTCCCGATGAACATGAAGACCCCGACTTTCCAGAGGTCTACCTTGAAAAGGCCCAGAGCGATGGCCATGACATCACCAATGCCCGGAAGCCATGAGAACAGGGCTAACCAACTGCCGTATTTATCCACCCACCTTTTGAAACGGCGGACTTTCTCTTTTTTGACCCGCAAATACTTCTCGATCCATATCCATTTGCCCAGGTAGCCCAGGACGTAATTGGTCATGCCTCCCAGCCAGTTGCCGATCGAAGCTACGATGACCGAGGTGGTGGCATCAAACCCTCCCAGTATCATGAGGCCGAGGACCACGTCGGAACTGAAAGGAATGATCGTTGCGGCCAGGAAGGAAGCCATGAAGAGCCCCAGGTACCCATATTCTGCCCACTCCACCATAGGCTCAAAGGTAGGCAATGCAGGGCAGCTTCGGTGATCTTTGTCATTGTCAAAGCAAGGATCAGCCACGTGCTTTGAAAAGAATTATCGAATAGACACTTTGTTATATTATAAAACTTTAATATATTTGTTCCAACGAATCCGATAGGTTATGGAAACCCTGAAAGCGATCACGCCGCAAGAGATCGAGAAAGCGGCTTTTATTCTCAAGACCGTTTCCCATCCTTCCCGTTTGGCGATCGTTCGCCTGCTCGGAGAGAAAGGGGAATGTGCCGTCAGTGATATCTGCCAGGAACTCGATCTGGAACAATCGGCAGCCAGTCAGCATTTGAAGGACATGAAACTGAAAGGATTGCTCAGTTCCCGCAAAGAAGGGAAATGGGTGAAGTACAGGCTGGAGACCACGGATATCCTCAAGATCTTCGAATGCCTGAAGCATTGTGAGGCCAATTTGTGAGCGGGAAGTAGCGAACCTGCCGTCGGTAGGACAGGTACAAAGTACCAAGTATTAAGTATCAAGAGTTTAAGGTCAAAGTGTTGTTTCACAAATGGATCAGAATAGTATGTTTATCCTATGGTCTGTTGTCTTAATACTTGATACTATCACTCATGAACGCTGTCAAAAACCTTAAAACCAAACCGCTATGAAAGTTGAACAGATCTATACCGGATGTTTGGCCGAAGCGGCCTATTACATTTCTTCCAATGGGGAAGCGGTGATCATCGATCCGCTCCGGGAAACCGAACCTTACATCAAGAAAGCCAAAGAAGAAGGGGATACGATCAAATACATCCTGGAGACCCATTTCCACGCCGATTTCGTGTCGGGTCATGTGGACCTGGCGGAGAAGACCGGTGCTACCATTGTGTACGGGCCGAAAGCTGAACCCAAGTATGATGTCCACGTTGCGGAAGATGGGGAGATCCTGGAAGTGGGAGATCTGAAGATCAAGGTTCTTCACACTCCTGGTCATACCCCGGAATCCACCACCTATCTCCTTTACGATGAGAAGGGTAAGGAATACGGCATCTTTTCCGGAGATACCTTGTTCATCGGCGATGTGGGGCGTCCAGACCTGGCCGTGAAATCCGACCTCACGAAGGAAGACCTGGCTGGCATGCTTTACGATTCCCTCCGGCAGAAGATCATGCCCCTGCCCGATGATGTGATCGTCTATCCGGCTCACGGTGCGGGTTCGGCTTGTGGTAAGAATATGAGCTCCGAGACTACTGATACGCTGGGAAGCCAAAAAGAGACCAATTATGCTTTGCGGGACATTTCCAAAGAGCAGTTCATCCAGGAAGTGACCGAAGGGATCATGCCGGCTCCACAGTATTTTGCGAAAAATGCCTTGATGAACAAGGAAGGGTACCAAAGCATCGATAAGGTGATGGAACAAGGGGTTTCCCCAATGAAGCCGGAGGAAGTGGAAGCGGCTGCCGAGCATGGAGCGCTCATCCTCGATACCCGCCATCAGCAAACCTTCAACAAAGCCTTCATTCCCAATTCCATCAACATTAGTCTAGATGGAAAATTCGCCGTATGGGTCGGCACGCTCGTTCCCGACCTTCAGCAACCTATCGTGGTCATAGCCGATGAAGGACGAGAAGAGGAAGCGGTCATGAGGCTGGCCCGCGTTGGTTACGATAACACGCTCGGTTACCTGGAAGGGGGTATCGAAGCCTGGCAAAAAGCGGGCAAGGAGATCGATATGATCACTTCCGTTAGTCCGGATGAATTCGCGGCCAAGGTAAAAGAAGGGGATGCGAACATCCTGGATGTCCGGCGTCCTGATGAATATGCGGATGAGCATGTGGAGGGAGCACAGAACCTCCCCCTGGATTTCATCAACGATAACATGGACCAGCTTGAGCGGGACAAGACCTATTATGTGCATTGTGCCGGAGGTTACCGGTCCATGACCACCTGCTCTATATTGAAAGCCCGTGGTTTCGAGAACCTGATCGATGTGGATGGCGGCTATGGAGCGATCCGCAATTCGGATGCGCCCAAGGCCAAAGGACAGGAAACCCCGGCTTGAACGAGACCTAATTAACACAACTATGAGCCTGGAAAAACTGGAACGGATCCTGGTACCGACCGACTTTTCGGAATTGTCGGAGCATGCCCTGAAGTTGGCGGAGCGATTGGCCAAGGCCACTGATGCCGAGTTGTATGCCCTGAAGATCATCCAGCCTCCCGGGGAAGTTTTGTTCGACCCGGAAGGGGAGTTGTTGGAATGCGACGAATATGATATCACCCAACTGGAGGCGGAGAAGAAAGAAGAAGAAGTCCTGATAAAGGAATGGGTGGAAAAAACGATCGACTCACCGGTCAGAACACAGGTGATGGTCGGACGGTTGATCGAGGATGGGATCCGGTTCATCCAGGAGAACAACATCGACCTTTTGGTCATGGGGACCCATGGCTCGAAAGGGCTTCGCCAATGGCTGGGTGGCTCCATGGCCGAGAAGTTCGTCCGGTATTCGGAGGCACCGCTCCTGTCCCTGAAATGCGACCGCTCCGGCATGGACTTTTCCCGGATCCTGCTCGCTAGTGATCTGTCCGAGCCGGAAGGACAACATCTGGAAGTGGTGAAGCAACTGCAGGAGGCTTTTGGTTCTGAGTTGCATTTGCTGCGGATCCGGAAAGAGAAGGAGGATGAGGAGGCGATCCGGAAGCGAATGGAGGAGTTCGTGGCTCGTAATGACCTGAAGAACGTGGTCTTCAATATCCACCAGGCGGATGATGTGGAGGATGGGATCCTGGCCTATGCCAACAGCGAAGGCATCGACCTGATCGCGATCGGGAACCATGGCCGTACCGGGATCGGGCATTTGTTCACGAAAAGCATTTCGGAAGATGTGGTCAACCACATCTTCCACCCGATCCTAACCTATCGGATCGACCAGAAGAAGCAATAGTGTTGCACATTTAACGAGACCGGATCATGTTGGAATGGATCAAAGCACCCTGGCCTTGGTATGTGGCCGGCCCCCTCATCGTACTGACCATGTTCCTGCTCCTCTGGGCGGGACGAACCTTCGGGGTGTCATCCACCTTGCGGACGGTTTGCGCTATGGGTGGAGGAGGGAAGTGTTCCTCTTTTTTCCAGATCGACTGGCGCAAAGAAAGCTGGAACCTCGTTTTCGTATTGGGAGGAACGATCGGCGGATTCCTGGCTCAGTATTTCCTGATGGAACCGGGGTATACCATCGACTTGTCGGGGGAGACGGTCCGGGAATTACAGGCCCTGGGGATCGCTGAACCCGGAAAAGGGTTCGTTCCCCCGGAGATCTTTTCCTGGGGGCAGTTGCTCACCTTGCGCGGAATGATCTTCATGCTGCTGGGTGGTTTTTTGATTGGCTTTGGGGCACGATATGCGGGAGGATGTACTTCCGGCCATGCCATCAGCGGCCTCAGTAACCTCCAGCTTCCCTCCCTGATCGCTGTGATCGGTTTCTTCGTGGGCGGCTTGCTGGTAACCCATCTCTTGCTCCCTTATTTGATGGCCCTTTGATCTGAAAAATGTTATGAGACGCAAACAATACATTTTGTTCCTTCTGATCGGTATCCTGTTCGGCATCACCCTGGCCAAAGCGGAGGTCATTTCCTGGTTCCGGATCCAGGAAATGTTCCGCTTCCAGGCTTTTCATATGTATGGAGTGATCGGTTCGGCTGTGGTGTTGGGGATCCTCTTGACCGCCCTGATCAAGAGAACACACCTGCACTCCCTGGAAGGAGATGAGATCAAATTTACCCCCAAAAAGGCGGGTTGGAAGCGGTACCTCCTCGGAGGCTCCATATTCGGTATGGGGTGGGCCATGACCGGTGCATGTCCCGGGCCGATGTACATTCTCGTGGGAAGTGGTTATACCGTCATGCTCGTCGTGATCCTGGGAGCCGTATTAGGAACCTTCGTATACGGACTTTTACGGGATAAACTGCCTCACTGAGAAGGGAGTTGTTGAGTGGTTATCTTTGGACCCCGAATCCATTCAGAAATTTCCTATGACCGTTCAAGAAGCCCAGCGTTTGGTGGACGATTGGATCAACGAATACGGTGTCCGCTATTTCAATGAATTGACCAACATGGCCATGCTCACCGAAGAGGTGGGGGAGGTCGGGCGGATCATCGCCCGTCGCTACGGAGAACAATCTGAAAAAGAAAGCGATAAAGCAAAAGACCTGGGCGATGAACTGGCCGATGTACTGTTCGTGATCCTTTGTCTGGCCAATCAAACGGACGTAGATCTGGAAGCAGCCCTTAAAAGGAACCTGGAGAAGAAAACCCAGCGCGATCATGAGCGTCACAAGAACAACGACAAGCTGAAGTAGCGCGCGTCTTTCCGGCCATAAAAAAACCCGGTCTGAAAAAACCGGGTTTTTCTTTGTCTTCAGGGTTCGATGTTCACTCTTCCGCCAAGACGATCACTTTGTTCTTCAGTACCTCCACAACACCACCGCTGATCGCCAGCTGCTCGTCTTTTCCTTGGTTGTCGGTCACTTTCACTTCTCCTTGCTGCAAAGCGGAAATGAGGGGTGCATGGTTCTCCAGAATGCCGAAGCGGCCATCCTTTCCAGGAAGCTGAACAGCTTTGGCCTGTCCTGAGAACAATGTTTTGCCGGGAGCGATGATGTCTAGTTGCATGACGGTAAAAGATCGGTTCGTTTATCCCTCGCTTTCGGCGAGCATCTTTTTCCCTTTTTCGATGGCCTCTTCAATGGTCCCTACCAAGTTGAAGGCTGCTTCGGGATATTCGTCGCATTCCCCGTCCAGGATCATGTTGAACCCTTTGATGGTATCCTCGATGTCGACGAAGGTTCCCGGAAGGCCGGTGAACTGTTCGGCCACGTGGAAGGGCTGGGACAGGAATCGCTGAACACGCCGTGCGCGGTAAACGGTCGTCTTGTCCTCTTCGGAGAGTTCGTCCATTCCGAGGATGGCGATGATATCCTGCAATTCCTTGTACCGCTGCAGGATCTCTTTTACGCGCTGGGCACAGTCGTAATGTTCCTTTCCGACGATGGCTGGTTCCAGGATCCGGGATGTGGAGTCCAGCGGATCCACGGCCGGGTAGATCCCCTGTTCGGCGATCTTCCGGGAAAGGACGGTCGTGGCATCGAGGTGGGCAAAGGTCGTTGCGGGAGCGGGGTCGGTAAGGTCGTCCGCAGGCACGTAAACGGCCTGAACGGAAGTAATGGACCCTTTCTTGGTGGAAGCGATCCGCTCCTGCATGGCACCCATTTCACTGGCCAGGGTAGGTTGGTAACCCACGGCGGAAGGCATCCTTCCGAGAAGAGCGGATACCTCAGCACCGGCCTGGGTAAAACGGAAAATGTTGTCGATGAAGAAAAGGATGTCGCGGCCACCGTCGTCTTCCTCTTCTCCGCCATCGCGAAAGAATTCCGCAAGGCTAAGGCCGGACAGGGCTACACGTGCCCGTGCTCCGGGAGGTTCGTTCATCTGTCCGAATACGAGGGTGGCCTGGGAAGAGGCGAGTTCTTTGGTGTCTACTTTGGAGAGGTCCCAACCTCCTTCTTCCATGGATTTCTCGAACGCTTCACCATATTTGATCACACCGGATTCGATCATTTCCCGGAGCAGGTCGTTCCCTTCCCGGGTCCGTTCTCCGACACCGGCGAATACAGAAAGTCCGGCATAGCCTTTGGCGATGTTGTTGATCAGCTCCTGGATAAGAACGGTCTTACCAACCCCGGCACCACCGAACAATCCGACCTTACCTCCTTTGGCATAAGGTTCGATGAGGTCGATGACCTTGATACCGGTGAAGAGGATTTCCTGGCTGGTGGAGAGTTCATCAAAAGAAGGGGCATCCCGGTGGATCGGGTAGCCGTCGCTATTGTCGAGCGATCCGATGCCGTCGATGGTCTCCCCGACCACATTGAACAGCCGTCCTTTTGTTTGTTCTCCCACGGGCATTTTGATCGGTCCGCCGAGACTCTTCACTTCCATGCCCCTTTTCAGGCCGTCGGTGGAGTCCATGGCAACGGCCCGAATGGAGTCCTCTCCAATGTGTTGCTGGCATTCCACGATGACCTGGCTGTTGTCATCCCGGCTGATGGAAAGGGCATCGTAAATGTTGGGGAGTGCGGAGGTATCCTCGAAAGTAACGTCGACCACTGGTCCGATGATCTGGCTGATCTTTCCGTTTTGCTCGCTCATGGGTTGTCGGGGATTTAGGCGAAAAAGCGTTGTGTTTCGGGGGGCAAAAATAGGATATTCCGGCAACATGACCGCCCCTTGATGCCAGATTTTATCCCTGTACCCCGTGGCTTTTTCCCTATCTTGGACCCCCTGAACCGGACCGCCTTTTGAAAGTATATCGCAACATCCAGGAATTCAAGGGAGTGGCCCGCCCTGTCCTTACCATAGGGACCTTTGATGGTGTTCACGAAGGTCACCGGAAGATCATCGACCGGCTGAAGGAAGTAGCGGAAGAAGTAGGCGGAGAAAGCGTCATGCTCACCTTCTTCCCGCACCCCCGCATGGTCCTGTTCCCTGACAGCGGTCTGGAGTTGATCAACACGATGGAGGAAAAGGAAACCTTACTGGAAAGAGCAGGACTGGGCCATTTTGTGGCGGAACCCTTCACCCGGACATTCGGTGAACTCCCTCCGGAACAGTACGTGAAGGAGGTCCTGGTCGAAGGATTGGGGGTGAAATACCTGATCATCGGTTATGATCATCGTTTCGGAAAAGACCGGCAGGGAAACCTGGATCTGTTGCGGGCATTGGCCCCGAAGTACGGGTTCGAAGTGGAAGAGATCCCTGCCCACATGGTGGAAGATGTGGATGTTAGCTCCACCAAGATCCGAAAAGCATTGAAAGCCGGAGATGTACGGAAGGCCAATAGTTTTCTGGGAAGGGCTTATTCCCTTACCGGAGAAGTGGTGGAGGGGCAAAAGACAGGCCGCTCTATCGGCTTTCCGACCGCCAACATCCATGTTCCGGAGGTTTATAAGTTGATACCTGCTGATGGGGTCTATGCTGTCCGGGTGATCCTGGAGGGTGGACGAGCGTTACCGGGAATGTTGAACATTGGGTTTCGCCCCACTTTCCCGGAGAATGAGGAACGGACCATCGAAGTGAACATCTTCGACTGGGACCATGATCTGTATGGAGAACAAATAACGGTGCGATTTTTGGAAAGGGTCCGGGGAGAAGCCAGATTCGATGGTCCGGAAGCCTTACGGGAACAATTGCAAAGAGACAAACAGCATGTACAACAGGTGTTGGAACGGTCCGATCGCTGAACGGCTTTTTCTGCCGGTCATGACATTGCTGCTCCTCTGTTCTTCAGCATCGGGACAGCCTGCTCTTCCGGCCGCTCTCGATACCCTGCCCGTTTTCACCGACCTGGACAAAGCCCTGGAAACGCCGGAAAAGGTCTATCACCTCGATCTGAGCCGGAAGCGGATGGATACGATCCCCGGAGAGGTATACGGGTTTCCCAACCTCAAGGTCCTGGACCTCTCCCGGAACAAGATCGATACGGTGCCTCCGGCGATCGGTAGATTGAAGGAATTACAGGTGCTTCGGCTGGGGCGGAACGATATCCGGCATTTTCAACCGGCCATATGCCAACTCTCAAAGCTTTGGGGGTTGAGGATGGGGGAAAACCGTTTGCAAAGCCTGCCGCCTTGCATCGGAAAACTTCAGGAATTGCGGATTCTCGACCTCTGGAGCAATGACCTTCGCGATTTTCCTGCAGCACTTCAGGAATTGTCCTCCCTGGAATGGATGGACCTGCGGGCGATCCTGATGAGTGCGGAAACCCAGAAACGATTGTTGGAATGGTTGCCCGATACAGAACTGCATCTTTCCTCTCCCTGCGATCACTGTGATCTCTGATCAGGCCGTGGCTGGGTGGTCTTCCCGGGTTTCTTCGCTGCCCATTCCCTCTTCTTGACGGGTCAATTCCTGGCAACGGTTCAGTCCTTTGCGGATCTTTTCCGTCTTGTCATCATCGCTTTTCCAGATGGTTCCTGCAAAAGCTGCTCCGTCAAAACCGATCTCGGCGACTTTCTTCAGATTGTCTGGCTCAACGCCCCCGAGGGCGAATACTTCGTAAGGGGTTTTTTGCAGAATGGCCGTCAGGGTGCGTTCGCTGAATCCTCCTGTGTGGCTCTTGCTGGAGATCCCTTCGAAAACGGGGCTCAGGAAGACATAGTCATACTTTCGTTCTTCATAAAGCAATTCGGAAAGTTGGTGGCAGGTCCGTGTGATCACCAGATCGGGGTGGCGCAGTCGGAACCAGAACAACCGCAGTCGGTTCCATTTTTTCTTCCGGTGTTTCCGGGAAAGGTGGATGCCTTTCAGCTGGTATTTCAGCGCCAGTTCATGGTAGGAATGCAGAATGACGTGTTTCCGGTAACGAGGGGGGATGGCCTTAAGGTAATTCTCCATTTCCCGGCGGGAAAAACTCGGCTTGCGGAGATGAAAGCTCTTCAGCCCTTCCCGGAACATGCCGATGACCACGCCGACTTCCTCCCGGCCTTTCCTGTTGCTGGAGAATGCGACGAGTTTCATGAGCCTTTCTGAACGGGTTGGACCAGATCGGATAATTCCCTGATCAGGCCGGGTTCCTTCTCTACAGCATTCCCCACCACGACCATATTTGCTCCTGCTGCAAAAGCTTGCTCCGCTTCTTCGGCGGACCGGATACCTCCGCCGACGATCAGCGGAACAGTGGTCGCTTCCCGGACCGCTTGTATCATCGGTGGTGGCACGGGATGGCTGGCACCGCTTCCGCCGTCCAGATAAAGGAGTTGAAGGCCGAGCATTTCGCCTGCAAGTCCTGTAACAGCAGCGATGTCCGGTTTATTACGGGGAATGGGAGTGGTATTGCTGATGTAGGTGGCCGTGGTGACCTGGTCGCTCTGGACCAACATGTATCCGGTGGGAAGGATCTCCGTTCCGGAAGCTTTCAGGCGGGAGGCTGCAGCAACATGCTGCCCGATGAGCAATTCCGGGTTTCTGCCTGATATGAGGGACAGCAAGAGCGTGGCATCCACCTGGTCGTTGACCTGCAGGGGGCTCCCTGGGAACAGGATCACTGGAAGGTCGGTATTGTTCGTGATCGTTCCTAGGCATTCCGTGAAGTGCTCCTCAACGATCAGGCTGCCGCCTACCAGGACCGGGCCCATTTTCACCTCGTTGATGAGGTTGAGGGTGTCGAGCAAACGGTCGGTGTTCCCAAGCTTGTCCGGATCCAGCAGAATGGCTATCTGCTTTTGCTGGAGGTGTTGGTGCTCCCTGATGTTATCGAGTATCGTTGCCACGCTGCGACCTACTTTCAATGTTCATGACCGAAAAAATCAGGAAAAGGTTGCATACCGGACTGTCAAGATGCCGGAGGTCGCTGGCCCTTCGGCGGAATACCGGGAACAAAGCTAAAGAATTTATTCGATCAGGTAAGTGAGGTAGCTGTCCCTGAGCCTTTCATAACCGATATAATGTTCTTCTTTTTCCCGGTTGGTCGATACGAGGATCCGGATCCTTCCTTCCTTCGAAGGTTCAAAGGATGAGATGGTCATGTCTTTCCGGAAGTCGACCACTTCCCGGAAGGATTTGTAGATCGCCTCTTTCGCCGACCAAAGAAGCGTTAAAAGGTTGACTGGGTCCGGGTGTTGGTCGGTCCATTCCCTTTCCTGTTCCGAAAGGAATTTATGAGCGATGTTCTCCACCTTTCCGGTGCATTCCTGAATATCGATGCCATGGGGCTTTCCCCTGCTCAGGGATATGGCGGCGAGGTTTCCCGAATGGGTGATGGAGATGTGATGGCTGCAGTTGATAAGGTGGGGCTCCCCGCTGGAATGGTATCCGATCGTTGCTTGCTCACCGGGCAGGCAATGCTTCAGAAGAGCACGGACTGCTATCCATTGCATGCGGCGTTTCTGCGTTTTCATCCTGGAGAGGCGGTTTTCTTCCTCCAGGGTCAGGAGGTCGGGTCCCAGTTCTTCCGGACTGGCTTCCCGGATCTCCCATACGTGCAGGGAAGTCCCTGGCCGGATGTCTTTTTGGAAAAGGAGTGGCATCGTTTTAGAGAACCTGAAAGAGAAGAATGATAGCGATTTTTTTTTACTTTGGTGGCAAATTATTCAGGCCATGATCAATGCAAAGATGCCCGTTAGGACCAGCATGCTCCTCATGCTCCTGTTGCTGCAGGGAACATGGGGGGTTGCTCAGGAACTTTATCCAGCCAGACTGGAAGGTGACAAAATGGGGTATATCGACAAGTCGGGAAAGACAGGGATCCAGCCCCAGTTCGAAAAAGCTCACCATTTCAAAGAAGGATTGGCCAGGGTTGAAAAAGGAGGCAATGTCGGATTCATCGACGCCAAAGGGAATACCGTGATCCCTTTTAAATATGATAAAGCCCTGGATTGCAACGAAGGGCATGCAGTGGTCTTGACCCGGAAGAAGTTGTTGAAGGACAATGAATGGACGTTCTTCAACAAAAAAGGAGGACAAGAGTTCCAGATCCATTGCGAATACGCTCATCCTTTTCATGAAGGAATGGCCCGTATCC
>CAZAYA010000055.1:12236-15529 GCA_964489175.1 uncultured Flavobacteriales bacterium | reverse complement strand
GCCTCCCGGAAGGAGGCGGCTCAATGATCGGGGATCCGATCAATATCAACTGGAGTGTTCCTTCTCTTCGGGTTTGGGAAGCAGCACCTTGCGGGAAAGTTTCAGTTTTCCGGATTTGGGATCCTTCCCCTTCACCTGGACTTTGATCGTCTCTCCTTCCTGCAGGACATCCTCCACCTTGTCGATCCGTTCCCAAGCGATCTCGGAGATGTGCAGCAAACCATCGGTCCCGGGAATGACTTCCACAAAGGCACCATATGGCTGAATATTCTTCACTTTCCCTTCATACTCAGCCCCTACTTCGACCACAGGCGGGAAAGCAATGTCCTTGACCATCTTCAGGGCCTTATCGATCCTTTCCTTATTAGCAGAAGCGATCTCCACGCGCCCCTGGTTCCCGACCTCTTCGATGGTAATGGTCGCTTCACTTTCCTCCTGGATCTCCTGGATGATCCTACCACCCGGTCCGATCACACTTCCGATCATATCCTTGGGAATGTCGAGCGTGATGATCCTTGGTGCATGGTCCTTGAAGTCTTCACGGGGCGTATCGATGGTCTTGTTAATTTCCGACAAGATCGCAATACGACCTTCTTTGGCTTGTCCCAAAGCTTTTTCCAATACTTCGTAAGGCAGCCCATCCACTTTGATATCCATCTGACAAGCAGTGATCCCATCCTGGGTTCCGGTCACTTTAAAGTCCATATCCCCGAGATGGTCTTCATCACCGAGAATATCGGACAAGATCTGATAGTTGCCGCTCTCGTCCATGACCAAACCCATAGCGATACCACTAACAGCTTTTCTAACCTTCACACCAGCATCCATCAGAGCCAACGACCCGGCACAAACAGTGGCCATGGAGGAAGAGCCATTGGATTCGAGTACATCGGAAACGATCCGGATCGTATAAGGATTGTCCTTATCTTCTGGTAGAACGCCTTTCAACGCCCTCCAGGCCAGGTTTCCATGGCCTACCTCCCGGCGGCTGGTCCCCCGCATGGGTTTGGCCTCACCGGTACAGAACGGCGGGAAGTTGTAATGGAGCAGAAAATCCTCTTTACCGGAGATGATGGCACCGTCGATGGTTTGTTCGTCCATCTTGGTCCCGAGGGTAAGGGTGGTCAGGGATTGGGTCTCTCCCCGGGTAAAAATAGCAGAACCATGCGTACCGGGCAGGTAATCCACTTCTGACCAAATATCGCGGATCTCATCAGGTTTCCGGCCATCGACCCTTACTCCTTCTTTCAGGAGCAGGTCACGAATAGCGGCTCCCTGAACATCTTTGAAATAGCGTTTGATGAGCGCTCCTTTTTCTTCTCTTTCCTCATCAGAAAGGCTTTCAATATAAGCGTCACGCACCTCTTTGAAGGCCATTCCACGCTTGAATTTATCATCAATGCCTTTCTTGGCGATCTCATAGCATTTATCATAGAGGTTCTTCCTTACCTCCTCCAACACGGTCTCATCGCTCACCTCATGATCGTACTCGCGCTTCTCCTGATCTTTTCCTGTCTTGGAAGCCAATTCTTTTTGAGCCTGGCAATGCGCTTTAATGGAAACATGAGCGCGTTTGATGGCTTCCACCATTTCCTGCTCGGAGACCTCGTTCAACTCCCCTTCCACCATCATGATGTCCTTTTCGGTCCCGGCCACGATCATGTTGACGTCGGCCTTTTCAACCTGAGATATGGTAGGATTGACCACGAATTCCCCATCTACCCGGGCTACCCGGACTTCAGAAACGGGGCCGGAAAACGGAAGATCAGATACTGAAATAGCAGCAGAAGCGGCCAGGCAAGCCAATGCATCCGGCATGTTCTCCATGTCAGCCGAGATCATGGAAATGAGGACCTGTGTCTCGGCATAATAGTCTCCTGGGAAAAGAGGCCGAAGGGCTCGATCGACGAGACGACTCGTGAGGATCTCATGTTCGGCCGGACGGGCTTCCCTTTTGAAGAACCCTCCGGGGAATTTTCCGGAGGAGGCGAATTTCTCTCTGTAATCGACGGTCAGTGGGAAGAAATCCATTCCTTCCTTGGCTTCCTTGTTGGAAACGACGGTAGCCAGCAGCATCGTGCCGCCCATTTTCACAACAACGGAACCGTCGGCCTGCTTGGCCAGTTTACCGGTTTCGATGGTGACGGGCTTATCCCCTTCTACCTGGATCTCCTGAATGGTGGGTTGTGGTTTCATGTGTATCTTCTCTTATTCGAACAAAAAAAAGGGGCAATTGTCCGACAATCGCCCCTTACTAAAAGGTCATGCGCCTGATGCACAAATTATAATGGTCGCGGTTCCTGACAACATCGAACGGATCACTTTCTCAGGCCAAGTTCTTTGATGATGGCCCGGTAACGTTCGATCTCATGGTTCTTGAGGTGATCAAGCAGGGCGCGCCGCTTCCCAACGAGCTTGATCAGCGCCTGCTGGGTGTTGTGGTCCTTCTTATGGGTCTTGAGATGACCGGTCAGGTCTTCGATGCGCTGAGTGAACAACGCGATCTGTGCTTCCGGAGAACCCGTATCTGTTTCGGATTTTCCGTGTTTTTTGAAGATCTCCTTCTTTTTTTCCGTGGCAAGCATGCAGTACTGTGATTATTTTCTAAATAGCTCGTTCTGAAACGGACGGCAAAGATAAACAATTCTTTGGAAAAACCGTGCTCGCTACCAACCGGATCAGTTCTCGATGAATTGTAGCAATCGGGCGATCTTTGCCCGCAACTCCTGTCGCTTCACGATCATATCGAGGAAACCATGTTCCAGGAGGAATTCCGAGCGCTGGAAACCTTCCGGAAGGTCTTGTCCGATGGTCTCCTTGATCACCCGCGGACCAGCAAAACCGATCAGTGCACCTGGTTCGGCGATATTGAAATCCCCCAGCATGGCATAAGAGGCAGTAACCCCCCCGGTCGTGGGGTCGGTCAGGACCGAGATGTAAGGTAGTCGGTATTCGGCCAGCTGGGTCAGTTTGGCGGCAGTCTTGGCCATCTGCATCAGGGAGAAACCAGCTTCCATCATCCGGGCACCCCCCGATCTGGAAACGATGATCAGCGAAGCTTCTCGTTTGATGCAGCGATCGATGGCTTTGGCGATCTTCTCCCCGACCACGGCTCCCATCGATCCCCCGATAAATCGGAAATCCATGGCGGCCACGATCACTTCCCGTCCGTCGATCTTACCGCTGGCGGTCTGGATGGCCTCGTTCAAACCGGTCTTCTTACGGGTAGCCTTCACCCGGTCGGCGTACTTCTTGGTGTCCTTGAAACCGAGCGGGTCGGCCGTATAGATCTC
>CAZAYA010000055.1:0-12226 GCA_964489175.1 uncultured Flavobacteriales bacterium | reverse complement strand
AAACAAACAAAAAAAAGAAAGCGATATAGATCTCCTTGTTGAATTCCCGGTATTTGCCCTCGTCGAACAGCAGTTCGAAATAAGTAGCCGCCGGGACCTTCTCATGGTACCCACAACTCTCGCATACCCCGTAGGCCTTCTGGTGGTCTTCGGTAGGCATAACGTGCTTGCAGTCGGGGCATTTGTACCACAACCCCTCCGGTGTTTCCTTCTTGTGTTTCGTGGAAGTGGTGATCCCTTCCTTGATCCGATTGAACCAACCCATAGGATGCTTTTGGATTCAGCAAAGGAACGAAAATGCCCTTAGGCAAGCCCGATCTCATCGGACAAGTATACGTCCTGGATGGCGTGAAGGAGTTCTACTCCTTCTTCCATAGGACGCTGGAAGGATTTCCTTCCGGTGATGAGCCCTTGTCCACCGGCCCGTTTGTTGATGATGGCCGTTTTTACAGCATCTGCTTTGTCAGAAGCTCCGCCGGAAGCTCCTCCGGAGTTGATCAACCCGACCCGGCCCATGTAATTGTTCACCACCTGGTAGCGACACAGATCGATAGGGTGGTCAGAGGTCAGTTCGGAATAAACCTTGTCATGGGTTTTCCCGAAAGCGATCTCCCGGAACCCACCATTGCTCTTGGGTAGTTTTTGTTTGATGATGTCGGCCTGAAGGGTGACGCCCAGATGATTCGCCTGGCCGGTGAGGTCGGCAGAAGTATGATGATCGGTCCCGTTCTTTTTGAAATCGTTGTTCCGGAGGTAACACCACAGCACCGTTCCCATCCCCAGTTCGTGAGCCCTTTCGAATGCTTCGGCGACCTCCCGGATCTGCCGGGAAGACTCTTCGGAACCGAAATAAATGGTAGCACCTACGGCCACTGCCCCCATATCCCAGGCTTGCTCCACCCGGCCGAACAGGACCTGATCGAACTTATTGGGGTAGGTCAGCAATTCGTTGTGATTGATCTTCACCAGGAACGGGATCTTGTGCGCGTACTTACGGGAGCAGATGCCCAGCACCCCGAAAGTGGACGCCACCGCATTGCACCCTCCTTCGATCGCCAGCTTCACGATGTTCTCCGGGTCAAAGTATTGTGGGTTAGGAGCGAAGGAAGCGCCCGCGGAATGCTCGACCCCTTGATCCACTGGCAGGATGGACAAATAACCGGTCCCACCAAGGCGACCATGATCGTAGATAGCTTGCAAGCTCCTCAGGACCTGATTGTTCCGGTCCGAACCGGCAAAAATGTTATCCACATGGTCGGGCCCCGGTCGGTGCAGATCTTCTTTCGGAACGGTCTTGCATTCATGGGTCAGCAGATCCTTAGCCTCATCGCCAAGGAGTTCCTCGATACTATTGGTCACAGTTGCTGTAGGGGCCATTGCTACCGGATTTTTTTGAAGTCTCGGTTCTACAAGACAAAGCTAAGAAATTCTTCTATTCACAAAGGAAGAAGTCCTCCCTCAACAAAAGGTGGAAAAGCCAGTATCAGAAGGGATAGCCGATTCCAATGTTCAGGTTCAGGTTCGGGGAATACTCCACCTTGTCCGGATCCAGGGTGGGGTCTTGTTCGGCGATCGCCCGGACCTTGTTGTTATACTGTTCCTTGGGCTGGAACAACCACCGCTCTCCTACCGGCAATGCCGGGTCCTTGATCTGAAGGCCCAGGTCGAACCGGATGATGAAGAAATCCAGGTCTACCCGGAGCCCGACACCAGCCCCCACCGCAACCTCGTTCAGGAAGGTTTCGGGGTCGAATTCTCCGCCCGGACGTAAAGAATCCTCTTCCAGCAACCAGATGTTCCCGGCATCGATGAAAAAAGCGCTTTCGAGTACGTTCAACAGATCGAACCGGTATTCCAGATTGGTTTCCAATCGAACATCTCCCGTCTTGTCGAACCGTTGTTCGAGGGAAGGGTCGAAGTACGCCCCCGGCCCCAGCGTCCGTGCCCTCCAGGCCCGGATCCCGTTAGCTCCACCGCCGAAAAAGCTCTTCTGGAAGGGCAACACCTCCAGGTTCTGGAAAGGCAATCCGATACCGGCTACAAAACGATAAGCGAAAGAACTCTTGTTATTGATACGCCGGTAATACCGCAGATCATTGTCCACCCGTATGAATTGGGCGAACTTGATATTGAAGATGCGGTAACTGTCATCCTCATCTACTTCTACCCCGCTCTGAGCAAGTATTCCCCGCAACAGGTTCCCGGCTAACTCCGCATTGCCGCGGTAGAAAAACACATTTTCCTGGGTCCGGGAGCGCTGACTGTTGTATGTGAAGGTGTAACGACTGGACAGGATCAAGTGGTCCTGGTAACTGTTCAGCAGCAACTGGTCGTTCAAATGATCCAGCCTGTCCTGAAAAGCGTCGGACTTATCGATGCTTATGGAGCTTAACTCGACCGGTTCGATCCGGTGCCGCTTGAACCGGGTATCATTCCATTGATAGGAAAGCGATAATTTGGTAATGCTACGGGTGTAATCCGGTCGGCGCTGGAAATTGTACGAAGTGGAAAAGCGCGTACTGGGGTCTGCCGACAAAGCGAACCTTGTAGGGTTCACCGGAAGCAGAAAACGGGGAAAGTTCAAGGATATCTCCGGACCGATCTCGATCGTGTTGAAGGAAAGGTCGTCCACCACACCCTGTCTCTCCCCTTCCTCGGTCAAGGTTTTCTGAGATTCCACCCCACCGTTGAGGTCGACCTGAAATGTCTCCGCTCCTCTGAAAACGTTCTTGTTCTTGTAGGAAACGTTCCCCGATATCCCCAGATTCCCCCCCTGGTTCGTTCCTCTTGTTTCGATCGAAAAGCTTTGCTTCTTGGCAGGAGAAAGCATTATGGTACAATCCAGCCAATGGCCTCCCGTATCAACCTCAGCGCTTTCGAAACGAATATTAACGGACTTGAAGCTCCTCAGCTCTGACAAACGGCGATAAGTATTGCTCTCGTTCTCATTCCGGTATATATCGCCAGGCTTCAGAAAAGTAGAACTCAGAAGGATGTCAGGATCATACTTCATATTGTCACGATAGAGAAAAGTAAAACCCTGCCGGTACCGAAGGGTATCGTACTCCACATCACTCTTTTCATAGGAGGAATACTCTGTATTGACCCGTACTTCCCGGATCTTATACTTCCGGTGAGGTTCCACCCTAACAGAATCAGGATATTCCGGCAAACGTTGCCGGGGGTTTTCCAGAACGAGGTCGACATCCACATAATTCCCATGGACCGCACTGTCCACCCGGAACCGGATGTACTCCTTGGTGAAATAATAATATCCTCTGTAACGCAAATACTCTGTTAACCGCTCTCTTTCATCATCCAGCCGATCAATGTCGAACACATCATTGCTATCGATCAACGCTTCTTGCCTGGACTCCGACACATACGTCCCGATCGCGGGATCTTCCACCTGATAATGAAGGTTCCGGATCCGATAAGGAGGACCCGGCCGGATCTTATAATAAACCTCTGCCCGCTGTTTCTTGTGGTCCAATACAATAGAATCCCGCACCCCATTCTCGAAATAACCTTTTTTGACCAGATAAAGGTGAAGTTGCTCCGTCGCACGCCGGGTGAGTATAGAATCATGAACTACCGGAGGCTCCCCGACCGACTCCATCAACCAGTTCCGGAACTTGGTATCCTTGCCGTTGTTCGCTACATTATGAACCCACAGATGAAAACGAAGGAATCCCAGGATCTTTTTGTTGGTGCGCTGTTTGATGATGTTCCGCATTTTGTCCTTCTCCAGATTCGGCCCTTTTTTTTCCAGCACCACATAATTCTCATCCAGCAAGTACTCTTCTTCGGTCAGTCGCATGGTAGGACTGCAGGAAACCAACAGGGAAAGGAACGGGATGAAGATCCCGGCATGAAGTATGCGCAAACGAAGGAAGCTCAAGCTGATCGCTATCTTTGACCGGCAAAGATAGGCATTCAGCCACCCCCGAATGATCAGTCAGAAAGAAAGCCAACTCGTCCGTGCCCTCCACCGGAAAAAACACCGGGAAAAAGAAGGGTTGTTCTCGGTCGAAGGTGTCAAACCGGTTCAGGAACTCCTGAAAAGCTCCTACCATGCCCAGCTGGTATTCACGACCGATGAAAGCCTTTTCCCGGAGGAAAAGAAAACAGAGGTCCGTGTGATCAGGGAAAAAGAGATGAAGAAGATCAGCGCCTTCAAGACCCCTTCTCCTGCCCTGGCGATCGCAGCAAAACCTTCTTCTCCCGCTTTTCTGGAGAACGGAGAAGATCAACTCTTGCTGGCCCTCGATTCCATCAACGACCCCGGCAACCTGGGCACCATTCTACGAACAGCCGACCATTTCGGTATCAGAACGGTTCTTTGTTCCAAAGGTTCCGTCGATCCATTCAACCCGAAGGTCGTTCAGGCATCCATGGGTTCCCTCTTCCGGGTGAATGTGATCAACACCACTCTTGAACAGACCCTGAATGACCTCAATATCCCTGTTTTCGCCACTGCCATGAACGGAGAGAACATCTACCAGGCCAACCTCCCGGAGTACGGGGTGATCCTCATGGGAAGCGAATCCCATGGATTGTCCCCTGCCCTCAGCGGATCTGCTTCCCGGTGCCTTTCTATTCCATCCTTCGGCAAAGCAGAATCCCTGAACGTTGCGGTGGCTACGGCGATCGTCTGTTCCGAGTTCCGGAGAAGGTCCTTTCCCTAAGGACCAGCCCATTCTTTTCTTTATTACTTTGCTGGCAAACCTTTCTTATCCCTGAGTCTATGAAAGCCGTCATCCTTTCCGAAGTCGGCCAGCCAGTAGCCTGGCAAAAGACCGACACACCCCATCCCGGTCCCGGACAAGTGCTGATCGCTATTAAGGCCGGCGCCCTCAACCACCGGGACCTATACATTCAACAAGGAAAATACCCTAAGATACAGACACCCTGCATTTTGGGATCCGATGGATGTGGCAGCATTGAAGCCATAGGCCAAGGAGTATCAGAAGACAGGATCGGGGAGGAAGTGATCGTCGACCCCGGGATCGAATGGGGGGAGGATGAACGCTTTCAATCAAAAAATTTCCGGGTACTGGGCATGCCAGACCCCGGCACCCTGGCCCAGTACTTCGTCATCCCGGAAACCCATGTGCATCCCCGTCCACCTCATCTGGATGCCACCCACGCAGCCGCCCTACCGCTTGCAGGGCTGACTGCCTTCCGGGCCCTGTTCGTGCGGGCCGAGCTCAACAAAGGGGACAAGGTTCTGATCACCGGTGCAGGAGGCGGGGTCGCCCAGATGGCCCTGCAGTTTTCGGTGGCATTCGGGACCGAGACCTACGTCACTTCCAGCTCTGACCTCAAGATCCGCAAAGCCATGGAACTGGGAGCCAAAAGCGGGGTCAATTACAAAGAAGACCGCTGGGCGGAAGCACTGAAGGACCGCACCGGAGGCTTTGATGTGATCATCGACAGCGCGGGAGGAAAAGGTTTTGCTGACCTTGCGAAGGTCGCCGCCCCCGGAGGAAGGATCGCCTTTTACGGGGGAACCCAAGGTGAGATCGACGGTCTTTCCCCTCAGGTCATCTTTTGGAAACAACTTTCCCTGCTCGGTTCCACCATGGGATCACCGAAGAACTTCCGTGACATGGTCGGGTTCGTGAACGACCACAGGATCATCCCCGCAGTGGACCGTACGTTCTCTATGGACGAAGCCAGAGAAGCCTTCAACCATCTCGCCAAAGGGGAACAATTCGGAAAAGTAGTGCTGCTGAATGAATAACGGTTAGGCCTCACCCTCTCCACAACTCCCAGTACCGGACAACCCTGTCCGCAAATACACGGGGCTGCTCGTAGTAGATCCTCTCCCCTAACGGAAAAGCCTCATCACGCAAACGGTGCTGTTCAGTTTCCGCCAACTTTTCCAGGGCATTGTAAAGTTTCTTGCCTGGCCATTCCAAAACCCCTTCCTGTAAAGCGGTCAACAACACACCAATATCATGCTCATCCCCCAGGATGGCAGCCAATCTCATCGCTTCAGCAGAATGCGCTTTGATCACTTCCGGCCAGACATTGCGCAGCAATTTCAACTGGTTGCCCAGGTATTTCACCCTTTTCCGCCAATCGTGAAGATTTTCCACATCAGGCTCTCCACGAGCCACGACCAAGCCATCACGCCCTTGCTTGTATACTTTTTTCAAACCAACCTGCAAGCCTGAGGACCCTTTCTTTTGCAAGGGCCATCCCTCGATCCCTTTGAGTCCCGCATAGAGCATCTTCTCCACTTCTCCCGTCACATTATTTCCACGGACCATTTCCCGGGCCTTGTCCTCCCGTTTCTGCAAAAGATCCTCCCGAACAGTATGGATCGCTTTTAAAGCTTTTCCATCCGGACCCAATGCTTCCAGGCGGTGGAGCGTTTCCAGCATGGTGGTGTCGTCCCTTATATCAGAGAGCTTGCGCCCTGCATCCCGGTACCGAATATTCTCTTCCCGATACTTCTTCTCCCCGATCTCCTCCCGGACAAGGCGCAGCAACGCCCGTAACTTCTTGAGTTTTTTACGAGCATCGTGAATTCCTTGGTGCTGATCCTCGCTCCTCAGATCTTCGATAGCGCACACGGTTTGATCATGGGCTATTCGCCGGACTGCCTGCGATATGCTTTCATCTTTCCGGAAACGAAAAGGAGATCTTTTCTTTTTGCGTTTTTCCGTAGCCAATCTTTCTCTGAGGGCTTCATCCATTGGTCAACGCTTTAAGATCTTGATCCAACACGATTATCAGCCGGAAAGTTCGAAAAAACGATCCAAAAACGATCTTACTAAATGCGAAGCAAAGGTTGAAAAGGGAGCAAATAACAACCTCCTCTCCGAAGGTTATGAAGAAGTGATCTCTTGCCTGATCCCGTTACAGCCTCCCGATCGATCCCTCACCCTATCTTCTACCTAAATTCCTATATTAGCCGGTCTCAAACCAAGTCGAACGACCAGCCATGGCCGAAAGCACCACGGAGACCCGCAGAAAGCAGCCGAAGGAGCTGTACATGCTTTTCTTCACCGAGATGTGGGAGCGTTTCAGTTTTTACGGGATGCGCTCCCTGCTCACCCTGTACATGACCCTTCAGTTGTTCGACTACATGGCCGATCCGACCAAAAAGGCCACAGCATATGGTATCTATGCTGCTTACGGAGCACTGGTCTATGCAACACCATACATCGGCGGACTACTGGCCGACAGGCTGATCGGATACAAGAAGTCGACACTGCTGGGCGGGGTGCTGATGATGATCGGTCACTTCGTCATGGCGATCGAGACTGAATTCTTCCTGTACCTGGCGCTGGCCTTTTTGATCGTCGGGAACGGATTCTTCAAACCGAACATCTCTTCCATGGTAGGCGGTCTTTACGATGAAGGGGATTCGCGCCGGGACGGGGGCTTCACTATCTTCTACATGGGGATCAATCTCGGTGCTTTCCTCGCTCCACTGATCTGCGGCTACATCGGAGAGACCTACGGCTGGTTCTATGGATTCGGCCTGGCCGGCATCGGAATGTTGCTGGGGCTCATTGTTTTCGAGACCGGGAAAAAGAATCTGGCCGAGGATAATGGCGGCATTCCGGACAAAGAAAAGCTTTACGAGAAAGTGTTCGCCGGCCTGAACCGGGAACATCTCGTATACATCGGCAGTGTAGTTACCGTGATCCTGGTCGCAGCGCTGGTCCGGTACTACGAACTGGTAGAAGTCCTCATTCTTTTTGCTGCCATAGGGGGTCTTTCCTGGGTCTTCATTCAATCCTTCTCCAAAGAGAAGGTAGACAAGCAACGGATATGGGTCATCGTGATCCTCACTTTCGTGAACATTTTCTTCTGGGCCTTTTTCGAGCAAGCCGGCTCTTCTCTTACCCTACTCACGGAAAGCAATGTAAACCGTAAACTGTTCGGAGCCATTATTCCGGCTTCGGTCTTCCAATCGGTGAATCCTGCTTTCATCCTGATCCTGGGTCCGATGTTCGCTTCGATGTGGGTCAGCCTCAACCGTACCGGGAGAGAGCCCTCCACGCCGCTGAAGTTCGTTTTCGGCATGGTACTGCTGGGAATAGGCTTTCTCGCCCTGGTATTCGGGGTCAACTTCGTTTCCGTGATCGGCAGTGCGGCCCTGATCCCGCTGATCTTCCTGATCCTCTCCTACATGCTGCAAACCTGTGGTGAACTGAGCCTCTCACCTGTAGGATTGTCCATGATCACAAAGCTTGCTCCCCGCAACATGACCGCTCAGTTGATGGGATTGTGGTTCCTTTCGACAGCACTTTCCCACACCATTGCGGGCCAGATCGCCAAGCTGACCACCGGAGGAAGCAACGAAGAAGTAGCAGCGGTCCTGAGCTCGGGGGTCAAACAGGTCAAGCTCTCTGATGAGGATTTCAGATTTTCCGAAAAAGAGCGGCAGAAACTCCTGGAATGGAAAGAAGCTTCTTTCGTGAACGAGGTGGAACAACTCATCGCCAACGGATATCTCTCCGATGAACAGGTTTCCGCCATTGCTTCAGGCGATCAGTACACAGTTAAGGCAGTCCTCGAAGATTCTCTGAAGCATGGTAAACTCGAAGGAAGAGAGCTGGAATTGCTCTCAAGCCTGGCCCGTAACCCACTCCATACCACCTCTGATGATCCCGAACTTGACAAAAAAGTCTCTTCCATCCTTACCAGCAGTGTACAAAGCGGGGAAGTTGACTGGAGCCCGGAAGAGGTAGCCACCCTGGAAAAATGGGGTGAAGGGAGGTTCCCTTCCAGGGAAAAATTCCAGAATACTCTGGATACCCTCCGCATTGCATTGGATAACCAGGCCCTTTCTAAAAAGCAGGTAGAAGTCCTCGCCCTTCAACACAGTGATCATGCCGAGAATGCCCTGGACGACTCCCTCAAGCACGGGAACCTGCAACCCGAACAGATAGCCATGCTTACAGGTGCAGCACGGGAACCCGGAAGCGTAGCTGTTGAGAACGGTGTTCTGACCCAAGAAAAACTCAAGGAATATGAACCGATGACCCTTTCCTCCTTCGACCAGCTGTCCAATTATTCGAGCGTTTATCAACTGGTCGGTTATATCGCAGTCGGGACAGGTTTGGTATTGGTCCTGCTTATCCCTGTTCTCAGGAAATGGATGCATGGGGTCCATTGACCAGCATGAAAAATGACAAAACAAAATCCTGTTGCCATTCGTTGAACAGGAACCGATCCAATATCCGTCTATGTACCGGTATACACTTTTGATATTATTCCTCCTGCTCCCGCTGATGCAGGTCATCGGCCAAAAGAAGAAAGAAAAAAAAGGAGATGAGAAGAACAGCATCCAGTGGATGAGTTGGGAAGAAGCCCTTCAAGCCAATCAGAAGAACCCCAAGAAGATCTTCGTGGATGTTTATACCCACTGGTGTGGCTGGTGCAAGAAAATGGACCAATCCACCTTCTCGGATCCCGAGGTCATTTCCTACATGAACGAGAACTATCATCCCGTGAAACTGAACGCAGAGATGAAGCAGGATGTGATCATGGGGAATGATACTCTGGAATTCAAGAAAACAGGGCGAAGAGGAACCCACGAACTCGCTCTGAAACTAATGCAGGGGCGGGCCAGTTATCCCACCGTCGTTTTCCTGGACGAAAAACTCCAACTCATCAGCCCCCTCCCGGGTTACCGTGGACCCGACCAAATGAAGCCCATTCTGGTCTTCTTCAATGAGGAGCATTACAAAGCACAAAAAGACCTCAACAAGTTCATCAAAAACTATGAGGAAGAAGGTGGCTAAAAGCCCCCTAAGCACAAGAAATCACGCTACAGGAAGGGGAGATGGAAAATAGCAGCAAGAAGGAACAAGAGCAACGCACTTCAAAAGACAAGTCCCCTCCACCCCTTTTTTCCTTTTCCCGGTATAAAGTCCATTTCAAACCTTTTGGCCATGCCGATCCCTCCACGGAGAACAAGGCCATTTTTTGGGTCATCATTGCCACGCTTTTAGCGACCGGCCTTTACATCCTTTCTTTCTATTTCTAAAAGGCTCTGCCGGAAGGTCCCATGGGATCATGGACCATGTGGGACCCTATTCTACCGGTACCACCCCGCTATAGGACTGAAAATTTTTCTATTTTTAGCCCGCTTCGATAGAGAAACGACGTAAACGGACCAGCCATGAGTGAAGAAACCGCAAAATTAGAACTGAACGGCAAGACCTACGAACTCCCTGTTGTAGAAGGAACGGAGAACGAAAAGGCCGTCGACATTTCCAAACTTCGGGGAGACAGCGGCTATATCACGCTCGACAAAGGGTTCAAGAACACCGGCTCCACTCAAAGTGCGATCACTTTCCTGAATGGAGAACAAGGCGTGTTACGCTACCGGGGATATCCCATTGAGGAACTGGCTGAAAAGTCGACTTTCCTGGAAGTAGCTTACTTGCTGATCTATGGCGAGCTCCCCACCCAACCCCAATACGATGAGTTCATCGATAATGTCACCCATCATACGCTGGTCCACGAGGACATGAAGCGTTTCTATGAAGCTTATCCGACCAAGGCCCACCCGATGGGAATATTGGCTTCCATGGTGTGTTCCCTTTCCACCTTCTACCCGGAATCCCAGAACCCGCACCGTCCCCCCAAAGCCATCGATCGCACCATCGACCGCCTGTTGGCCAAGATCCCCACACTGGCAGCCTGGGCTTATAAGAACTCCATCGGGCATCCCATCATGTACCCGCAGAATAACCTGGATTACTGCGCGAACTTCCTGCACATGATGTATGCGACCCCTTCCGAACAGTACGAACCCGACCCTGTGGTGGTGGATGCGCTCGATAAACTGCTCATCCTGCATGCTGATCACGAGCAGAACTGTTCAGCTTCCACGGTCCGGATCGTCGGCTCTTCGCAGGCCAACCTTTATTCCTCTATCTCCGCCGGTGTATGCGCCCTCTGGGGGCCCCTTCACGGTGGGGCCAACCAAGCCGTTATCCAGATGCTGGAAGAGATCAAAGCGGATGGCGGCGACCTGAAAAAATACATTGAAAAGGCCAAGGACAAAGAGGATCCTTTCCGCCTGATGGGCTTCGGTCACCGGGTCTATAAGAATTTCGACCCAAGAGCCCGCATCATCAAGAAGAACGCCGATCAGGTCCTTGAAAAACTGGGCGTTCAGGATCCGGTGCTCGACATCGCCAAAAAACTGGAAGAAGTAGCCCTCAGTGATGAATACTTCATCGAACGCGGGCTCTATCCTAATGTGGACTTCTATTCCGGCATCATCTACCGGGCCATCGGCATCCCTACCGACATGTTCACCGTGATGTTCGCCATCGGGCGGCTTCCGGGATGGATCGCTCAGTGGAAGGAAATGTCGGAGGGTAAGGAACCCATCGGACGCCCGCGACAAGTCTACGTCGGGTCCAACGAAAGAAAATACACCGACATCCGAAAGCGCTAGAACCTCCCTTATCCTGCAACAACAAAAACGCCCCGGCCGAAACCGGGGCGTTTTTTTATGGAATTGGAAGGGTGAGATGTGGGATTTGAACCCACGACCTCCAGAACCACAATCTGGCGTTCTAACCTACTGAACTAATCTCACCGTGTGGGCTGGCAAAGATAATCAATAATTCCTTCCTCCTCATCGATGAACCCAAGGCCTTATCTTTGTGTTGTTAGCTATTATGACGGAACCCCAAGATCATACCCTGGAAGTTGAAGGCATGACCTGCAACACCTGTGCGCTGAGCATTAACAAGCGCCTGGAAAAGATGGGATTGAAAGAGGTGTATGCCAACTACACTACAGGAGAGGTCTCCTTCATCAACGATGCGAACATCGATGAACAACGCATCGAACAGGAGATCGCCAAGCTCGGGTTCCATGTGGTCCACGACAAATCCACCGGATCAAAAGGACTTGCAACCATCGAGAAGAAGTTCCTGTTCGCCCTGATCTTCACTTTCCCGCTCTTCCTGCACATGTTCCTGCCAGCAGACTGGCTGATCCAACATCCATTGGTCCAACTCGGGCTTGCCCTTCCGGTATATGCCCTTGGCTTCTGGCATTTCGGAAGAAGTGCCTGGGGCAGCCTCAAAGGGGGTGTGATCAACATGGATGTACTGATCTTCATCGGCTCCACCGCCGCTTTTGGGTACAGCCTTGCCGGAACGATCCAGTCCTATGGCACCCCGGCCGTTCATGATTACATGTTCTTCGAGACCGCCGCCACCATCATCACCCT
>CAZAYA010000054.1:0-15743 GCA_964489175.1 uncultured Flavobacteriales bacterium | reverse complement strand
AAACAGGCCTTGCGCGATTCCGCCCAAAAGTCCAATGCAAGACTGACCCAGGCTCAGGTCCAGGAGATGATCGAACAACAGGACCTCAAGATCGAACAAGGGAAACGGTGGCCGGAAGTATCCGTATTCAGCCAATACAACTACGATCGCTCGGCCAGTGAAGTAGGCTTCCTTCGGTCCAACCAACAATTCGGCCCCCTGGTCGGCGTCAATGTCCGATTCGATCTGTATGACGGAGGACAACAAAAAACCGCAATAGAAAATGCTGCTTTGAACGTCGAAAAGAGCAAGACCCAGGTCGAACAAATAGAGCGAACGATCGATGCAGCTTTTTTAACCGCCTATGAGAATTATTCCAGCTCCCTCGACCAGGTAGCCCTTGAAAAGGAAAAAGTCCAAACCGCAAGACAGGTGCTCGGTATCGCTGAAAAACAATATGAACAGGGAGTGATCGACCATATCGAATTCCGCCAGATCCAACTGAACGCCCTGGCCGCGGAAAGCGACCTGATCCAGGCCCGCTTCGTGGCCAAACAATATGAGATCGACCTGAAACAGATCAGCGGCACCTTGATGCCGTGGCTGCTGGGATAGGAATGAAAAAGCCCTCGGTCCTCTCTGGAAGGAAGGACACCCGTAGTTCGTCAAACCCTTCTTCCCTTACCCAGGAGGAGATGCCTCTCTTTTTTGCTGCTCTTCATGGTTTTTCCTTAATTTGATAGACAAGGACCATTAATTCTTTTATGCCGATCAAGGACTGAAATAGGGCTTACATCCTGCCTGAGGGCATCGTTCGTCTTTCAATAGGTGAACTTGTTGAGTTCAAGGTCCGGCCTCCCAGAAGGTATTCCGCAGCTTTCCGATCGGACTCAAAATATAAGGGCGCCGTCCCTTCCCACCCCAGAGCAAAGGAATCAAGTTCCGTTTTTCACAGAATTCCTTCAGGATCGACCCTTAGATTGCTGCCCGAGTCAAAAAAAAAGAACCTGGCCAGGATCTTATGAAAGCCCTCATCATAGAAGATGAACCGGACCTCCTCCGGTCGATCGCCCAATACCTCAAAAAAGAGGGCATGATATGTGAACAAGCTTCCGATCGTGCCTCAGCGGAAGACAAGCTTGCTCTCCACCAATATGAGGTAGCGGTGCTCGACATCCTCCTTCCGGACGGGAACGGGTTCGATATTCTGGAGATCTTGAAGAAAGACCATCCAGCAACAGGGATCCTGATCGTTTCTGCCAAGGATTCCCTGGATGATAAATTAAGAGGATTTTCCCTCGGAGCAGATGACTACATCACCAAACCCTTTCACCTGGCAGAGCTCAATGCCCGGGTGAACGCAGTGATACGAAACAGGAATTTCCAGGGTGGTCATACGATCGATTTCCATGAGATCACCCTGGACCATGAAGGAAGAAGCGTTTTGGTCCATGGTCATCCCCTGGACCTTACCAGGAAAGAATTCGACCTTCTTGAGTTCTTCCTCACCAATAAAGAGCGGGTCCTCACCCGGGAAGCCATAGCAGAACGATTATGGGGGGACTACATGGACATGTCCGATAATTACGACCTTATCTATACCCATATCAAGAACCTGCGGGGAAAGATCCTGGAAGTTGGGGGAAAAGATCATCTCAAGACGGTCTATGGCATCGGGTATAAATTCGGGGAGACACCATGAGGCTTCTTCGCAAAACAGCGAGGTTCCACTTGCTCTTGTCAGGAACGCTTTTATTGTTGGCAGGGCTGCTCATCTATTTTCTCATGACCTCCATCATCGAGTTCGAGATCCGGGAAAAACTGTTCAAGGACAAGAACAGGATCGTTCACAAGATCAGCAACGACAAAGAAGTCCCCGAACTCTCTCCGCTGATCCAGGTGAAAATGACCGCTTCTCCCGAACGTTCATCCTCCACGATCAAGGATACTGTGATCTATGAGCCCATTGAGGATGAAAAGGAGTTGTACAAAGAACTGTCAACGGTGGAGAGGATCCAGGGGAACAATTACCGCATCACCATCAGGCAGGTAGCGATAGAACCGAACGATTATATTGAAAGTATAGGAGGCTCATTGGGGGTTGTTCTGTTGCTCCTTCTGGGCGGGTTGTATTTCGGGAATCGTTATATCTCCAAAAGTATCTGGGACCCTTTCTACCACAACCTGAGCGTTCTGAAGCATTATTCCCTGGAAGAGGACCAGGCCGTTCACCCCAGATTGAAGACCTCCGATATAACGGAATTCCAGGAAATGGATCGGGCCATTGAAAACCTTACCGAAAGGATCCGCGCGGATTACAACACGCTCAAAGAATTCTCGGAGAACGCCTCTCATGAAATGCAAACGCCTTTGGCCGTCATTCGAACACGCCTGGAGGAATTGCTCCAGGACCCGAACCTGAGCGAAGAACAGGCCAACTCCATCCGGTCGGTCCTCTCTGCATCTTCCAAACTGTCCCGGTCTAACCAAACCCTTCTATTACTTGCAAAATTGGATAATCAGCAGTTCAGCAAGACTTCTTCGGTCGATCTTTTTGAAATGCTGAACAAAGAACTGGAGCAATTCTCCGATATCCTCCAGGAAAAGGGGATCGAACTGAAAAAGGAATTGAAGAGCGTGATCATTAGGAAAACGGACCCCTCCCTGGTAGAAATGCTCCTGTCCAATTTGTTCAGGAATGCGATCAAACACAATCTTCCCGGAGGTTGGATCGAAGTCTACCTTAATAAGGGCCTGTTGAAGATCTCCAATTCAGGTCCCCCTATCTCCCATGAACCCCAAAGGATGTTCGAACGCTTCAGGAAAGGAGATCCCTCTTCTCCTTCGTCAGGTCTTGGGTTATCGGTTGTCAAGAAGATCTGTGATATTCATGGTTGGAAAGTGGACTATACTGTAGCAGAAGGGCGGCACCGGATCAGCATTACGTTCCTGGAGGGGACTGACCCCTCCACAACCCTAAACCACTTCAAAAGGTGAAGGATCCCTGAACAACAGAATTCCTTCAGGATCCTGTTCTACATTGGTCAACGTTTCTCCAAAGCGGATCCCTATGAGAGAAGAGGCGATGATCTTCCTGGTAATAACATGCTTGATGCCCCCTTTCACCTTAAGGGCCCAGGAGAAAGGTGAATTCAAAGTAACCGGATCGATCAGGGACAAGGAGCAGCAGGAACCTTTACCCATGGCAACGGCGGTTCTTTTGAATGCTGAGGATTCTTCCATGATCACGGGTACCAGCGCCAATGCCGAGGGCGATTTCATCATCAAGGCAAAGAAAGGGGATTACCTATTGAAGGCCCGATACATGGGGTACCGGTCGAAGATCATCCCCGGTATCCGGTTGGGACCTTCTGAGCCTGTCCGGAAGCTCGGTACCATTGCTCTGAGCTCAGCGAAGGATACCCTTGGTGAGTTCACAGTGGAGGAGGAACGCAGTCATATAACCATGAAGGAAGGCAAGAAGATCTTCAATGTAGGGACCGATCTGAGCACTTCCGGAGCCAGCGCTTCAGATGTGCTGAACAATATCCCCTCCGTCTCCATGGATATCGAAGGGAGCATCAGCCTTCGGGGCAGTCAGGGCGTACGTATTCTGATCAATGGAAAGCCTTCCAGCATGATGGGTATTTCAGGGTCAGAGGCTTTGCGGTATTTCCCGGCGAACCAGATCAAGGAGGTCGAGGTCATCACCAACCCTTCAGCCAGATACGAAGCTCAGGGGTCAGCCGGTATCATCAATATCATTCTCAAAGAGAACATCGATTGGGGACTGAACGGCACCTTTTCCCTTGAAGCCGGATGGCCTCATAACCATGGAGCGTCGGTCAATATGAACTACCGGAAGAAATGGTACAACATCTTCGGAAGTTATACCTTCGGCTACGACCGTGCTCCCGGGGGAGGATGGAGGGAGCAGACCTTCAATTATCCCGATACGACCTATTCCCTCAGGACCGACGAAGATCAGAGCAGAGGAGGATTCAACCATAACCTCCAGTTGGGCTCCGATTTCTACTTCACCCCCAACGATGTGCTGAAGATCTCCGGCGTATACAGCCTCGGGGATGAAAGGAACAACACCGAACTCTCTTTCTTTGAATACAACGAGGGCCTTATCCAACGGGAAGATCTTGTCCGGAGGGTCATCAGAGATGAGCTCGAAAAAGAAAAGGAAGGGGATCATGAACTGAACCTCAGTTATGAAAAGACTTTTGGAAAAGAAGACCATGAACTACTGGTGAACCTGCAGGCAAGAGGAAGTAATGAAACAGAGGATGCGAACCTGGTCGAGACCGCAGGTCTCCCGGATGCTCCCATGGATACGACGATCCATCAGAATTCCCTGAACAGTACGAATGTGAACGCTTATATGGGAAAGGTCGATTACATCTGGCCTTTCAGTGAAGAAGGGAAGTTCGAGACCGGCCTCAGGGCCGAGACCCGGAGCATCGAGAACCTGTTCAATGTAGAACAAAGACCTTCCCCCTCCGAACCCTGGAACACCCTCGACCAGTTCTCCAACACCTTCTTTTATACCGAAGAGATCTACGGGATCTATGCCATGTACAATAACAGTTCGGGGGACTTCAGCTACCAAGGAGGACTCCGGTTCGAGTATACCGGGATCACTACGAGCCTGAAAAGTGAAGAAGAGGAAAGCGAACGTTCTTATTACAACTTCTTCCCCAGCCTGTCCCTGAGTTATGATATCAGCGAGACCAATTCCATCCAGGTAAGCTATAGCCGACGGCTCGATCGCCCTTATTTCAGGGAGCTCAATCCATATAACACTTTCAACAACAATCGGAATTACCGAACAGGCAATTCCCAACTCGATCCTGAGTTCACCGGGGCCTACGATCTTGGTTTCGTCAATTACCGGGAGAAGGGATCTTTCTATTTCGGGGCTTTCTACCGCCGGACCAAGAACGAGATCGAGGATGTGGATACCGTGAACGAGGAAGGGATAACGATCGTCAAACCTTACAACCTGTCCTCAAGGCAGAACCTCGGGATCGAGGCACGCTATAGCATGGAAATCACCGACTGGTGGAACTTCAGTATTAGCACGCACTTCTACCATGGCAGTACCAGCGGAATTGCAGCCGGTGAGGACCTGAACAATGCGGCCTTCACCATGGATGGCCGGGCAAGGGTCGACTTTGATGTGAAGGATTGGTTCAAGATCCAGTTCAACGGCGATTACAGAGCTCCTGAAAAGGAAGGACAGGATACGGAAAAGGCCATGTACGAGATCAATGCGGGTATTCGTAAGGAGCTGTTCGATGGAAAAGGGAACGTATCTTTCAGTGTCAGGGATATTTTCAATACCGATATCTACCGGAGTACGGTGGACGGGAGCAATTTTACCGCTCGCAGGAAATTCCAGTGGAGAAGAGGACCTTTTTTCTCCCTTTCCTTTTCTTATGAATTGAAGGACAAGGAAACCGATAAAGATCAGGAAAGGTTCATAGGAGGGGAAGGGGAACAGTAGAATCGTTCCTCACCACGGATCGCTGGTCCCGGACGGCCTTTTCCCCGTTGAGCATGATGGCATCCACCCTCCGAAAAAAACGGTCAAGGCTATTCAGGACGGTTCTGGTTCACACCTGCCCCCTGCCTCATCACTCAATGACCATCAAATTACACCCGCGCACATCGCTGTTGTCCGCCCTTCCCAATACCTCGAAGGAACCATCATCGTGCAACCGACCGATATCCTGCGTAGCCAGAAAAGCACAGGAATGCACATTGGCCAGGTCGATGATGTTGAGGCCTCCGGAACGACCAGGGGGAAGATAGGCCATCGGATCCTCCAGTTCGCGGACCATCGGATGAAGCCAGGGAGATGACCGAAACAGTCCGTCCCTTTGGGAATAAGCCTGAGACAACAGTTCCGTCATCCCGTATTCCGAATGGATATGCTCCACACCGAATCCTGCCTTCAGCCGCTCCTGTAATTCCCCGCGAACCATCTCCTCCCGGCGTCCTTTCATCCCACCGGTCTCCATCACAATGGTATGTTCCAACCGAAACGGGAATTGCTCTGCCAGGTCCAGCAAAGCAAAAGATACGCCGAGCAACAAAACCGGCTGTTGCTGTTCCTCGAGTTCCCGGAGGGTAGTGGTGAGCCGGCCCCGGTCGTCCAGGTAGAAACCGCTGGCCGGATGGTCGCTGCTTCGAATCCAACTATCAGCCATGGCCACCAGAGAAGCATCCTCCCTTTCCAGGTAAGAAGGAAGCAGGGCCAGTACGGCATAGTCTTCCAAAGTCCCGTATTGCCGGCGGAAGATCTCGCGGTGGACCTGTCCGTACAAACCAGCATCGGCCACTTCATGCACCGCCCGCTGCTGACCTGTGGTGCCACTGCTCCGGAACACCCGTTCCGGCTCGAAGATCCCGGTGCGGATCGGCCGCGTTTTGAAACCTTCTACCGGGAGAAAGGGGATATCGGTCAGGGCTTTCACGCTTTCCGGCGGAATGGCAAGCTGATCCGTGAACGCCCGGTAAACAGCATTGTTCTCATACTGGTAACGAAAAACGCCGAGAGCGATCTCTTCGAGTTCCTTCCGGCTCCGGATCGCGAAAAGGGTTTCGGACCAGTTCGCCAGGTCCGCGGCGGAGAATGGGCTCACTTTCACCGGGTTTTTCATACCTTCGTTAGGAAAGGTACGAAGGATAGAACGATCCTTCGAATGTCATGTATATGCGCCTTAAGATCCTCATAGCGGCCCTCTTGCTTTTTCCATTGACGCAGGGATGCCTCGACCCGGACGAATACCCCCCGGAACCCAGGATCGAGTTCGAAGATTTTCAGGAAGTAAACCAGAACAAGGCCCTTCTGACCATTTCCTTCCGGGACGGCGACGGCAACGTCGGGTTGGCCAAAGGGGATACAACAGGCGATTTTGCTCCCGGGAACAGGTATTACAACAACCTGTTCCTCGAATACTACGAGAAACGGAACGGTCAATGGGTGAAGCGTGACCTGGACCCGCCTTTCCACTACCGGGTGCCGCCGCTCGATGATGAGAACGATGATGAGGAATCCCTGGAAGGAGATATTCAAGTGACCCTGGAACCCTACTATTACGACCCCACCTCTCCCTACGACACCATCAAGTACTCCATCCAGCTCGCAGACAAGGCGCTGAACGAAAGTAATGTGGTGGAGACGGATCCGATCGTTACTTCTGATTGAGACAGTGAAGAGTGACTTGTGACTAGTTGCTTATCACTCTAGTCGCCAGTCACTTGTCACTAGTCGCTATTACAAGTCACTCAACTCCCTGCCTTTCCCCCGCTTCTCTGAGAACTTTAGCTAAACTCACTTCCTCGTCGATCAAAGGCTTGACCTCTGTAACGGGGATGCGCTTCTGTTCCATGGAGTCACGGTCGCGGATGGTCACCGTGTCGTCTTCCAGGGTCTGGTGGTCGACCGTGATGCAATAAGGCGTTCCGATGGCATCCTGGCGGCGGTAACGCTTGCCGATGGAGTCCTTCTCATCGTACTGGCAGTTGTGGTCGAACTTCAGCTCGTCCATGATGGCACGGGCCTTTTCAGGAAGGCCGTCCTTTTTGGTCAGGGGCATCACGGCAGCTTTTACAGGCGCTAATACAGAAGCGATCTTGAGCACATCCCGTTTCGAGCCATCCTCCAGTTGTTCCTCCTCGAAGGCATGGGAAAGCACGGCCAGGAACATGCGGTCGAGGCCGATGGAAGTCTCGATAACATAGGGAATATAACTGTCGTTCTCCTCGGGATCGAAATAGCGGAGTTTCTTGCCTGAATATTCTTCGTGGCGCTTCAGGTCGTGGTCGGTCCGCGAGTGGATCCCTTCCAGCTCCTTGTAGCCCATGGGAAAATCGAATTCGATGTCGGTAGCCGCATTGGCATAGTGCGGCAGTTTGATGTGGTCCTGCCAGCGAATGGCATCGCCGGTAAAGCCAATGGCCTCATGCCAGCGGCGGCGTTCTTCTTTCCAGTGTTCGAACCACTCCATCTCTTCACCCGGCTTCACGAAGAACTGCATCTCCATTTGCTCGAATTCCCGCATGCGGAAGATGAACTGCCGGGCCACGATCTCGTTCCGAAAGGCTTTCCCGATCTGCGCAATCCCGAAGGGAAGTTTCTGGCGGGAAGTCTTTTGCACGTTGAGGAAATTGACGAAGATGCCCTGGCAGGTCTCGGGACGCAGGTAGATGTTGTTCGCATCATCGTGTACGGAACCCAGCTCGGTCTCGAACATGAGGTTGAACTGCCGGACCTCCGTCCAGTTCTTGGTACCGGAAACCGAACAAGCGATCCCGAGTTCCTCAATCAGTCGTTTGAGGTCTTCCAGGTCGTTCCGTTCGAGGTCATCGCGCAACCGCTCGCGGGCATGCTCGATCTTCTCCTGGTATTTCTGGACTTTCGGATTGGTCTCCAGGAACATGGATTCCTCGAAGCTGCCGCCGAACTTTTCCGCGGCCTTGTGCACCTCTTTCTGGATCTTCTTCCGCTGCTTTTCGATGTATTCCTCCACCAACTGATCGGCCCGGTACCGCTTCTTGGAGTCCTTGTTATCGATCATCGGGTCGTTAAAGGCCTCGAGGTGCCCGGAAGCTTTCCAGGTATCCGGATGCATGAAAATGGCCGCATCCAGGCCCACGATATTCTCATGGAGGCGCACCATGGAACCCCACCAATAATTGATGATGTTCTTCTTGAGTTCTACCCCGTAAGGGCCGTAGTCGTAGGTCGCGGCCAACCCGTCGTAGATCTCACTGGAAGGAAAGACGAACCCATACTCCTTGGCATGGGCTACGATCGCTTTGAGGCTATCTTCTTTCTTATCTGCCATGGGGGCAAAGGTAAAGAAAGTGAGGTAGCGAAACAGGGAGGTTGTAAGGTAGGGAGGGAGTCAGATAGAGCGGCAGTGGGAACTACCGGATGAACTGTTGCTGCACCTTGAATTGAGAGGAGGTTCGTATCCTAAAAAAGAAGGATCTCTTTCTGCGGGTAATCTCTCTTTCACAAAAAAGATCGTATAGGGTGGTTTTTTCTTATTGAGGCTTGTCCGGCGGGTCTCCCCGCAAAGCGCGGAACCTTTTACGGGCTTCCACCGTGTAGAGGCTGGCCGGGTAATCGGTCATGACCCGCTTGTACAGCTCGCTGGCTTTGTCCTCATTATCAAAAACCTCTTCATGCAACACGGCCAGTTCGAAGAGGGCATTGTCGCCCAGAATGTCATCGGGATATTCCGAAAAGATCTGGTTCAGATGGTCTGCTGCTTTTTGAAAATTCATCCGGTCCTTCTCGATCCGGAACTTCTGGAACAGGATCTCATCCTCGAGGTCGTGGCCCGGGTACAGGGTCATGATAGAATCGAGCGTGGCCATGGCTCCTTCATGATCGTTCCGGAAAAGCCGGAGGTCAGACCGGGCATACATCTCCATGGGAAGGGTGGTGGTGTCGAGGTTGAGGTTGTCCGTGATCAGGAGGCTCAGGTCCATCGCATCATTGGCGATCAGTTTGGAGGTGGAAGCCTTGAGCACATCGAGCTGGGCCTGTGCCCATTCGAACTCCCCGGTGTAGAAAGAGATCTTGGCATTCTTGAACTTGGCCTCATGCCCCAGCTTATCGTGCTTGAAAGCCTTTTCCACCTGGGAATAGTAAAGGGAAGCATCCCAGATCCGCCCCTCCAGCAATAACACATCGGCCAGCTCCAGTTTGCATTTGGCTTTCATGGTCTCGGAAAGGCCTGCAATGTCCAGGACCTCCCGCAAAAGAGAATCCGCTTCGGCCTGTTCGTCCAGATGAAAAGCCTTAAGGTGGGCCAGGTCCTTCATCATGGAAGCAGTCTCCGGGTTCCGGCCCAGTTCCCGGAGCGCCTTTTCATAATTCCCTTCGAGCTGCACCAGGTCTTCCCGGGTATGGCCGGCATCTCCCGTGACCTTCTTGTTCAGCACATCCAGCAGAGCGATGCGGCTTTCCATGTAATAGGGTGCTTCGGGGCCTTTGTCGATCAGGTATTCATAACATCGAGCCGCCACCCCGTATGCCTCGTTACGCGTGCATACCCTGGCCAGACTCAGCAGCCGGCTCCCATCGCCTCCCTGTCGCTTGTCCATGGCCCGGGCCTGGACGAAGGCGGACTGAAAATCCTCATGCTGAACGTACAGCCAGATCAGCATTTCCGTGTAGACCGATTTGTCGGGATCCGCCTGTATCCTTTTCAACAGCTCCCGTTTGAGCAGGTCTGTACGCTCACCATCCTCACTGAAATCCAGGGCCCGGTCCAATGCATTCTGAACGCTTTGCAAATAAGCATTGTTGACCTCGAGCAGGTCGAGGTAAGCCCCGATCATCTTCTGATGGTTCCCCATCACTCCATAGACCCGGGCGATCTCGAAATTGAAGCGGGAATATCCGTTGAACATCTTTTGCCCCTTGCGGTAGACCTCCAGAGCATACTCAGGCTTACCCATGTTGATGAACTTGTTCGCCAGGTCATTGATCTGACGCTGGTCGGTCGGCAAGTTCTCAATAGCTTCCTCATACTCCTTCCGGGCTTTTTTAGGTTCTCCGGCCGCTTCATAAACTTTGCCAAGGTCCACATGCAAACCGATGCCCTCATTTTCCTGCCGCATCCGACGTTTCACCACCTTGATGGCCTCATCATACTTCTCCAGGGCCAGTAAGCTCTTGATGTAATAGGAATAGTAGGTCTTCCCCCCGGTACTTTCATAGAGCTTCTTGTAGTACATGGCCGCTTTATCGTACTCTTCATTGCGATAGTACTGGGCGGCCAATTGCTCATCCATGCTGTCACTTTGCCCCATCAGGGAGCATGGTGGCAAGACCAGCAGCGGGATCAGAAAAAGCGTTGCTATGAGGAAGGAACGTTTCAAGAATGATCGATCAGCGTATACAATGCGTTTCAACAAGGCTGGGGATTCCAAAGTTCATTTATCGCTGTTCCTTCTCTCGTTCCAATGCCTTCTTTTTCTTTTGCTTGTACTGGGTCATGTTCTCTTCCCCTTTCTCCAAGGCGATCTTCAGAGCTTTAACCCTCGCTTCCAGTTTTTCCACAGCCTTTCGTTCCACCTGGTAATACGAAGTGGTTTTTTCCGGATCGAACGCCCCCTCTTCCAGGTCTTTTTCCAGGTCTTTCAACTGCTGGCGGGAATAGGTCAACTCTTCCTGTAATCCTTCGTATTTCCCCGGGACCGAACCGAAGCTCTTGTTCACTTCCTTGAGTTCCGTGAAGACCGGGAACAACCCCTTCCCGATCGTATCCTCTTGATAGCGTTCCTGAAGGGAATCCATTTGCTGATCAGCATAAGCCAGGACTTCTTTGGCCCGGCCCGTATCTATGCCGGCCAGATGCTGTTCTACCGTATCGAGCTTTTGCAACATGTGTTCGATCCCTTCCATCTGCTCCTTGTATCGCTCTCCCCGGCAAGAGACCAGGAAGATAAGTGCAATGAAGAAAGTGGCGAGAAAGGGGGTTATGGAATGGCGTTTCATAGATAGCAGTGTATTATGCCTGCCTGCTCAGTAGCGGGCTTTGTACTTTTTACCCCCGATCATCTCGAACCCTGTATACGGCACCAGGACCTCAGGGATACGAATACCTTCGGGGGTCTGGTAATTCTCGATCAAAGCAGCGACCACCCGGGCCAGGGCCAGGGCGCTTCCGTTCAACGTATGCGCAAGGTGTTTCTTGTTCTGCTCATCACGGTAGCGCAATTTCAAGCGGTTGGACTGATACGTTCCAAAGTTGGACACCGAGCTCACTTCCAGCCAACGCCCCTGTCCGGCCGAATAGACTTCCATATCATAGGTGATGGAAGCCGCGAATCCCAAATCTCCCCCACACAATCGAGCCACCCGGAAAGGCAGGCCGAGCGAGGCCAACAGATCCCTGGTGTGCTGCACCATCTCCTCCAGCGACTCCTGTGAACGCTCGGGATGCTGAATTTGAACGATCTCCACCTTCTCGAACTGGTGAAGCCGGTTCAAACCCCTCACATCTTTTCCGTAGGAACCTGCTTCCCGTCGAAAACAAGGCGTATAACCGACCATTTTCACGGGCAGAGCTGTTTCCTCAAGGATCTCCTCCCGGTATAGATTGGTAATGGGCACTTCGGCGGTCGGTATCAGGTAGAGGTCCTCGTTCGGAATGTGGTACATCTGCCCTTCTTTGTCGGGAAGCTGCCCGGTACCCGTCCCGGAAGCCTCGTTCACCAATAAAGGAGGCATCACCTCCATATACCCTCTTTCCATAGCCTGATCCAGGAAATAGCTGATGAGTGCGCGCTGGAGCCGGGCTCCTTGTTTTTTGTAGACGGGGAAACCTGCCCCCGTTACTTTCACCCCGGCCTCGAAGTCGATGATATCGAGTTCTTTGGCCAGCTCCCAGTGGGGCCGGGCATCAGGGATATCCGGTTTTTTACCATGCTCCTCCAGGATCTCATTGTCCTCATCGGAATCCCCTTGGGGAACACTTTCATGGGGAACATTGGGGATGTGGTAAAGTTGTTCCTGCAATTCCTGCTCTGCCTGATGAAGCTCTTCACGAAGTTGCGCGGAGCGATCCTTCAGTTCGGCAGTCTTCTGCTTGATGCTTTTCGCTTCCTCCTGTTTGCCTTCCTTGTACAAAGCCCCGATCTGCTTGGACAACCGGTTCATTTCGGCCAGCTGCTCGTCCAATTGTTGCTGGGTTTGCTTACGGCGATCGTCCAGGGCGATCACCTTATCTATTTGTTCTTCCAGGAGCATGCCGCGGACTTCCATCCGGCGAAGCACTTCATCCCGGTTCTCTCTGAGGTAAGGTAAACTGAGCATCGGTCAGGGCTTTGCGTAAAAATAGTATGGCGATCGGAAATGGCAGGGTGGATCCTACCGGGCAGGCAAAAAAAACTCCCGGCCTTAATGGACCGGGAGTGTGAGATCAACGGTGAAGCAGGTGTTATTCAGCCGGTTTCACCGAAACAAAAGACCTTCCCTTTCCTCTTTTGCGGAACTCGACGGTCCCATCGGTCAGGGCGAAAAGCGTATGATCTTTCCCGATCCCCACGTTATCGCCGGGATGGTGTTTGGTGCCGCGTTGGCGAACGAGGATATTGCCGGCACGCGCCTGCTCTCCTCCGAAAAGTTTCACACCCAACCGCTTACTCTCCGAGTCGCGGCCGTTCTTGGTGCTTCCCATTCCTTTCTTGTGTGCCATGGTGAAAGGGTTTTAAAGTTCTGGTATCCTGGATCTACTCGTTATCTTTTTTCTCGTCGCCCTTCTTGGTGCCACCACTTTTCTTGGCAGTGTTCCCGGAGCCGGTTGCCTTCGAAGCGCTACTGCCTTTGCTCTTGGCTTGCGTGCTTTTCTTTTCCGCGCCTTCGCTTTTTTTCTTCTGAGAAGCGGTGCTGCTCTTCTTGGCCGTGCTCGTCTTCTCTTTCTGAGCGGTGGGATCAGCCTTCTTCTTGGTCCCTGTCTCCTTTTTTGCCGTTGTCTTATCCGTTTTCCCACCTTTGGTTTCTTCCGTCTTCGCGGAAGAGGGGGTTTTCTTAGCCGTGGAAGAAGCTTTCTTAGCGCCCTTTTCCTCGATCTTCTCGATGGTCAGTTCGGTGAACTGCTGGCGGTGGCCATTCCTGACCTTGTAGCCTTTTCTTCTTTTCTTCTTGAAGACGATCACCTTGTCACCTTTGACGTGTCCGAGGACCTTACCGGTCACTTTGGCACCGTCTATAGCCGGGGCGCCAACATTCACTTTGCCCTCGTCATCGGTAAGAAGGACCTGATCGAACTCGATCTTGGCGCCTTCTTCAGCTTCCAGACGATCCACAAAGATCCGCTGGTCTTTTTCTACTTTGTATTGATGCCCTGCTATCTCTACGATCGCGTACATGCTGATGGATTTTTAGGGACCACTTCGATCCAAAAGGGGGGCAAATATAGGCAAAAGGCGGTAACTGAACAACTCCGAAGGCTAAAAAAGCATCGCCTATTGTTTCTGCCTCTGCTCCACCTTCCGGAGGTTGACCAAATAGACTCCCGTAAGGATCGCTCCACCGAAGATCAGGTGGTGCCCTGCCAGTCCTTCGCCGTCAAGCACTCCCCAGAAAACAGCCACCAGGGGGATCAGGTAGGTCACGGAGGAGGCGAACAAAGCAGAGGTCTGGTTCACCAGCCGGGTGAAGACGATCTTGGCCACGGCTGTTCCCATCACGGCCAGAATGGCAATGTAGCCGAAAGAGGCCCATCCATGCTCATGGGTAACGATCCTTTCGGGGAGGTCGGTCATGAAAAGATACCCGGTGACCGGTATCCCCAGCATCCAAAAGGCCAGGGCATTCACAGTGATCGGATGCATATCGGACAAGTGCTCCGCGATCACATTGGCATTGATACCATAGCCCAGGGTCGCCAGAATAACGAAGAACCCATAGGGGTAGCTGCCATCCAGGCTGACCGTTCCACCCCAGGCGATCAACCCCACAGCGCTCAGCAACCCCACAACGATACCGGTGACCTGAAACCACCGGAGTCGCAAGCGAAAAAAACCTACCGCCAGCAGCAAGGTGAACAAAGGGACCATCGAATTGAGGATCCCGGCAAGGGAGCTGTCGATATGCTGCTGAGCAAAAGGGAACAGAAAGGCCGGGAAGAAGTTCCCGAAAAGCGCTACCGACACCAACGGCCAGAATGCTTTACCCCTGAGCTGAGCCAGCTCTCTGAGAGCAAAAGGAGCCAGGATCAGAGCTGTGAGCGAGATCCGGAGCGCTGCGACCTGTTGCGGGGTGAACACCGGCTGTCCTTCAGGATCATACAGCCCACGCTTCATCAGGATGAAGGAACTCCCCCACGTCAGGGCCAGGAACAACAACATGCCCCATGCCAGCAAACGGTCCTTGAGCGTCGATCCCATCGCCGGCGAAGGTAGAAAAAGCCTGCCAGGGTCCGGGACCCCTGGCAGGGTTCGTACCTTTGCGCCCCAAACCCGATACCTATGATCGAACTCAACATCCAGGGCATGAGCTGCGAACATTGCCAGACCAGGGTCAAATCCCTCCTGGAGAACCTCGAAGGGGTCCGCGAATGCCGGGTCGACCTGGAACAAGGAAAAGCTTATCTGGAGATCAACGGCGATGAAACAACCCTCCGACCGAAAGCCATTGCGGCCATCAACGATACGGAAGTTTATACAGCAGAAAAAGCCTGACTTTTAGGCCTGCGGATGATCAGGAAGAAGACCCCCGAACCATAAGGTCAAGGTCCGACCTTGAACATCTTAATACTTAGTACTTGATACTTTATACCTGCCCTTCGGTAAGCGGGCTTTGATCACATTACGATCGCCGGTCCCCATTGACTTAGTACCTTGTACCCTGTACCGAAGAATTCCCTCACCATGGAAGAATACAAACTCTATCTTGGCGGTACGTTCACGGATTCCGATCAACCCCTGGAAGTGGTGAATCCTTATACCAATGAGGTTTTTGCCCACACCTTCTCAGGAACGCAGGAGCAATTGGAAGATGCGATCCAAAAGGCCCGGGATGCCGAGCATGAAATGGCCGCCCTTCCTGCCTACGAACGGTACCGGATCTTGATGGAAGTCGCCGATGGTATCCGCCATCAACGCGACCGGATGGCCGAACTGATCGCCATGGAAGCCGGTAAACCCATGAAATACAGCCGGGGGGAAGTGGACCGCTGCATCCAGACCTTCACCGTGGCTGCAGAAGAGAGCAAACGCATTCC
>CAZAYA010000053.1:8947-15772 GCA_964489175.1 uncultured Flavobacteriales bacterium | reverse complement strand
TGCCATAAGTGTATAAGATCACCTTGGTGATCTTATAGGGTTGTTGTAGGGCATTCAAAAAAAGACAACGAAACGACAATGAATGAGAAAGATCTGATAAATAAAAAAGGTGAACAACCAGCTGCAAGTATTTCCGACAGTGAACTGAACTTTCTCATCAACCGAGATTTTCCCGACCAGACTGATTTAGTGAAAACCAAGTTGAACAAAATCAAGTCTGACACACGACAAGGAAAGAACAGAATTTCAGCTTCGGTTCTCAAACTTGCAGACAAAGACCTGACTAAGATTGACTTTTTGGTAAGACGAGCCAATGAAGACTTCAGAGACATCGTAGCCGAAGCAGAATATCCACGAACTTCAAGTCATGGGTTTGAAGAACGTAATGAGCAAGATAGAAAACAAGACTACCTTAAAGATTGGGACGAATACTCCGAATGGAAAGAACGAAAAAAATAAAAAAGAACGACCGCACAACAACACCTAAAGCTAATGCGGCCATTACGTCTTCGGTTGACACAGAATCGGTTGACGATGACGATCCCGGTTCTTTAGGAATTTACGGAAAGCCGCACTAGCTTTAGCCAAACCGTTGTGCCCCGCTAAGCGTAGCGAGCTTGCCTCCCGGAGGGAGGACGCTACGCTTAGCTGGGAAATCCCGAACCGGAAAAAACCAAAAGCGACCCTCTGAGTTCCAACCCATGCGCCCCCTCACGCCCATCACCCTCCTCATCGCCTTGCTCGCCACCCTCGCCACCCTCACCGGAATTTTCTCCGACCAGGGCCCGGGAACCTACGAATACGAGTCCATCCGCGGCCAGACCGTTGAGATCCACGGCCAGGGGATCTACCGCCACATGTCGGCCGATGTGGCCATCCAGGGCATCGCCCAGGACTATGTGACGCTGTGGGTGGGGGTTCCACTCTTGTTGATCGGCCTGGTAGGCGTGCGGAGAGGGTCGGTCCTGGCGCGGTTCCTGCTGAGTGGGGTGCTGGGGTATTTCTTCGTTACCTACCTGTTCTACACTGCCATGGCCATGTACAACGCCCTGTTCCTGGTGTACGTCGCCTTGCTGGGATTGTCCTTTTTCGGGCTGTTCCTGTCGTTGGGAGCATTCGAACGCTCCCGGGTCAGGGAGTGCTTTTCGCCCCGTGCTCCGGCCCGCCCGGCCGGCTGGTTCCTCATGATCAATACCGTGCTGATCGCGTTGTTGTGGCTGAGCGTGGTCGTTCCTCCGCTATTGGATGGAACGGTCCATCCCCCCGAAGTGCAGCATTACACGACCCTCATCGTCCAGGGCTTCGACCTTGGATTGTTGCTGCCCACCGCTTTCGTGGCCGGGTGGATGCTGGTCCGGGGACGGCCCTCCGGTTACCTGTTCGGTACTCCGTACCTGGTCTTCCTCGCCGTTCTCATGATCGCCCTCACCGCCAAGCTCGTGGCCATGGCCCTGCACGGTGTGAACGTGGTCCCGGCCGTGTTCATCATTCCGGTGATCAATGGGGTGGCGATCTTCATGGCAGGGTGGATGTTGCGGCGTGTTCGCTCGGGAGAGGAGGGGTGAGTCACTTAGGCCCTTCTCACGGAGGCTTCGACTCCGCTCAGCCACCTGGCTTGCCCGCTTCAGGGTCATCGGATTTTTATACTTAGCAGGTGTTCCTCCATCGGGCCTGCCCACTCACCGTCTACCTCGCTAACTGTCTACCTCACTATCTCCCTCCACCCGACCTAAATCACTATTTTTGAGGCTTGAATTCACTTGTATGAAAATGCCCAGGCCGTATTGTTCTCACCACCAGAAGAGGAGTGCTGTAGTTGGTATCCTTCTCGGGATGCTGTTCGTGATGATCGCGTTGTTCCCCGTACGGGCCCAGGAATACACCGGCCTGAAGGAGTTCGATTACGCCGGGGTGAACAGCATGGTCGAACAACCAGCCTCTATCGTGGATTCCCGGTATTCCTTCGATGCTACGCTGCCCTCGGCCTACCTGTCTACCTACAATGATATCGCTGAGTTCAAATGGACGGCGGATGCTTCCAGGGATACGGTCCTGGCTACTCGCCCGCTCGATCTGCACGATCCCAGGTCGCTCACTCTTGCTAATGAGGTGAACATTTTCTCTTTCATGATATCGATCGGTGAGAAGAATGCGCTCGGTGCTGGTGCTCGCTTGAGAAGCATCTCCAATGTTCGGGGGGTCGAGAAAGGAGGACTCGGAGAGGTTTTGTACGAAGGATTCCCGTCCATGTATAATCCGCTGTATGTGCCTGGTGGTTTGGTGGTGTTGGGTTTGGCCGATGGGCTCAGGGAAGAGGACATTGCTTCGGAGGATCTTTCCAATGATCGGTTGTCCGTTGACCACATGGTTTGGATGGAATATGGGGTTACTTACGGTCGGGTACTCCTGGACCGGTCGCAGCATTTCCTCAAAGGAGGGATGCAGCTCAAGCTTTTGCAGGGCATTCAGGGTGGCTATTTGTACCTGGATGATACGGAGTATGAATACGATGCCGTGGGGCAGGAAAGCCGCTTTTCCACCGATCTGGCCCTTGGCAATGCTGGTCCTTCGGGGGTGCAGAGCATGGGGGCGGACTTCGGTCTGGTCTACGAGTGGCGGCCGAACTACAAGGAATACCAGTATGATATGGATGGGGAGGAAGACCGTTGGCGGAGGGACCTGGAAAAATACAAGTTGAAAGTAGGCGTGTCTCTTCTGGACCTGGGCCAGGTGAAATTCGATGGGGATGTACTGGCCCCGTCTTCTATTTCCCTTACCTACGATCATACGAACGGACAGCTACTGGCGGATACGATCAACACGGAAGAAATGGAGTCCGGCTCCTTTTCCATGCGATCGCCCACCCGGCTCTCCCTTCAGGCGGATTATCATATATGGGAAGGTCTTTATGCTGGTGCCCGTGCGAACCTTTCACTTCACGAACCTGATGAGCGGGGAAAAGTAGCCTATCTGAACCAGTACGCTTTTGTGCCACGCTGGGACAAGAAGTGGTTCGGAGCGTCCCTTCCAGTATCTTACAATCGGTTGTCCGGTGTTAAGCTTGGCCTTGGTCTTCGGGCAGGGGCTGTCGGGATCGGGACCAGCGACCTCCTGTCCCTGCTTTCCCAGGACCTGACCAACGGCGCTGATATCTACATCAGCCTCAAGATGCCGTTCCCGTTCCGAGAGCCTCAGGACAAGGATGGCGACAAGGTCTCCGACCACGAGGACGAATGCCCGGAAACCCCTGGCTCCTGGGAGCTGGAAGGATGCCCGCCCGACCGGGATGGAGACGGGGTACATGATGAAAAAGATGAATGCCCTGATACACCTGGCATTGCCAGGCTTAATGGATGTCCGGCAGATACGGACAAAGATGGTATTCCCGACAAAGAGGATGACTGCCCCGAGGTTGCAGGGATCGAAGAGTTCGATGGTTGCCCGGATACTGACGGAGACCACATTCCGGACAAGTATGATGATTGTCCGGAAAAGCCCGGGTCCAATGTATTGGATGGTTGTCCCGATGCCGACGATGATGGTATCCGGGATTCGGAGGATGAATGTCCTGAAGTAGCTGGTGTGGAACTTTTCAATGGTTGTCCGGATACCGATAACGACAGTATCCGCGACTCTGAGGATGAATGCCCTAGAGTCCCTGGCATAGAGGCTTTCGATGGTTGCCCGGACACGGACAACGACGGCATTCCCGATAAGGAAGACAACTGTCCGGAGCTGGCCGGACCAAAAGAGACGAACGGCTGTCCCGAACAGAAGATCCTCTATGCCATGGACAAGGATAACGAGGTGGTGGGAACGGCTTATCCGGACTCCAATGGAACTTTTGCCTTTGAAGAGCTCCCGGCCGACGGGGTCCATACATATCTCATCGATGCCGAGGATTCGTTGGTGGATGATGAGATCCGCATTGTGCTACAAGGCCGGGAAGGACCGCGGGAATTCATGGCCAAAATGACGGAATCCGGTTTCTTCAGAAGATACCTGCCTTCGGACAAGGAGTACATGGAGATCCTGGAGAACCTGGAGGATGATCAGCGGTTGTTGTTCGCCTTGGATAAGAATGGCTATGTGGTGGGAGCAGCCTACAAGAATAAAGACGGCGTCTTTGAATTCCGCAAACTCTCCGCCGACAAGGCGAACCGGTACGAACTGGAAGGGAAGGACCCCGAAGCAGGGAACAGCATAAAGATCGGCTTGCAGGGTAAGAAGGGAATGCGGGAATTTCCGGTGAGAATGGATGATTCCGGCTTCTTCTACCGCTATTTGCCTTCGGACAAGGCATACATGGAAAAACTGAAGAACCTGGATGAGGATCAACGGCTGTTGTATGTTGTGGATTCCAGTGGGAACATCATCGGGGCTTCCTATCCCAATGAAGAAGGAGTCTATGATTTCCGGAAACTGGATGCTGACAAGGCCCACATGTACCGGATCGAAGGAAAAGAGGATGATGTTGATGAAGAGGTCTTCATCGTGATGCAGGGCAATGAAGGACCGCGGAAGTACTTCGCGAGACTGACCGCTGCCGGTAAGTACGAGTATCTTCCTTCAGACAAGAATCCCGGCCTTCCGCTGGAAGAAGCCATCGATTCCTCCAGGATCGTTCAATTGACCCAGCAACAGGCCGAGGTGGTCAACAAAGCCTTTGACGACCTGCGCTTCAACTTCGGGCAGTCGACCATCCGCGAGGAGTCTTTCGATGCCCTCAACCGGTTGGTGGACTTGTTGCAGGAATATCCCTCCTGGAGGATCCGCCTGGACGGCCATACCGACAATGTGGGGACCAAGGCCAGGAACCTGAACCTGTCCAGAAAACGGGCCCAGCGTGTTGCCCGGTATCTCCAGGAACGGGGCATCGACAAGGCCCGCATCGATGTAAACTACTACGGTTCGTCCAAACCGGTGGCCGATAACGATAGCGAAGAAGGACGCCAGAAGAACCGCCGCGTGGAAATGACGATCCTTGAAGCCAATAGCGAATAGCCAGTTGCCAATAGGGGGGCAGAAGGGAGGGGGAAGCCCTTCTGGTTCGATCTCCTGCAATGCTTCACCTTCTTTTCTCATTAGTCCGGCCCGTTGTGCAACCCTTGTTCACTGCTTACTGTTTACTCAGCACCCCTTGGTTTTATCCCGGCAAACGGTTACATTTGAGCATTCGAAAAACTTCTCTTCACCCTTAAAATACCAGTCCCCATGAACATTCATGAATACCAGGGAAAATCGATCCTCAAGGAGTACGGTGTGAGCGTTCAGGACGGCATCGTGGTAGATGATGCTGACAAAGCTGTGGAAGCCGCCAGGGAATTGCAGGAGAAGACCGGAACGCCGATGTTCGTCATCAAGGCGCAGATCCATGCCGGTGGCCGCGGAAAAGGCGGTGGTGTGAAATTGGCCAAGAACCTGGACGAGGTGAAGGAAAAAGCTTCTGAGATCCTGGGCATGAATCTGGTTACGCCGCAAACGGGGGAAGAAGGGAAGACCGTCCACAAGATCATGATCACCGAGGATGCTTATTATCCCGGAGAAAGTGAACCTTCCGAGATCTACATGTCCGTACTGCTCGACCGTGATAGCGGCCGCAATACCATTATGTATTCCCCGGAAGGAGGAGTGGACATCGAATCCGTGGCCGAGGAGACCCCGGAGAAGATCTTCAAGGAATCCATCGATCCGGCTGTGGGGCTTCAGGGTTTTCAGTGCCGGCGTATCGCTTTCAACCTCGGTTTGGAAGGACAGGCCTTCAAGGAAATGCTCAAGTTCACGATGGCCCTTTACAAGGCTTATGAAGGGTCTGATTCCAGCATGTTCGAGATCAACCCGGTCCTGAAGACCTCTGATAACAAGATCAAGGCTGTTGATGCCAAGGTCACCCTCGACGACGATGCCCTCTTCCGCCACAAGGATTATGCGGAGATGCGGGACAAGACCGAGGAGGACCCTACCGAGCTCGAAGCGGGTGAAGCAGGCCTCAACTACGTGAAGCTCGACGGCAATGTCGGTTGCATGGTGAACGGTGCCGGTCTGGCCATGGCCACCATGGACATGATCAAACTGTCCGGCGGTGAGCCCGCCAACTTTCTCGACGTAGGAGGAACGGCCGATGCCGAAAGGGTGGAGAAAGGATTCCGCATCATTCTCAAGGACCCGGAAGTGAAGGCCATCCTGGTCAACATCTTCGGGGGTATCGTTCGTTGCGACCGGGTTGCTCAGGGAGTGGTCGATGCTTATAAGAACATCGGTGATATCCCTGTACCGATCATCGTTCGCCTGCAGGGTACCAATGCCGAGGAAGCTTCTGAACTGATCGAAGCGTCCGGCCTGAAGGTCGATTCTGCTACCTTGCTGGAAGAAGCAGCCCAAAAGGTCAAAGCGGTCTTTGAGAACTGATCCCATGAGCATGGATGCTAAGGAAACCCTTTATTATGCCCTCGGTGAATTGGCTTATAGTGTTGCTATGGCTGATGGCGAGGTGCAATTGGAAGAAGGGAAGAAGGTCCATGATCTCTTGGTGGAGGAAGCTCAAAAAAGAAATTTCGAATACGATATTACCGAGATCATCTTCAAGATCCTGGAAAAACAGAAACTCGATATGGCCACCACGTTGGCCTGGGCCAAGAAGGAAATGGAACTGGGGAGCCACAAACTGACCGATGATCTGAAAAAAGAGTTCATTGCTTTCGTGGAAGGGGTTGCAAAGGCGTATCCGCCTTATACGGAAAAAGAAAGGGCCGTCGTAGAAGAGTTCCGGGATTTCCTGAATGCGCTCTGAGTGCTTAAAGCATTGTTATGGACAAGATCCTGATC
>CAZAYA010000053.1:5673-8937 GCA_964489175.1 uncultured Flavobacteriales bacterium | reverse complement strand
GATCGCGAACCGGGGGGAGATCGCCCTCCGCATCATGCGCTCCGCCAAGGAAATGGGCATTCAAACCGTCGCTGTTTTTTCTGAGGCGGACCGTAACGCACCTTTTGTCCGGTATGCGGACGAGGCTGTTCTGATCGGGCCGGCTGCATCTTCCGAATCCTACCTCAAGATGGACAAGATCATCGAAGTGGCGAAGGAGCGAGGTGTGGAAGGCATTCATCCCGGCTACGGATTCTTGTCCGAGAATGCCGGTTTCGCCCGTAAGATAGAGGAAGCCGGTCTGACCTTCATCGGCCCCTCGGCTCACGCTATCGAGGTGATGGGCAGCAAGCTGGCCTCCAAAGCTACTGTGAAGGAATACGGCACTCCGCTCGTGCCGGGAACGGACGAAGCCATTGCCGACCCTGAAGAGGCCAAGAAAGTGGCCAAAGAGGTCGGTTTCCCGCTGCTGATCAAGGCTTCCGCTGGTGGTGGAGGTAAAGGCATGCGGATCGTGGAAGAAGAATCGGAATTGGAAGATCAAATGGAGCGGGCGATCAGTGAAGCTGAATCCTCCTTCGGGGATGGTGCCGTTTTCATCGAACGTTATGTGGGTTCTCCCCGCCATATTGAGGTGCAAGTACTGGCTGATAAGCATGGCAATTACGTGCACCTTTTCGAGCGTGAGTGTTCCGTGCAGCGCCGCCACCAGAAAGTGATCGAAGAAGCACCTTCTTCTCCGCTCACACCTGAATTGCGAAAAGAAATGGGGGAGGCTGCCATCAACGTGGCCCGGTCCTGCGACTATGTGGGGGCGGGAACGGTCGAATTCCTGCTGGACGAAAAGAAGAATTTCTTTTTCCTGGAAATGAACACCCGCCTCCAGGTGGAGCACCCCGTTACCGAAATGATCACGGGCATCGATATTGTAAAAGAGCAGATCCTGATCGCCCGTGGGGAAAAACTCTCCTTCAGCCAGGAAGACCTGGCGATCAATGGCCATGCCATCGAAGTCCGGGTCTATGCCGAAGATCCCACCAACAACTTCCTCCCCGATATCGGGCACCTGTCCACCTACCGGCCGCCCAGAGGTATCGGTGTGCGGGTCGATGATGGCTTCGAAGAAGGCATGGACATCCCCATCCACTACGATCCTATGATCGCCAAGCTCGTGGTCCATGGCAAGGACCGGCGGGAGGCGATCGACCGGATGCTGCGCGCTATCAGTGATTATACCATTACCGGGATCAAAACGACCCTTGATTTCTGCCGCTTCACCCTGCAACATGAGGCCTTTGTTTCCGGGAACTTCGATACTCATTTCGTCAAGGATCACTTTGATCCGGAAAAGCTGCAGCAGTATGATGCCGATGAGGAAGCCATTGCTACCCTTATCGCTACCCGTCATTTCGAGGAAAGCCGTTCTTCTGCTTTCATCACTCATGACAAGAAAACCCCTTCTCGCTGGAAAGAGCGCAGGATGGGGTCGTGACCCCTTGATCCGTCGAAAACCCTGACAGGGTTTTGGGGAGTTGACCGAAACCTTTCTACCCTTCCAACTGTACATACAATTCAGCCACTCCTTTCGTTAGTGGAATGGTATTTGTTATTTTCAGGCTGCGATGATCCGCCGTTCTTTCATATTGACCTTTTTGTTCCTGCTCCTGACCCTTTCCGGGTTCGGACAGGATAATGCTGCTCCGGGTCAGTATTATGTGGAGGCCCAGGTGATCGATGGGGATACGGTTCCTATGGTGGTCCTGGAAGAGGCGACGGTGAGCGAAAGGCGTCGCTACCGGAGCCGGAAATATCAGCGGGTCTATGACCGGTTGAAGGACAAGGTCGTGGAGGTCTACCCTTATGCGAAAGTGGCGGGGATGCTCTTTGAGGAGTATGATAAGAAACTGTCGGACATAAGTACCGAAGCGCAGCGGAAGTATTACATGAAACAGGTGGAGAAGGAGCTCAAAGCCGAGTTCAAGGGAGAGATCACGAACCTTACCGTCAGCGAAGGGCGGATCCTCATCCGGTTGATCGACCGGGAAACGGGGAAGACCTCGTTCCGCATCATCGAGGACATGCGGGGTGGTTTTTCGGCTTTCTTCTGGCAATCCATCGCCCGTGTGTTCGGAAGCGACCTCAAAGAAAACTACAACCCCCGGGGTCAGGACCGCATCATTGAGGATATCGTCCTGGATATCGAAATGGGTAAGGTTGACGTGCCTGAGCGAACGCCCCGCACCGAAAGGGTGCAGAAGGTTATCGAAGAGTCCGAGGATCGTGGCCGTTGGTGGAAGCTGAACAGTTGAGGGGTGTGAAGTATTAAGTACTAAGTATTAAGACTTGAAGTGACCTCTCTTGAATTAGAAGGTCTTACCATTGCCAAGATCCTTTTTATACCCCACCAAATACGGTTCAAGTCTTTGTACTTAATACTCCATACGCCATACCTGAAAAACCCTGACAGGGTCCTGAACCCTGTCAGGGTTGGATAAGATGGTTCCTGAGCGGAGTCGAAGGATCACTCCGAATACGAGTACTTCTTCTTGAAGCTGTCCGAAACGATCAGCTCTTTGCCACCCTGGCTGTGATCGTAGAAACCTTCCCCGGATTTTGCGCCCAGTTTCCCGGCGGTTACCATGTTGACCAGTAACGGGCACGGAGCGTATTTCGGATTTCCAAGGCCTTCGTGCATTACGTTCAGGATGGAGAGGCATACGTCCAGTCCGATGAAGTCGGCCAGTTGCAGCGGTCCCATCGGGTGGGCCATGCCGAGCTTCATCACGGTGTCGATCTCTTCTACACCGGCCACGCCGTGGTACAGTGTTTCGATGGCTTCGTTGATCATCGGCATCAGGATCCGGTTCGCCACAAAGCCGGGGTAGTCGTTTACCTCCACCGGTGTTTTCCCAAGCTCTGTGGAAGTCTTCATGATCGTTTCCGTCACGGCATCGGAGGTGGAATAGCCGCGGATCACCTCGACGAGTTTCATGACCGGGACAGGGTTCATGAAGTGCATGCCGATCACTTTGTCTGGCCGGTCGGTGGCGGCAGCGATCTTGGTAATGGAGATGGAAGAGGTATTGGAAGCGAGGATGCAGTTCTCCGGGGCATGTTGGTCGATGTCCCCGAAGATCTTCATTTTGAGGTCGATGTTCTCAGTAGCTGCTTCCACGACCAGTTCAGCGCTGTTCACGCCTTCTTTCAGGTCGCTGAGGGGATTGATGTTCCCCAGGGTACTTTCCTTATCGGCTTCGGAGATCTTTTCCTTTTTCACCATCCGGT
>CAZAYA010000053.1:0-5663 GCA_964489175.1 uncultured Flavobacteriales bacterium | reverse complement strand
GATGGTGGCCATGCCTTTATCGAGGGCTTCCTGGTTCACGTCCACCAGGTCCACTTTGAATCCTTTCTGGGCGAAAACATGGGCGATACCGTTCCCCATGGTCCCGGCTCCGATGACTGTGATATTCTTCATGATGGGATCGTTTTAGCGTTGACTGCTCTTCAAAAATAGGAAACTCAGGGCGGCCAGGAGGGGATGGAGGACAAGTATTCTTACCTGCCTGTGCCTTTCAGGATCGTCAGGACCGTGTAGATCATGATCTTCAGGTCCACCGCGAGTGACATGTTCTCAATGTAAAGGATATCGTACTTCGAGCGTTCGATCATCTCATCCACGTTCTCAGCATAGCCGAACTTCACCATCCCCCATGAGGTGATGCCAGGTTTCACCTTGAGGAGGTGTTTGTAATGAGGGCTGCGTTCGGTGATCTTGTCGATGAAGTGTTGCCGTTCGGGGCGTGGGCCCACGAGTGACATCTCCCCTTTGATAACATTGACGAACTGGGGCAGTTCGTCCATCCGCGTTCGCCGCATGAAGCGACCGACCTTTGTGACCCTGGGATCGTCCTTGCTGGAGAGCTTAGGGCCATCCTTTTCTGCATCCTGCACCATAGAGCGGAATTTGTATATGTAAAAGGACTTGTTGTACAGGCCCACCCGCTTTTGCTTGTAGATCACAGGACCTTTGGAAGTGGCCTTGATCAGGACAGCGAGCACGAGGAAAAGTGGTAAAAGAAGGGCCAGGGCGGCCATGGAGAGAACGATATCGAGGATCCGTTTGATCGATCGTTGCCAATCGGGCATGATCTGGGGATTGATCTCGATGAGGGGAGCCCCGAGGATGCTGGTCATCTTTACCGAGCCGGAGAGGAAATCGTACATATCGGGGGGGATCTTCACCATCACGCCACAGGTCTCCAGTTGGTTGAGGATCCTCTGGATCTCCTCGTGTTCGGAGGATTCAATGGCAATGATGATCTCTTCGACCTGTTGGTCCTGCACAATGGATGGGACATCCTTAATGCGGCCCAGGTGGGGAAGCCTGTCTTCCAGGGAGAGATCGCTGCCCCCGTTCAAGCTTACGAATCCGATGAAACGATTGCCGGGACTTTGCTTCAGTCCCTCGATCTCTTCATAGATCTTCAGGGCCTGTTCATTCCCCCCGATCAATAAGGTGTTGAACCCTATTTTCCGGTTGTGGATCTTTTTGACCGTGGAGGAGGTAAGGAGTAGTCGCAGTAAAAAGGTGAGCCCGAAATGGAGGGCGAAGAGCACGAGGAAAGAGTGATAATAGCTCTTGTAGGAAGGTACGGTATCATCCAGTACAAAAGCGAAGAAGAGGACCGTTACCCCGATAAGGGAAAGGAGGAGGGTCTGGCCGAGTTCTTTGATCCGATTCTTGCGGTAAATACGGCTGTAAGACCCCGAAAGGGTGTACAGGACAAGCCAGAAAAGGGGAACGAATAAGAGGCCGAGGTAAAAATTCTGATCGAAGTGCCAGGGGATGTCGTAGCCGAACTTGACCGGCTCGATATACTCTTTTCGGTAGATGTAGAAAAGGATCCATGCAGCGGCAGCGCTGAGCAGATCAACTGCAATGTATTTCGCGGTCTGCCGCTTTTTTTTCATAGGTCTTGGTGGAGTACTTTTATGTTATCCAGACAGATCGTACCAGGTGTTTCATTGTCTGTCTTGATCACTTCGATAAAAACTTCGAAGGAAGAGGCGTTCACTTCGCTTCCCACAGCATTGGTAAGGTCCAGATAAGCTTTTTTCCAGCGTAGCACGCCTTGTTCATCCCGGGTTTCTTTGAGGAATACATCGGCATACCGAACGTAGGTGTTGTTGATCGAGTTGGCGAGTATTCCGACCCCGATCGTATCAGTGCTTCTGTAATCCATCTCTACATAGAATTTCTGCCCTTTGGTGGGGGTGAAGGCTTCATTCGTAGAAGCTCTGAAATAGGGCTTGTCCTGGGTGAGGTGGACGATCCCTGAGCCGGTCCCTTCATATACATGGTCGGCTTGTTGGGTGACCGATAAGGTGGTATCACTTTCACTGGTTGCCTGGAGGTCATAATTATTGGCGTCTTCGAAGTCTTCGTGCCAGATATTGATCTGAGAGGATGGGAAGTAGTGGAAGGTCGGTTGCAGAGAGATAATGCTGTCTCTCACGAGGTTCATCTGGTGACGTGAGAAATCCAAAAAAGGGTACATGAGCCGGTCCTCTTGCAGGGTGTTGTTGAAGATGCCGGCCCGGAAAGCGACTTCTTGTTGCCCTGCGGCCAGGATGGGGATCTTGGCGGGGAGTTCGAACGGGCCGATCAGGTCATCGTTGAGGTAGACCCATACATCGTTGATATCGTGGGAGCTGGAGCCTTCTTGTTGGTGGTTGGTGGAGAGGTGGACCTGCTCCACGCGTATGAAGGAAGGGGTTTCCTCTTGGGGGTCTATTTTTTCGCAGCCCGCAAGGGTTACAAAGAGTAACAAGGAGAACAGGGTAGGTTTCCTCTGCATCGGCATCATTCGGTCCAGCGTAGCTAAAAACGGGAGAAAAGCGAAAATATTATTTCTCTTCGAGAAGGCCGGAGGTGACCTTCAGCTTTTCGATGATGCGATGGGCTACCTCGAGGGCGGCATAGCCATCCTGGACGGTAACGTGGGGTAGATGGTTGTTGGTAATGGCATCGGCAAAGGCTTCCAGCTCTTCGCGGATCGGGTTGTTCGCTTCGATGTCGGGCATGTCCACCTCGACTTCCTTGGGAGGTTTGTTATCTCCCATATCCATGGTAATGGCAAAAGGGTCGGGTTCGCCTTCCACGTCCTTCATGGTCACTACCTGCAATTCCCGGTTCAGCATGTCGACGGAAATATAGGCATTGCGTTGGAAGAAGCGGGATTTGCGCATGTTCTTCATCGAAATGCGGCTGGCGGTGAGGTTCGCCACACACCCGTTATCGAATTCGATCCGGGCATTGGCGATGTCCGGTGATTCGCTGATCACAGCCACGCCGCTGGCGCTGATGCGACGGATGTTGGAGTTCACCACACGAAGCACGATATCGATATCATGGATCATAAGGTCATGGACCACCGGAACATCCGTTCCCCGTGGGTTGAACTCAGCCAGCCGGTGGGTTTCGATGAACATGGGCTGGTCGAAATAGGGAAGGGCTTCTTTGAAGGCTGCATTGTAACGTTCCACATGACCGACCTGCACTTTTACATTGGCTTCTTCGGTTAACTGAACGAGGGAACGGGCTTCGTCGATCGTGTTGGTGACCGGCTTTTCGATGAAGACGTGCCGGGAGTTCTTCAGGGCTGCCACAGCACATTCGTAATGGGAAAGGGTGGGCGTGACCACGTCTACCGCATCCACGGCTTCAATGAGGCTGTTCATATCCGGGAAGCTGGTGGCGCCGAAGGTCTCTTCTGCTTCTTTGACTTTTTCCGGGTCCGGATCGTAAATGCCTGCCAATTCCAGGGAATCGATCTCCTGGATAAGCTTGATGTGGATCTTGCCGAGATGGCCAGCCCCGAGAACGCCGATCTTGATCATGAGATACAGGAACTTAGGTTAAGGCAAAGGTAAGCCATTCCCGGGCTTCCCGTGGAGAGCGGGGGGTGAGTTGTTAACAGGAGCAGGTGGAGGAAAGGCGAATGCTAAAAGGGAAAAGAGGCCAATGAAAGCCCCTTTCAAAAAGAGATAGGGACCCCTCCGGCATTGGTCTTATTACGCTTTGTTGCTATTTTTTTCCGCTCTATTCGCTATTGGCTATTGACTAGTGGCTAAATTTACCCCATGCACGATACCTACCGACACAAAGGCCTCCGGAGAAAGCTGGCCGATAGCATCGAAGAAAAAGGGATCCAGAGCAAAGACGTGATAGAGGCTATTGCTACCGTGCCTCGCCATCTCTTTTTGGATGATGCTTTCCTGGAATTCGCCTATCAGGATAAGGCCTTTCCGATCGCTGCGGGGCAGACCATTTCTCAGCCTTATACCGTGGCTTTCCAAACCGAATTATTGGAAGTACAAAAGCGGGAAAAGGTGTTGGAGATCGGTACGGGGTCTGGTTATCAGACCGCGGTATTGTGCGAACTGAAGGCCAAAGTGTTCACAGTGGAGCGCCAGAAGGAGTTGTATGACTTCAGCCGGCGGGTGCTCAACAAGATGAATTACAAAGCAAAATGCTTTTTCGGGGACGGCTACGAAGGCGCACCTGCTTTCGCCCCTTTCGGCAAGATCCTGGTGACCTGTGGAGCGCCGGAGGTACCGGAAGTATTGCTGCAGCAATTGGAAATAGGGGGGAAGATGGTGATCCCGCTGGGAAGTGGTCAGACGCAGGTTATGACCGAGGTTTTCCGAACGGGAGAAGATACTTATGAAAAGCGGGAATATGGAGAGTTCAGCTTTGTCCCTATGCTGATGCGCCGGGAGCGGAACGGCTGAACTTATTGAGGCTACGAGCAAGGGGGAGAGCTGGTCAGAATGAAATGAGCAGGGATAGAAGCCTTGGACCTGGTTGAAAAAGGGATATGAAAGGTTTCTTCACGATCGATCGTGGGGAATCGATTTGATATAGCTATCATTCAGTCTCTTCTTCCGCTAATTTTATTCTTTCAAGAACCCACCAAGCCCCATTTTATGAAAAGGTCCCTATTGTTTCTCTTGCTTCTGACAAGTGCTCTGGCTACAGTCCAGGACTCCACAGCTCAAAAGAACGACACCACTGAATTGCTCCGGTCGAAAAATGGCCAGGTGATCTTGCCTGAGCAAGATGATTGGGCGATCGGTTTCGATGCAACATCAGCGATGGAATACATGGGGCGCCTGTTCACGGGGGACAACGATGCTCCTACGGCTGATTTCACCGGTACTTCCCAGGCCGTTGCGGGGAAATATTTCCGCAGGGCCGATCAGGCCATTCGGGCCAAAGCTCGTGTGGGGTTCTCCTCCATGACCGAAAAGGCCTTGTATGATACCAGTGCTTCCGGCAATTGGCAAAACCCGCTGGAGGATCGCAAGGTCACGTCTACTACCGACCTTTACTTGAGCATTGGATTGGAGCAACGGAAAGGAGATACGCGTATTCAGGGTTTATATGGAGCAGAGGCTACCCTTGGCTACAGCGATTCCAAGGTCAGGTATGATTACGTGGAACCCCTGAGCCAGGACCATACCCAGCATACTACCAACTTCGGGCAACAACAGGGAATGCTGATCGATGACCCGGCCGGCACTTTTCAGTTAGGAGTGCGGGGATTTGTGGGGGTTGAGGTCTTTGTTTTTCCCAAATTGTCCGTGGGAGCGGAGTATGGATGGGGTATTGCCTACCAGTATACTGGCCGGGGCGATGCTGTTGTCGAGACCTGGAATTCGGCCGATCAGATCACGGAAACCACCACGACCCCCACAGGCGGGAACTCCTCCTTCATCATCGATACCGATAACAACGGAGGGAGCCTGATGATCTTGTATCATTTTTGAGGGGACAGTTGGATAGTGAGGTCGATGGCTTCTCTCACTACCTCTCTGGTCCAGCTTCATTCTCATGAGCTTCGGGAATGGGACTTCGTGCTTTGTGTCTGACACCATTGCGATGGCAGGTGGACTTGCAACAAAAAAGTGGACAAAAAATTAAGTCATGTGGCCAGTTCATGG
>CAZAYA010000052.1:3449-15910 GCA_964489175.1 uncultured Flavobacteriales bacterium | reverse complement strand
ATGTTGCTAATACTCAAATGTTGACAATTACACAATTTAGACCCGATTGCCCTGCCCCCTCCTCCTGACGCCGATCCAGAATCGGATGAAATTACAGATATTCGCAGGTACTCCCGGTTTTCAAATGGCAATAACTCTTGATTACAAAGGAATTTCGTGGAGAGTCTACCATCGGTCTCTCCTTCCCAACACTCATCCTCACACCAACATCCAACTCAGCGAGCAGGAAGCTAGGGAATTGATGGACCGATCAGGCACTCACCTTATCCGTTATACCTCCGGCTTTGATTCCCCGACAGAACTTCCTTTCTGGTATGTGATCAAAGACGATCCGGCTTCACTGGAATCTCTATCCTCCAACACCCGAAGCAAGGTCAGGAGGGGCTTAAAAAGGGTCGAGGTGAATCTATCTTCCCGGAAACAAATAGCTGAAGAAGGGTACGAGGTCTATCAAAATGCTTTCGACCGTTATGATACTAACCTCACGCCAGCAACACCTGGCCAGTTCCGGGAGAACATCATGGCACTTGATGAAAAGGAATGGGAGCTCTGGGAAGTGCGAGACCTGGAAAAAGGAACTATGATCGCCTACAGCAGGAACCGCGTTCTGGAAAATACCTGTACTTATTCTGAGATCAAATTCCACCCTTCCTACCTCAAGCATTATCCTAGTTATGCCCTTTTCCAAAACATGAACGAATATTACCTGAACGAAAGAAGATTCCGCTATGTGAACGACGGACCGCGAAGCATTGCCCACGAAACCAATATTCAATCCTTCCTGATCGAAAAATTCGGGTTTCGCAGGGCCTATTGTCGGCTCCATGTGCATTACCATCCAAGATTAGGGGCAGCGATCAAGCTACTGTTCCCTTTTAGGAATCTGCTAGGAAAAAGGAAAAAGGGTAGGATCGGACAGTTGATCACCTTACTGGACCAAGAAGCCATTCTCCGTTCCCAACCTCCGACCTTATGAGTTACGACCGGAGTTCATGGCTGGTAAAAGCCGGGCGTAAGCTCCAAAAAGGAAGCTTCCTTCTTGCCCCATTGGACCCCCTTTTTCAAATTGGACTACCCCGCACCTCTTGCCCAGCTCCAGCTATCATACTGGTAGCTCCCCCCAGAAGCGGTTCCACTCTTTTATATCAAACGCTTACCACTGGACTGGATGGCTTTTACCTCACCAATCTCTGGAACTTCCTTTACGCCTCTCCTGCTATTGGAGCATGGTTATCGAAGAAACTCTGTCACAGGCGCACCTCTGACTTCACCTCACGACACGGTTTCGTCCCGGGGGGATGCGGAGAAGCAGAAGGATTGAAATTCTGGAGTTATTGGTCTGGACAAACGCAATTCGAAGCTCCCTACAACCTTTTACCTCAAAGAGCCCGCAAGATCGCAAGACTTTTAGAGAAGATAGGATCGCAGCGAGGACAACCTTTTGTAGCAGGTTTTTTGGGCCATGCCTTTTGCATGGAACTTCTTCGCGATAGTTTTTCCCGTCCCTTTTTCGTTCATCTTACCCGGGACTTATTGTCCAATGCCTATTCCCTTTTTCGTTTTTCTCCTGAAAATTGGAGCAGTACCCGACCTTCCGGATATGAACAATTGCTCCACCTCCCAAGGCATGAACAGGTCCTAGAACACCTATTCCTAACCCACCGAACGATCCTTGAACACAAAGGCCCGGACACCCTCACCGTTTCCTATCGTGAGTTGTGCGATGACCCCAGGTTTTTAGTCAAAAAGATCGCGCAAGCATATAAAAGCAGATACGACACCTCTCTTTCTTTAAAGGGGATGGAACAATTGCCTACCAACTTCGAGCATCACCTCATTTCCCCCGAAAAGGATGAACTATCCCGCCAACTCCAAAAAACACTGCAAGAAAAAATCGATACTTCCAGTGGAGAGCAGAATCTATTCAGAAGCATTTATCGACCCTGAGCATTCCCGCCAGGGAACCAGCTCCATAAGCAAAATGGAGGGAGATAAACCCCCAAAGGATGGGCCAAAACCCGGTATGGGCATCTTTCAACTTCCAGGCTTCTCTACTGATCACCAGCCCATATGCCAGCAATGAAAGCAAGGTAATTCCCACGAAAGCCGATGACACAAAAGCCAAAAGCAGCGGTAAAAACAGGCTCAGAAGAAAAAGAGCAGGAATGAAATGTCGCAAACTTAGGGACCCGAAATTGTGGGTCATGTAGATCACCAAAAAATTCCAGAAACCATTCCGATAGTTGTTCAGGGCTAACATTCCATAACTTTCGCGGACATAGTAAAAGCACTTGGCATCCGGGATCAGAAAAATCCTGCCTCCGTTCCGAAGGATACGCTTCGACAGTTCAATGTCCTGATTCCTGTTCAAGCGTTCATCATATCCTCCGACCTGTTGTAAAAAAGCCTTATCATAGATTCCAAAAGGAACCGTATCCACTTCCACTGGTTCAGGGACTCCCACCCTGAACATGGCATTTCCAACCCCTGCCTGGCTGGAAAGTATCTTGACCAAAGCTCTGGTGACCTCCGTATCGTTCTTGGCCCTTGTTTCCATCACCCCTCCAACCGCCGCAGCCTTCAGCTTGTCAAAATACTTCACCAGTGTTTCGATGTATCCCTTTTCGAAAGAAGCATGAGCACTGGCAATCATAACAAGTTCATGCCGGGCTTCTTGAAGTCCGATGTTTAGTGCCCGGGGAGTCACTTTTTCCGGATTAGGAATCATTCTGACGGTACCTGGGTAATGCTCCTCAAAATCCCGGAGGATCGGTAGCGTCCGATCTTCACTATTCCCATCCACAACGAGAATCTCAAGATATTCGATCGGAAAACCATTGGTAAGTAATGAGTCCAAGCAAAGTGCAATGTACTTCTCTTCATTTCGGCAGGGAACGACAACAGAGACCGATTTCATGATTCAATACAAGACAAATAGGATCCTTACGGAAGATTAACTTTGTGTGCAAGTTTATGAAAAGCATTTGGCCCGAGAACAAGGACTTTGCCTTTACCATTATCGATGATACGGATAATGGTACCGTGAGGAATACTGAGCCTGTTTATCGCTTTTTGGAGGAAAAAGGGCTTCGAACCACCAAGACCGCCTGGGCCTTCCCTCCCAGAGATCAGTACACGGGAAGCAGCTTGAAAGACCCACAATACTTAAGTTTTCTGCTGGACCTTAAGAAAAAAGGATTTGAAATAGCATTTCACAATGCGGGATCGGGTAGTTTCAACCGCCAGGAGATTCTTGCTGGATTGGAACATTTCCAGAAAGATATAGGCCATTATCCCCGACTTCATATCAACCATGCCGATAACCCTGATAATATCTATTGGGGACACAAACGGTTCGTCCCTCCTCTCTCCTGGCTCTTTCGGTTTATTGGCCATAAGGGCTTTTCAGGAGAAGACCCTTCTTCTGAGCATTTTTGGGGGGACAAACACAAAGCTTGGATCACATATACCCGAAACCACGTTTTCAACACCATCAACACCTTATCTTGTGACCCCTGTATGCCCTACCGGGCCGGCCGGAAAAATCAATATTCCAATTTTTGGTTCAGTTCTTCTGACGGTCATACGGTGGAAGAGTTCAATGCCCTACTCACGCCTACGGCCCTCGACACCTTGGTACAAAAAAAAGGAGCCTGTATCGTATACACCCATCTTGCTTCTGGCTTTTTGAAAGAGAACGGAGAGCTCGATCCCGTTTTTAGGGAAAGAGTTTCGGATCTTGCCGGAAGGAACGGCTGGTTCGCTCCGGCTTCGGAAATCCTAGACCATCTCCGGGAAAAAGGCAATGGAAGGAAGGCTTCCTATAAATACTTACTGAACCTGGATTTAAAATGGCTGTGGCAAAGGGTTCTCAAAAGAATACGCACAGGCCGTTGAGAGATCAAAAAGTTTCCGACCATTGCCTTAGAACATCTCTCTCATCCGGTGTCAGGTCCTTCAACCCTACTGCCTTCTCAATATCTTGCCGAAATCGGGGCACGAACGATAAAAGTATTTCTTCCCTTACAAGCTGAGTTTCTTTCTCTCTCGAATTCCACCTGCGGAACCGATCAGCTAGTCCGCTAACCTTAACCCATCGGATTCCCCGGTAGAACCCGAAACTTTTAAAAACATTATACACGCTTCTCCTTAGCTTTTCAGCCAACCGGCTCTTCGGGGTAAAACCTTGACCTATCACCTGCTCGGCATGAGATGGTATTTCTTTCTCGTCAACCCCCAGAAAGTGCCAAGCTCTTTGAAGCAATGTCTCCGGTGCCTGAACAAGTTCATCGAAAAAGAGGAGGAGGATCTGCTCCCGAGGAAAAAGAGAGAAAACCTTTTTCAATCGCTCGAAATACAAGCTGTTCTCCACAATCTCCGGCTTTTCAGTCAATACTTCCTTATCACTCCCGAACCTACGATCCCTCATCACATGATTCAAATGAGAAACAGCTCGATCCAAGGGATGGCGAAGTATGATCATTACACGGCATTCAGGATACTCTTTTTGGAGCCGCTCCAGTGCTTCGTCGCTGTAGAGATAAGTGGTGGAACATTCCCCCTTCAAGCCTTTCTTTTCTTTCCAGTTGCCGGCATACCATGCCTTCCCTTTATGGAAATTTCCTGAAAAATAGTGAGGTTCTTTGTTCAGGGAGATGTTGATCTCCGGATGCTGCTGGCACATCTCATGGAACCATGTAGTACCGCACTTATTGCCTCCCACACAAGCAAAATCAAGCTCAATATGTCCAACCTCATTCTCCAAGGGTGCTATAAAAGCGGATTAATCCCTCCTTCTCTTTTTCCCAGTTCAGCTCAGCTTCCACAGCTTTCCGCCCCCGCTGGCCCATCTCTTCCAATTGTTCTTCAGGCAATGCCAACAAAGAGCTTATCGCCTCTGTAATGGCCACGGGATCGTTGGGGTCAACGCAAATCCCACAGCTATATTTTTCCACGATACCCTTCCACAATGGGAAATCCGAAACGATCACAGGCAAACCGGCTGCCATATATTCGAACATCTTGACCGGTAAGGCCTCCAGGTAATTTTGGATAGGCAGGAGGGTGACCATGCCAACTTTAGAACGAGACAAAACCCCTTTCACACCATCGCGACCGAGCCTTCCTCTCTCCCGTACTTTCTTCCATCCCTTCATCTTTCTCAATTCCCCCCGAAACTCCTCGGGCTGAAAAGGACCTGCCAATTCCAGTTCAAGGTCAAGGTCCTCCAGACTTTTTACCAACTCTACAATGCCTCTGTTCCTTGAAATACTCCCAATGTAACATATGGCATTTTCTTTCTCTGAAAAAGGCCGGGGGTTGGGTAAAGCCTGCAGTTGCGGATAATTTCGGATCGCCACCGTCCGGCTGTTATAAGGGACAAAAAGTCCTCTGATGTGGTCGGTGGCTGTAACAACACCTGCAAGCTCCCCTGCCACTTTTTTCTCATACCAATCGAACAAGACCGATATGGGCTTTCTTAACCAAAAGGGAAGCCATTCCTTGGACAAGATCTGAACGGGAACATCTTCATGCACGTCATAGATAACGGTCTTGCCCCTGCGTGCAAGTTTTCGGGCAAAAGGGAGAAATTCCGGATCATGAAAATGATAGATATCGGCATTGATAGCAAGAGCTTTCCGATAGACCGCCCGGGTAGTCCAGATCATTCTGGACATCCGCCCCCTTTCCTTCTTCCCGGCCCCTGCTAGCCAAACTCCACTAACGCTGCCCATTTTTTCTTCATCAGGCCCCAATAAAGTCACCTCCATACCGGACTCGACCAAGGCTGAACACTCCTTGTAAAAGATCCTTACATCTTCAAAAGAATGAGCTGTGGTAATCTGGCAAACTTTCCAGGAATTTCCCATGATCGACAAATTTATCGTTTTGGATCACTTTCCTGAGCGGTGTTCAGAAGCAAAATTCCTATATTTTCCATGCGATATGAGCAAAAGCCTACAGGTAACCCTCTCCCTTCCATCCACGATCCTCCCTGAGATCCAATGGTCTTGGGACTTGTTCTGTTCCTATCACCACATTCCTTATAAATTCACCTCCGACGATCCAGACCTTCGCATTGGAATGGCTTCAGAGGATGATATCAAGATATCCTCCCGTTTCGAGGAAATGTATAGAACAGGGAGATTCCAACACCAGAAAGTCTTTCCTGATACTCCCCTAATACAAGGCCCCAATGAAGAACCAGACCTGTTAGGGACGGTTTTCTACATGGTCAACTGCCTACAAGAGTATGAAGCCACAGAAGGATCCTATGACAAATGGGGACGCTTTCAGTTTTCTTCCAGTTATCAAGCCAGGTTCGATTGCATTGAGGAGGATTTGGTCGGGCATTATCTCCACCAGTTATGGGAACGACTTCCTGTCCTAAAAGAAAAAGGATTTACTCCCCGGAATGAATCGAGTGCCTTTTTCCTGACCCATGACATAGACCGTATCAACAGAGGAGAGGTCAGGGAATTTTCCCATGCCCTGAAAACAAGGAACCTTCACTCCCTTTCTCTGCTTTTTTCATACATGGCCCGGGGAAAAAGGGTGTGGGACAACCTTTCTGAACTTTCCGAACTTCACCACCAATATGGCCTTTGTTCCACTTACTTCTGGCTCACCAAAAAGGGAATTTCTGAAGACGGGATCCGAAATGCAGACTATGAAATAGATACCCCTACGCTGAAAAAAGCGAGGAAGATCATTCGGGAGCGGGGATCGGCTAACGGGCTACACAAAAGTTGTTCCCCGACTTCTTTTGAAAAGGAATTCTCCACCCTCGATCATGCGATCAAAGCCAACCGGAATCATTATCTCAAGTTTTCCCTCCCCTCCCACTTTGAAGCATTGGAAAAAGCCGGCTTTTTCCTTGACGCCAGTCTTGGTTTTCCCGAAGCGGTCGGATTTCGAAACAGTTACGCTCTTCCTTTTCAACCCTTTCACTTCCAGAAAAGGAGGAAGATGCGGCTTTGGGAGGTCCCTCTTCCGATCATGGATGTTACACTCTTTTCCCAAAAGAGAGACCCTGCGGAAAAGATCCTCACTTTTTTTGAAAAACACTCCACCAACAGCTTGATCACGATCCTTTGGCACAATAATTACCTAACTCCCCTTCGTTTCAAGCCCTACCTGGAAGCATACAAAAAGGTACTGGCCTTTCTTCAAGAAAACAACATACGCTCCTTTACTCCTGAAGAAATCCCGACCCATTTTTCGGAGGGGAAAGGAACAATATCATAGAAATGAATCCGAACATTTCCCGAATATCCACTAGGGAATAGGATTTCAACGTATTCAGGAAAATAAAGATGAAGCAAACTCCCAACACTGCATGTCCATTCCGATAGATCTGCCAGAGAACAATAAAAAAGAACTGCAAGGCCAACAAAAGACCGATCAAGCCCAGCTCGAACATGATCTCCAGGACAATGTTATGGGGATAGCCCCTTCCTTGCTCTCCTGCCTTGATCATTTGGTAACTCCCAAAACCGTAGCCGAAAAAAAAGGTATCCCAATCTTCGAAGATCTTACCAGTGGAGAACTTGATGTGAGCAACCCTGCTTTCATGAAGCCTTTTTTCCTTTTCTTTCTCTCTTTCTACAATGTCTTTTTCCTCCGCAACAGAACCACTTGGGGCAAGAAAATCAAGGTCAGGCATTGGAATGAACTTGGAAAAACGAATATAAGTTCGCCAATAAGGACTTCGAACGAATTCATTGGTCCCAATGAGCGCTATTACAGGCAGATTGATCAACAACAATAGGAAAAGCATTCTACTCCATCGCATTCCCTTCTGGACAGAAAATTCAGCCAATCGAACCCCAAACCTTCTTTTCAGGAAGCGGGACACAAGGTGAAGTACCAACAAGGAAAAGAGGCAGAAAAGGATAGGGCCTCTTGCCGCTGTAGCAAGAAGAAGAAAGAAAAAGAGGCTCCCTGTGATCAACCGGTCCCGCATCTTTCTCAATCCCAACACGAGCAAAAAGGCCAACCCCATGATCATTCCTGCCTTCAGGTACATCCCGGAGAAGATCTCATCATCAGCAAATCCCATGTACTCCGGGTGGTCGATCCCTCTGGAGGCATACATGATGAACATGAAAACCCCGTAAATGAATGCAAAACCAAGGAAGAACGAGGAGAAGCGCTGAACGTTGACCCCGCGGTAAAACAAAGGAACCGAGAACGAAAGGAGATTGGTCAGGAATAAAAAAGCCTTTCGCGGGCCGAATTCCTCAGCCGGGCTGATCCAAAAAGTGGAGACCAGAATCCAAGCATAAAACCCTAACAAGGGCAGGACCATCCAATAATCTTTTTTCAATTGCCGGAAAATTTCGCCTCTCCAAATAAAAGCATGATAGCATGTCCCCGCTAATAACAAGATCCCGCTCAGCAACGTCAGGTCAATCGGCAAGGCAACGCCATAGCCTTTCATCACTCCCTTGATATAACCGGAAACCAAATAGAGAACAAAGAGGAATTCTACCATGCTCCTAGGATTACACGCGTAATTAGCGGTACAAAAATTGGAAAAAGATGAAGGTGTTGACCTTCCTTACGCTGATCTTTTCCACGATCGATCGATGATCATCCTCTTGTAATACCTGGAAAATATAGCGTGATCAGCCGAAATTTTCTGTAAACATGAACCACGGAGCCCATGTTCCACACAATAACTCCCAAAGCATTAGCAATGGCAGCTCCTGTGACTCCATACAATGGTATAAGCCACAAGTTTAAAAGGATATTAACACTCGCCGCCATGATCACGATATTCCTGGCGGCTTTCTGATGGCCGGTCATTTGTAACAAATTCATGACAGATCCTGAGAGCGCATTTACCCCTTGACCAATGGTTAAAATGACCAATGCCGTTTCCCCCCCGCTGAATTCCTCTCCGAAAATACTCAACAGGAATTCCGGGAACATCAGGATAAGAACGATGAAGGGAACCGAAGCCCAAAAGATCATTTTCCCCGAACGCCTTAGAACCTTGACCAGTCCTGCTTTATCCTTCTTTCCAGAGAATTCAGCGAATTTTGGACCCGCAATGCTGTTCACTGCGAACAACATGATCGTGTTCAATCCGGCGATCCGCAAAGCAACCTGATAAATACCCACCTGCACTTCTTCCGTATAAGCCCCCAGCATCAGGATATCAATCCAATTCATTACCATGAAGACCGAAGCTGAAAGGAACATGGGAATGGAAAGTCCCAACAATTCCTTTCCAGCCATCCCTTTTTCCGTCCCTATCAATATACCCCCTTTCACCCGAAAAACCCAATAAAAGCTCAAGAAGCAGGCCAGAAAGATCCCGACCACATAACTCCACACTGGTATGAGGTCGGTCTCTAGGTCCCCTGCCATGAAAGCTGGCAACAGCAGCAAACCGAAAAGAAAAGGGAAAACCCGTCTGAGTCCGACGAACCGAGCAACATCCTTCTTCCCCCGCAACACTCCTGAATTCACCATCAATAAGATCAACGGGACCACTCCGAGGGCAATAACCCTAATAGAAGAGGCCAACCCTTCATTTCCAAATACCGAGTCGGCTAAAAAGGAAGCTCCAAAAAACAACAACAGGGAGAAAACGATCCCATTACCAAAAGAATAACTGACCGCTTTCCTATAGATATCCCGAATTCTTCCCTCCTCACCCTTGCTCCTGTATTCCGAGATCAACCGCACCAAGGCATTATCCAACCCTGCTCGTCCGATGAGGGCGAATATCATCAGTAATCTTTGTCCAATAGCGAACACCCCGATAGCAGCAGCTCCCAGACTCCTTGTCACCCAAAGCGTAAAAAAGTAAGTCGCCCCGATCCCTGCAATTCTCAACAACAGAGCCCAACCACTCCCAACGAAAAGTTCCTTTTTGTCCTGATCCCCCTGCAGGCTCTTTTTCAATAAGTGCCTCATGTCAGCCTTCTTCTCCGTAATACTTCTGCCTCAAAGGCACCAAATGCCGGACCTCCTCCCATTCCTTTTTATCGAACGTCCCCGGTTCGACCTTTTGTTGGTTGACCGGTGTCCGTAAGACTTTTCTGACTTTTTTCGCAGGAATAGGAGATAAACCGGAAAAGGTGAACAACTGTTCAACAGCATCTCCTCCCTGAAAAAGGTCCTCAGCACGAACCACACAGACCCGCCCCTCCAAGCCAGATCGCTTTTTAAAGGATTCTATGAACTCATGAGTCTCGTTCCATAAGAACGCTACCTTTTCGATCTCAGAAAATCCTTTCCACTTCTCATCCCCTATTCCCAAGGGACGGATACGGCCTTCGTCATGCAGGGAGGTACCGGAGTAATATCCTCTGGCAACACCACTTCTGATAAAATCCTCAGGGGCTCTTATCAAATGAATGAACTTGCTATTCGGGAAGAGATCGGCTAGGCAGGGAGCGAAAAAAGTGATCCTGTTGTTGGTTTCGATATACGTTCTTCCCGACATATGGGAAGCTCGTATCACTTCATATCTGGCCATATCCACCCCGGTCTTCAGCGTCTCAAAAGCCTCATTCTGCCATTCATAAGCAACCCTGGAATGATAGGTGAGCTCAGGTTCTGGCATATGATAGACATCAATGGAAGAATGCTCCCCGAATAATTCAGTAAGGGTTTTTGTTCCGGACCTACCCGGGGAAAGAACAAAGACCGGAGAAGCGTTTCGATGGACATGAGCATGAAGCTCCTCAGGAGGAACATTGCTTTGCCTTACCGCCTTTCTGCTTTTTCTTCCCCGAAAATACTCCCGATTAGCATCCCACCATCCTCTAATGAATTTTCCGATCGGCATACCTGGAATGTTTTGGCAAAAGCTAAGGATAAAATTGCAAAGCCTTCCAGGGAAAACTGCAGATTTTACAATATTGATCGTTATTTTGTCGTTCAAGTCTTTTGCACCCTTTGGCTTCTGAAAAAGAGGTATACCGCCAGTTCGCAATGGGAGCCCCAGGACTCCCTCTTTTCCTGCAGCCCTGTTGGCTCGATCAGGTAGCAGGGGACAAGGGGTGGGGTGTTGTCCTCGACCGAAAAGGGGACTGGATCAGAGGGATTCTGACTTTTCACTGGAAGAAAAAGGCTGGGGTCAACTATATAACAATGCCTCCACTCACTCCTTATACGGGACCCTTTATTTTCTATCCCGAAGATCAGAAAAGGACCTCGGCTTATGCTTACGAACATGAAGTCCTGAGCAACCTGTTGGAAAAAATACCTGCAAACGGGCATTTCATTCAATATTGGCATCCTTCCCAAACCAACTGGCTTCCTTTTTATTGGGAAGGATATTCCCAGACTACCCGATACACTTACAGACTTCCCCAATGCTTTTCAAAAGAAGAGGCTTTTGGAGCTTTCAGAGAAAGCACTCGAAGAGAGATCCGAAAAGCCAAAAAATCCCTCCAGATCCGGGAAAGCAACAACACCGAAGCTTTCTATGAACTTCACAAAAAAGCATTCCAAAGCAAAGGTAGCCCCCTCTTCTACCCCAAACAAATCCTACAAAACATTGATGAACTAGGGGAAAAAAAACAATGCCGGAAAATGCTATGGGCGATGGATAAAAATGACCATCCCCATGCTGCTGTTCTCCTTTTTTGGGATGCATCCACAGTGTATTACTTGGTTGGTGTCGCCAACCCCGACTACAAGACCAGTGGTGCTATGAGCCTGTTGCTTTGGGAAGCGATCTGTTTCGCATTGTCTAAAAACAGGAGCCTTGACCTGGAAGGAAGCATGCTGGAACCCGTGGAAAGGTTTTTCAGAGGGTTTGGAGGCATTCGCACTCCATATTTCGCGATCAGCAAAACCTCACACCCTCTGTTCCGGATCTATCTAACGCTAAAAGGAGAAAACTGACCCTGGCCCGGTCAAGGGTCATAAGAAATGGGCCTGGCAAGAACTTTCAGAGAATCCCCTTCTCCCTCCTCTGCAAAGGGAGATTCTACTCCTCCCATTACCTCGTACCGATCAATATCGATCCCACGCTCCTTCATGCAATCCTTAAGTTCTTCGGAAAAACGGGGTTTTCCTCGCATCAAGATCAGGGACCGACTGAGTTCCCGGTCCGAAAGGGAAGATATTTTCAGGCTAAAGCAAGACTTCTTTACACTCCTGTTGTACCATGCATTTCCCGGACTTACTCCTCCGAACAAATAAACCAACCCCGGAAGATCGTCGAACTCGATGATGGGGTCCCCTTGCCTGAAACTGGTGCGCTCATCGATGATATCCCAGGTACGGGAAAGAAAACCGGCGGTCTCCTCATCAAACAAAAGCCCTTCTCCCCGGGGAAGTTTCACTCTCTCCTTTTGGGTCCTGAGGTCATTCACCCGGTAAGGATGGAGCACATAGCCACTAAAGGTCTGGAAAACAGCTAGAAGGAAAATAAAAAATAGCAGAATCTTCCCCACCCACTGATCCCGGGAAGGGTAAAAGCCAACCAAAAG
>CAZAYA010000052.1:320-3439 GCA_964489175.1 uncultured Flavobacteriales bacterium | reverse complement strand
CCAAGGCGAACCAAGAAAAGGAGTATTTGATCATGTGCAAAGGCAACGGGTTGTTTGTTCCAAACGAACCACAGAAGGGTAGCAGAAAAAGCAAGCATATAGCGGCCAGCAAAGGCCTCTGTTTCATCTTCCCAACACCCCTCTGGGTGATCAGTATTCCTATCACCAAGACCCCATACAAAAAGAAAAAAGGACGAGCGGCTTTGTATTTATACGGATCCCCACTATGCCACCAGTCCTGGACATAGAATAAATAGCCGGTTGTCATACAACATATTATAAAAAGAAAGAAAAACACCCATCCATGATGGAAAAAAGAAAATTTCCGTCTAAGCAGAAAAAGCCCAGCGAACAGGAGTAATAGGTACCATTGATGTATCCAGGCCGCATTGATGGCATGAAAAGATGAACGGTAATACCGGCCGAGGATCCACAAAGGTTCATGCTCCCCAGAACCAGTATGATGAGCAATACTTTCCAAAAACCTGCCTAACCAAGAAAAGACCGATTCGACCGTAAAGGAATAGAACAGCCCCATCAGCACGATTCCACAACCTATCCAGCTCATCCGGATAACCCAGGAGAATCCTTTTTCCTTGTAAATCAAGAAAAAGACCCCTAAAACGAACAACAAAGCCAGAGATGCGGTAAATTTCACAAAAAATACAGCCCCGCTCAAGAATCCGAGAAGGACCAACAACAACGCCTTTACTCTTCGGTCGAACAAGCTCAACTCAAGGAAGACCATCCCCCCTGCTAATTGAAACAAGGTCAACGACAGGTGATTATAGGACAGGATCCGTTGCCCCATGGAATAGCTAAAAAGCCCAGCCAGAACGATCATGAAAAAGAAAAACCATTGCCAACCAGCCTCGATCGCTCCATACCTCATGATGCGACACCAACGGAAAAAAGCAAAAGCAAAGAACAAGGAGGCACCGACAAGCAATAGTATTCTCAAAAGCCTGTAATCAATGATATTGAAGGAGTCGGGAACAAAGACATTGACCAGGGGCTGATAATTGCGGACCTGAGTCGTTTCCTGAGGATAGAGGTAACCCAAGATGCTGTTCCCCTCATCTGTAAGATCCATTCCCTTGTCAACTCCCCAGAACAGGACGATCAGAACTCCTACTAACAGGAGTCCCGCTATTCCAGAAATGAACCCACGCAGAAACTTTTCCATGAACCTCGGGAATAAGAAAATTTAGCTTCCCTCCGGGATACTAAAAAGACCCAATAATCTCACTTCGCCACATTAACCGCCCGCGTTTCCCGAATAACGGTCACTTTCACTTGCCCGGGATAGGTCATCTCGTTCTGGATCTTCTGGGAAATATCGAAAGAAAGCTTGTCGGCTTCCTGGTCCGATACCTTATCACTCTCCACCATCACCCGAAGCTCCCGTCCAGCCTGTATTGCAAAGGATTTTGTAACTCCTTCGTAGGACAAAGGAAGCTCTTCCAACTCCTGGATCCGCTTGAGGTAAGAGCCGAATACCTCACTGCGGGCACCGGGGCGGGCACCGGAAACAGCATCGCAGACCTGTATGACAGGCGACAACAGGCTGGTCATCTCCACCTCATCATGGTGAGCCCCGATCGCATTGCATACTTCCGCCTTTTCATTGTGTTTCTCGGCCAGCTTCATACCGAGAATGGCATGGGGCTGTTCGGGCTCATCATCCGGCACCTTCCCTATATCATGCAACAATCCGGCCCGTTTAGCCAGCTTAGGGTCAAGTCCCAGTTCAGAAGCCATCGTAGAAGCAAGATTGGCCACTTCGCGGGAGTGCTGCAAGAGGTTCTGCCCATATGATGAGCGATACTTCATTCGCCCGACCATTCGCGTCAGTTCAGAATGCAGACCATGGATCCCCAGATCGATGCAAGTGCGTTTACCGGTCTCCGCGATCTCATCCTCCAACTGCTTGCGGGTCTTCTCTACCACTTCCTCAATACGGGCCGGATGGATCCTACCATCGGATACCAGTTGGTGCAAGGCCAAACGAGCTATTTCCCGCCGCACCGGGTCAAAACAACTGAGGATGATGGCCTCCGGCGTATCATCCACTACGAATTCTACACCCGTACAGGATTCCAAGGCCCGAATATTCCGACCTTCCCGGCCGATGATACGGCCTTTAAGGTCATCGTTCTCGATGTTGAAGACCGTCACCGCATTCTGAACAGCTTCTTCCGTAGCCACCCGCTGGATCGACTGGATAACGATCTTTCGGGCTTCTTGGTTGGCGGTCATTTTCGCTTCGTCCTTGATCTCCTTGGCAGAAGCCATCGCTTCTGTCCGTGCCTCATCCTTCATCGCTTCGATCAACTGTTGCTTGGCTTCGTCTGCACTGATATCAGCGATCTTTTCCAACTGAGCCACATGCGTTTCATGCGCTTTCTTCAACTCCTCCCCCTTCTTCTCATTCGCTTCGATCTGTTTGTTCAAACGGGTTTGCAGTTGTTCGCTATCCTTTTCCTTCTTCTTGATCTCATTGCTTCGCTTGTCCAGTTCCCCCTTCCGGCTTTTAAGCTTATCCTCTTGCGACTGGATCTTTTTCTCCCGTTCATTGATAGCCTTTTCATGTTCCTGTTTGAGCTCGAGGAATTTCTCTTTCGCCTGCAGGATCTTGTCCTTTTTGATCCCTTCTCCTTCCTTTTCTGCTTCACTAATGAGCGAAGCCCGTTTCTTTTTCAGACCGGTCTTAAGGACCAATACAGCCCCCAAAATGCCGATCAAAAGGCCAACACCCAAACCAACACTAATGCTTATGATATCCATAACGCTCCTGTTCTTGGTTCGTCAAAACTGGGCGGAAGATGAAAAGACAGGAAAGTGAAGAAAAGACGGTCAGGCTTCCTGTTCCTTCAAGTAGGAAGCGATCCGTTCTTCAAGATCGGTCAGCCCCTGTTCGGTCGCTGCGGAAGCTTCTCCGCTCGAAGCTCCTCCTTCAAGAGCTTCAAAGCCCATCTGAAGGGCGGTCATGGCCAGGAGGTCCTTGATGTCCTTAACGGCATACTGGTCCTGCAGAACATTGAAATTATCATTGACCTTCTTGGCCGCCTTGCGAACGAATTCTTCCTCTTCCCGTTTGATGGTCAGCGGGTAGATCC
>CAZAYA010000052.1:0-310 GCA_964489175.1 uncultured Flavobacteriales bacterium | reverse complement strand
GCGATCGTTACTTTGATGGATATTTCCTCAGGGGTGCTCATAAACAGGGAACTCCTGCTGTCGATCATTCGTTCAACTTTCCGATGCACCTGTCGATCTCGTGGACCAGATGGTCCACTTTCTTCCGGGCGTCTTTCGTCCCGTCTGAAATACCGACAAGCGTTCTGGCAGCTTTCAGGCTTTTGACCGTCTCGCTCAACTCCTCGATCTGTTCATCCTTTTCCGCGACCGTCCGGGTCAGCTCCTCATTCCCTTCCTTCAACCGGACATTCTCATGCTTCAACTTGTCACAGTATGCGATCAGTTCTTC
>CAZAYA010000051.1:4390-16181 GCA_964489175.1 uncultured Flavobacteriales bacterium | reverse complement strand
TCTTGAAAAGGTGATGGAACAGGCGTCGCTGCTCTTCGATCACTTCCATCTCCTGCATCAGTTCCTCCACGTTCACCTTGGAACCAGCTTCGAACGACATACCCATATTCTTCAAGGCGCGGCAGATGTAGGCGATGGTGAGCTGGTATTGTTCGGGCTCGTACTCTTCGTAATACTCGCGTTGTTCGGGACGCTGCCGAACTTCTTCCAAAGTTTCGTTGACCGGCTCCTGGATCTCGACGGGAGAGTGCAGGTATTCGCCAGGATCACGAAGGAGTTCCTGGTCGGAACGGGATTTCATGTTCCAATTGTACTCGTAGAACCACTTGTCTTCTTCTTCTCCTTGTTCACCACGGGACCCTTTCAGGTACTGGCTTTGGAAACCGTGGAATTCGGCGACCAAACTTCCGTCCTCATTAAAAATCCACAGTTCACCCAGCGCATGTTCATCGGTCCATTCCCGCAGACGGCCATGGACATAGAGCTTGTAGGAATTGACATCATTGTACCATTTGATGCGGTCGATGTGGCGGGGCACATAGACCCCCATTTTCTTGTTCTCATCCTCCCGCTCATTGAAGATCCCGAAAACAGTCTGGAAGCAACTGTCCAGCACTCCGGGATGCACATTGAACTGGAAGAATTCGGAACGGATGCTCTCATGCACTTCGATCTCGCTGAGGGATTCCCAGTTCCCATCGCTTCGCCACAGGTTCTTGATAGCCCGGAACGTAGGCCCCAGGTAGAGTCCACTTTCCAGCAACTCATCATGCATCGGCTTGACAGGCACAGGAATGTTGACCCGTTCCTTGATCGCTTCAAGATCAACGGGGATGGGATCGAAATGAGAACCCACATGGTCGATGCGGCCATGGGAACATAAGGTCCATGGAGCATCATCCTGCCCGTGCGGTTTGGTATAGATGAAGTATTCCCCGCCATCGTGGGAAATATCCATTTGAATATGGGGTGGTTCCCCGGAGTCCGGCAGGAAAAGGCCGTTCTCAAAATTCACGTCCTCCACGAACTGGAATTTCTCCCCAAAGGAAGCTCTGGCCGCTCCGATGACCAGGTCCACATGACCCGCTCCCGGATAGATGATCGGCCCCTGTACCTTATGGTCCTCGATGTAGGGATAGGTCCGCTTGTCCAGGCTGATGTCCCAAACGATGTTATCGGGTTCCCGTGCGGAGACGGTCTTTCGCTCCAGGTGGGGATGTCCGTAAGGAAAGGTCCCCAAACGGGTTTCCTGCCCCTCGGGAGTTTCGATCCAATAAGATTCACGCTGCCAGGGGTAGCGTGGCAGCTTAACAAAGCTATAGGCCTTGTCGTAGAAGCTTTTCCAATCCACCTTGAAACCCCATGTATGGAGGTGAGCGACGGAAGAAAGAAAGATCCGTTTTTCATCCTCCTGGCGACGCAGCGAAGGTAGGATCAGGCCTTTTTGTTTTTGGTTCTTCAGGATGTCCTTCACCCCAATGGCGTGGATCGGGTGGGGGCCGAGTTCGATGAAGGTATCAAAACCGTCTTTCACCTGTGCTTCGATGGCATCGGTGAAGAATACAGGTTCCCGGACGTTCCGGTACCAATATTCCGGTGTGAGTTCCTTGCCGTCGATCACCTTGCCTTCCACTGTAGAATAAAAGGGTATCGTAGTTTCAGAAGGCTGGAAGTCGCCGAGCGAGGCCAACAATTCCTCTTGTAGCGGCTCCATGTGGTGACTGTGGAACGGCACATTCACCACCAGCAGGCGGTGGAAGATATCCTTTTCGTTCAGGTCTTCGGCAATGGCTTCGATCACATCGGTATCTCCGGAGAGAGCGACCATTTCAGGGCCGTTCACCGCTCCCACGGATACGCGGCCTTCTTTTCCTTTGATCAGTTCTTTGGCTTTTTCATAAGGCAAGCCTACAGCCAGCATCCTTCCTTTATCCGTCGCTTTGAACTGTACCCGGCTCCGGTGGAAGATCAGCAGAACGGCCTGTTCAAGGGTCAGCGCACCGGATACATAACCGGCTGCTACTTCCCCAATACTGTGTCCCACCACAGCAGAAGGATGAACCCCCATCGCCTTCCACATTTCGTACAAGGCGATCTGAATGGAGAAAATGGCCGGCTGGGCGATGTTGGTCTCACTGATGCGGGAATCCTCTTCACTGCGGGTCAGTTCCTCGATCAGGGACCAGTCCGCATGCTGGCTGAGCATGCCATCCAGCTTCTCGATCCAGGAGCGGAAAAGCGGCTCGTTCTGGTAAAGTTGCCGCCCCATTCCCCACCACTGAGGGCCCTGACCGGAAAAGATGAAGACCGCTTTTTCCTTTTCTTCGTTCACCCGGCCTTCTGCGATCTCCGTAAGGCTTTCACCGTTGAGGTAGGTCTTCAGGTTCTCTTTCAGTTCTTCTTTAGACTCAGCTACCACGGCCAAGCGATGATCATGATGCGTTCTCCGCAAGGCCGAAGAGCTGCAGATATCGCTGAAAGTATCCTTGGTGGAATCGAGGAGGTCGATGTATCGCTGGGTAAGTTCCTGCAAGGCATCCCCGTTCCGGGCCGATATCGTGCAGATCTGCAATCCCGTCTCCTGGCCATTCTGTGGAGCCAGTTCTTTCCTGTGATCTTCAAGCACCACATGCACATTGGATCCGCCGAAACCGAAAGAATTAACCCCTCCGAATTTTGGTTGTCCGTTATTGACGGGCCACTGTTCATTCTCGGTAGGCACCCGCAGCTTCAGGGCCTCGAAATCGATATTGGGGTTGCCTTCTTTGAAGTGGATATTGGGCGGGATAGTGCCCTTCTTCATGGCCAGGGCCAGCTTGGAAAGCCCTGCAATACCAGAAGCCGGTTCAAGGTGTCCGATATTGGATTTCACGGAACCGAAGAAACAGTCATCTTTCCGGTCCTTGCCGATCACTTTCCCGATGGAGTTGCTTTCGATCGGATCTCCAACAAAGGTTCCGGTACCATGAGCCTCCACATAGGTCACATCATGGGGGTCAACGCCAGCATCCTCATAAGCATTCCGGAGCAATTGTTCCTGCGCATCAGGGTTGGGCACGGAGATCCCTTTAGTGGTCCCATCCTGGTTGACAGCTGACCCCCGAATGACCGCATAGACCTCATCCCCGTCCGCTTCGGCCTGGGAAAGCGGTTTGAGGAAGATCAGACCGGCACCCTCACTTCTTACATAGCCATTCCCCCGGTTATCAAAAGAATAACAGGTGCCGTCGGGAGAAAGGAATCCCCCCTTGCTGAAGCCCATCTGAGGTTCCGGTTTCAGAATAGAGTTCACCCCTCCGGCAAAAGCAGAACTGGCATCCCCCTCCCAAATAGAGCGGCAAGCCATGTGGATGGCATTGAGGGAAGAGGAGCAAGCCGTATCGAGGGCGAAACTGGGCCCCGTAAGGTTGTAGGAATAGGAGATCCGGTTAGCGGTAATGCAAAGCGCCGAGCCAACATTGGTATGAGATCCGATGTTCACCCGTTCTACCGGCGTATTTTGAATATCCCCGTAATCGTGAGCGGAGATACCAATGAAAACCGCCACATCAGAACCGTCGAGCTCTTCCAGTTTGAGCCCGGCATCTTCCACGGTTTCATAGGAAAGTTCCAGCAACATTCTTTGCTGGGGATCCATACGGGAAGCCTCCAACGGTGAGATCCCGAAGAACCCGGCATCGAACTTATCGATATCCTTGATGAAGCCACCCCGCTTTACGCTGATCTTTCCTGCTCTTCTCCATTCGGGCGCATACAGTGCATCGGCATCCCACCTGTCGGCGGGAATAGGCCCAAGGGCATCTTTCTTATTCGTTATCAGTTCCCAGAATTCTTCCGGGGAATTAACATCTCCGGGGTATCTGCACCCCATCCCGATAATGGCTAGTGGTTCTCTGCGTTGGGCGTCCATTTGGCCGGTCATTTACGTTTGATATGACTGATGGAGGATCTCCTGCTGACAAACATCGGCGATTCCATGATCAATTCCACTCGAACATCCATATGAAATTGCCTGCTATGTGCTTATCTTGTGGCACTTTTCCGGGTGTACCGGAGGGTGTAAAGGCCTGTTGACCGTGCTTTAGAAGGCACGACCCCGCTCAGATCCTTTTCTTTGCGAAGGATCGTTCGACCTCACCCGGCATCAAAGATAAGATTTGGCGCAAGGAATAAAAAGCGACGCCGGGGAATTTAGAAGAACATCCACTATCGATCAAAGCTTGAACATGTTAAAGAAGGTTGATGACCATCAAGATGAGAAGGATTTTCTGAATGTAGCCCGGAAGATCCAGGGAGATGACCCGAATTGGGTCTGTCCGCTCGACAAGGATATCAAGGGGGTGTTCGACCCGAAGGAGAATCCTTATTTCGGCCACGGAGAAGCCACCCGCTGGGTCCTGAAGAATAGCAAAGGGGAACTGACAGGAAGGGTCGCAGCTTTCATCGATCACCGGTCCTGCGACAATGATGGCATTCCTTCCGGCGGCATTGGCTTTTTCGAATGCATCGATGACCAGGAAGCCGCCAACACCCTTTTCGATGCAGCAAAGGAATGGCTGAAAGAAAGAGGAATGGAGGCCATGGACGGTCCTATCAATTTCGGCGAGACGGATAAGTTCTGGGGGCTCCTGGTGGATGGCTTCACCCAGCCAGCCTACCAGATCGCTTACAATCCTCCTTATTACCAAAAGCTTTTCGAGGAGTATGGCTTTCAAACCTATTACCAACAGGAAGGCTTCATCCTCGACCTATCCCAAAAGATCCCCGATCGTTTCTGGAAGATCGCCGAATGGGTGACGAAAAAACCGGACATCCATTTTGAGCACCTCGACTGGAACAATGTGGAAAAACACGTCCAGGATTTCACCAAGGTGTTCAACACGGCCTGGAAGGATTTCAAGGAGAACTTCGAACCACTCAAACCAGAATACGTACGCAACTTCCTCCGCAAAGGAAAAATGGTGCTGGAGGAAAAAATGATCTGGCTGGCCTACCACAAAGGTGAACCGGTCGCCATTTACCTCATGTACCCCGATTTCAACCAATTGTTCAAACCTTTCAACGGAAAGCTGCACCTCTGGAACAAGCTCCGCCTGCTTTACCGGCTCAAAGCCAGGAAAATGACCCGGGCCCGGGGGGTGCTCATGGGGGTGATCCCTTCCCATCAAGGGCGAGGGATGGAATCCGGCTTCATTTATCACCTGGAAAGGGTACTTCGGGAAGAATTGCCCCATTATGAAGAACTGGAGTTCTCCTGGGTGGGGGATTTCAATCCGCCCATGCGGAAATTATGGATGGAAGTAGGAGCCAAACCGGCCAAGCATTACATTACCTACCGCTACCTCTTTGACCGAAACCGGAAATTCGAACGGTATCCGTTGCCGGAAGGATCCTGAGCAAAGGCGGTCATCCTTACGCTTGGGGTCGATAAAAGGTAAAGCTAATGCGGAGAACAGCTCTTCTCGCGGCCCATATGGAAAAAGACAGGAAAAGGTGATCCATCGAACCCGGAAACCCTAATGTTGATAACAACTCCATGAGCCTGCTCTCCAGGACAGTGGTCCACTTCCTATTATGACGGATCAAAAGGCCCAATGTCTATAACGACATTACCTTTGAAAGGTGTTCCCCATTGCTTACAGTGACCAGTATATCTACCAATTGCCCGAAGGGCACAAATTCCCCATCGAAAAATACGGGCTGATCCGGGAACAGTTGATCCTGGAAGGCACCTGTACCCAAGAACAGTTCTTTGACGCCGGTCTCCTGGAAGACGCTGTTATCCATCAAACCCATTGCCCCCGGTACTGGGAAAAAGTCACCCAGGGAAAGTTAACGGACCGGGAACAACGGAGGATCGGAATCCCTATTTATGAACAGTCCCTCCTCCGGGTACGGAATTCCGCCGCAGGGACGGTCCGGACCCTGGAGAATGCCCTGGTGCATGGGGTCGCTTTCAATCTGGCCGGAGGCACCCACCATGCTTTTTACGACCGGGGAGAGGCTTTTTCCGTCCTGAACGATATCGCCCTTGGCATCGACCAGGCCCTAAGCAGGGGCACGATCAAAAAAGCCCTTGTAGCGGACCTGGATGTACATCAGGGCAACGGAACAGCCACCTTGTTCGCCAACAGGGAGGAGGTCTTCACCTTCAGCATGCACGGCCGTTCGAACTACCCTTTGCAAAAAGAGTGCAGCGACCGGGATGTGGAATTGGAGCCCGGCACAGGCGACCGGGAATACCTGGCTTTGCTGGAGGAAAACCTCTCAACAACAGTGGAACAACATTGCCCGAACCTCCTTGTCTACCAAGCCGGGGTGGATGTACTGGCTTCGGACAAACTGGGAAGCCTGACCCTGAGCCAAGAAGGCTGCCGGCAACGGGACCGTTTGGTCTTCGAATTTTGCCGGACAAAGGGCCTTCCGGTGGCGGTTACCATGGGTGGCGGTTATTCTCCTCGGGTAGCTGATGTGGTCAATGCTCATGTGAATACCTTTCGGATGGCACGGACGGTCATGCCCTGACCACCTTCTGCTTTCATCTTCCGTAACGTCACCCCCATTCGAGAAACGGAGGGATCCATCCAATATCCGCTTAGAAGCGAAACTTATCCGCAAGAGTTTTGTTTTTTTGTAAAGCACTTCCCGTACTCGGGGTTGAACCAAAAACGGAGAAGCTGAACGAAAACACCTCTTGATGACGACGATCCTTGTATTCTTTTTCGCCCATTGGTACCTCTCCCTTTTCACCCAAACCTTTTTCCATCACCGGTATGCAGCCCATCAGATGTTCACCATGTCACCGGGCTGGGAGAAATTCTTCTACGGCCTCTCGATCATTTTCCAGGGCAGTTCTTACCTGAGCCCTTATGCTTATGGTGTTCTGCACCGGCAACACCATGCTTACGCTGATACCGAGGAAGACCCCCACTCACCGAAATTCTCCTCCAACCTGTTCGATATGATGTGGAAGACCAAGGTGGTCTACTCGAACATCCTCAAGGACAAGACCGAAGTGGAAGAAAAATTCAAGAAAGGCGTCCCCCGCTGGGAAACCTTCGACCGCATTGGGGACAGTTGGGGGATGCGGATCTTCTGGGTATTATTCTACACCGCTTTCTACATTATCTTCGCCCCTACTCCATGGCTGTACCTGCTGTTGCCCATCCATTTCGTTATGGGGCCTTTCCACGGCGCCATCATCAATTGGTTCGCCCACAAATACGGTTACACCAACTTCAAGGTAAAGGATACCTCCAGGAACCTCATGCCCGTGGATATCCTCATGATGGGTGAAGGGTTCCACAACAACCACCACAAGTTCGGCAGCCGCCCGAACTTCGGTGTTAAATGGTTCGAGTTCGACCCGGTCTATCCCGTCATCCTGCTGCTGAACAAGCTGAGGGTGATCCGGTTGAAAGGGGCCTGAACAAAAAGATCAGGGAAAGAACAGGATCTTTTTGGCTGATGAGGGAAGATCGTTTACTTTTGCGGGGCGCTTTTCAGAAGAAAAGCAAGTTCTTTGTAACACGGTCCGGTAGTTCAGTTGGTTAGAATGCCTGTCCCGACACATCGGGAAGGTCGCGGAAGAAAGGACCTTAAGGACATAAGAGTTTGGTCCGGTAGTTCAGTTGGTTAGAATGCCTGCCTGTCACGCAGGAGGTCGCGGGTTCAAGTCCCGTCCGGACCGCCAACAAAAGCCCATTCCTCCACGGGGATGGGCTTTTGTTATGTATCATGGCCTATTACGTCTACATACTCGAAAGCCTCCAGGATGGAAGCTATTACATCGGCTATACCAACGACCTTCAGCAGAGGTTGGAGAAACACAACCGCCCACATAAAGGTCATACTGGAAAGAAAAGGCCCTGGAAGGTCGTCTATCACGAGCAATACGAGGAAAAAAGCGAAGCGATCAAAAGAGAAAAAGCTCTTAAGAAGATCCGGAGCCGGAAAGTCTATCAGGAACTGATCCGTTCCTCGAACGAACATGAACAAGGCGATCAGAATACCTGTCCCGAGTCCTCGGGAAGGTTGCGGGATACACCGTCCGGACCGCCATCACAGCACGAAAGCTGAAGCATCTCAACGAAAGCCCCACACTGATGGGGCTTTTTTTATGGTCCCTTGTACCGATCTTCTTCGAAAAAGGTCCGTTTTCGAGTGGGCTATTCGGTGGACATAGAATTGTTGAAAAAAAGTCCAACGATTCGTGTGCTTTTCACTGAAATTCAGCTCCGCTACGTTCAGCGGTTTTGTTCTTATTCTTCCCCTTTTTCCTCATCGCCCGGCTTGTAATGGTAATGCACCTTCATTCCGGGTGCATTACCAGCCGTATGATCATGTCGGGCATGGGGATGTTGGCGCAAATACCGCTGGTGCGCCCTCTGCTGCTCTTCCTCCCTCTCATCGATCTCCCACTGGTACAAAGGTCGCTGAGGTCCCTCCTTCTGGAAATAAAGGGCCAGAATGACCCCAGCCACGGCTCCCCACAGATGTCCTTCCCAACTGATGCCCGGCTTCACGGGTAATACGCCCCACCACAAACTTCCGTACAAAAAGACCACGATCATCGAAAAGGCCATCAATGGTGTATGCCGCCGCAACATGCCACTCAGGAACAAAAAGGAAGCCAATCCATAGATCACACCGCTGGCCCCGATATGATAGGACCCTCGTGCGGAGACCCAAACCCATACCCCGCCCATCAGGAAAGTCCACAACAATACCTGGAACGCGATCTTGCGGTAGAAATAGAACAACGCCCACCCTAAGAAAAGGAGAGGTACACTGTTATCGAACAAATGGTTGAGATCCCCGTGGATGAACGGCCCGGTAAGAATGCCGGTCAGCCCTTCGAAACTACGGGGTTTGATACCATACTGGTAAAGGCGCCAGCCGAACAAATGCTCCGCCCAAAAGACCAGCCACAGAACGGCTATCAACAATGTTGGGACCACCAACGCAGACAAGATCCTTTTGCGGTCCCTTTTAGGATGCTCCTCTCCTTGAGGAGGAGCATAGTTTTTCCGGTCTTCCTTGTGAGAATGCATCAGGCCATGTCCCGCTCTTTTTTGATCTGCTCGTAAGCGTTCTGGACCTTCTGGAATTTATCCTTGGCGGCTTTCTGGAACTTCTCGCCCAAATGGCTCACTTTATCGGGGTGGTACTTCACCGCCATCTTCCGGTAAGCCTTCTTCACTTCATCATCACTGGCATCCCTGTCGATCTCCAGGATCTTGTACGCACTACCCGTATCCTTGTGGAACATGGCGCGGATGGACTCGAAATCCTTGTCCGAAATACCCAGGTACCCGGCGATCTGCTGGATCACCCCGATCTCGCTCTGATCGACCTTGCCATCTGCCCGGGAGATCCCGAAGAGGTAATGCAGCAGCTGCAATCGCATCGGATAGGCCATGTTCTGCCGGATCTGCTCGCAAACCTCGTAGAGCGGGATCTCCTTCTTCATGATGTCCCGCAAGACCTTCATCTGCTCCCGCGTGTAGGCCACACCAAACTGCTTGACGAAGAACTGCTTGACATACTCCAGCTCTGCCTTTTTCACCGTGCCATCCGCCCGCATCACAGCAGCCGTCAATACCAAAAGGCTCATGGTGAAATCGCCTCCCCGGGTGCGGAACCGCTGTCTTTGCTGCGCTTCCTCCATAGGCACCACACCGGTGCTCTCATCGATCATCGCTCCGAGTGCAAACCCCACGATCGCTCCGATGGGGCCACCAAAAGCCCAACCGAGCCCCCCTCCGATCCATTTACCGTATTTAGCCATGCTTTGGAAGTATTAAGCCCGCCTGACCGAACAGGCAGATACCAAGTATGTAAGAAGACTTTGCTTAACTTTTCTTATCCAATACAATGATACTGGAGCTTCTCCTGACGATACTTGAATTGTATTCCCTTTTCTTCCGTTCCAACGCCGTCAAGATAATGAACCCCTAACGATCTTTTCAGCTTCCAGTTCCGCGATCGGCTACCCCCTGTCCCCGCAAATTGGCTACCTTGGCGGCGACCATGAACACAGCCCCTCCTTATACGATCGTTCCGCCCCGGATCCCTTCCGGCAGCGTATATTTTTTCACCACCGACAGCGGAATGGAATACGAGGTCCGCTTCGCCCGGAAAGAATCCGACCTGCTGAGCGCCACGATCGCTTTCGGCGTGCTCAACGAAGAATTCGAAGGGGAAGAATACAGTGCCACGAACAAAGGAGAAGTCTTCCGCGTGATGGCCACCATCGTGAAGATCGTGGAGACCTACGTGCAAGAACACCCCAACATCCGGGTCCTGGAATTCTCCGGAGAACCCTCCGGCAAAGAGAAAGAACGTACGCCCAACACCCGCCTCCGTCTCTATGCGCGATATGCGGACCGGATCCTCAACAAGGAGGAATGGATCGTTCGAACCACGGGCGACAAAATGATCATTACCCGTGCAGACCGGGAGCATTAACTCCCGATCTTCTCCACATTCCGTTTGATGAACTTCGTCAGCTCCTCTCCTTTCAACAGGTTCTGGGATAATTTCGCCAGGTCCACCGCTTCCCTGGCCATCTTCTCTTGCTTTTGCTCGTCCTCTTCCTTCAGGATCCTGCCGGTCAGCGGGTGATTGGCATTCACCACCAGGTTGTACATCTCTGGTAGGGCCCCCATCATGCCACCTCCAGCTGTCATCTGCTGTTCCTTCATGCGGCGCATGAACTCGGCCTGCGTGATGCGAACAGGATCGTCCTTTTCACTCATGGGCTGGAACTGGACCGTAAACTTCTCCTTGGGAACAATGTTCTCAAAGACAGGCTTGACCTTCTCCTGTTCATCTTCTGACAGTTTGGAGGTATGTTCCTCCTCCTTGTTGATCAGGTTGTCGATCGTGTCGGCATCCACACGGGCGAACGAGACCTTATCATTCTGCTGCTCCAGGCGGGTGACAAGATGGCTTACCAGTGGACTGTCCATGATCAGCACATCATAACCCCGCTCCTTGGCCGGCTCGATGAAATTGTACTGTTCCTGGGCATCAGTAGTATAAAGGAAGACGGTCTTGTCGTCCTTGTCGGTCTGGTTGTCCTTCACCTTTTCCTTGTATTCCTCAAAGGTGAAATACTTTCCGTCCAGGTTCTTGAACAGGGCGAAATCCTTGGCCTTTTCATAGAATTTGTCATCAGACAGCATGCCGTACTGGATGAATACCTTGATATCGTCCCACTTCTGCTCGAAGTCCTCCCGGTCCTTCTTGAACATCTGCTGCATCTTATCCGCCACCTTCTTGGTAATGTGGTTGGAGATCTTGCGGACGTTGGCATCGTTCTGCAGGTAGGACCTTGAAACGTTCAGCGGAATGTCCGGGCTGTCGATCACACCGTGCAGCAGGGTCAGGAAGTCCGGCACGATCTGCTCCACGTTGTCGGTCACGAAGACCTGGTTGCAATAGAGCTGGATCCGGTTCTTCTGGACTTGCAGGTCATTCTTCAGCGGCGGGAAATAGAGGATCCCGGTGAGGTTGAAGGGATGGTCCACATTCAGGTGGATGTGGAAGAGCGGCTCCTCAAAGGACATGGGATAGAGCTCCCGGTAGAAGTCCTTGTAGTCTTGCTCTTCCAGGTCTTGTGGACGCTTGGTCCAGGCTGGATCCGGGTTGTTGATGATGTTATCGACCTTGATGGTCTCTTTTTCCTTCTCCTCTTCCTTTTTGTCTTCCTGCCCTTCTTTAACCCGGGTCTCTTCTTTTTCTCCGAACCTGACCTTGATGGGAAGGAACTTGCAATATTTGTTGA
>CAZAYA010000051.1:0-4380 GCA_964489175.1 uncultured Flavobacteriales bacterium | reverse complement strand
ATGCGGTTCTCCTCGAGGAATTCTTTGTTTTCCTCATCGATGTAGAGGATCACGTCCGTTCCCCGTTCCTGCCGCTCACCATCCCCGATCTTGTAATTGGGGCTGCCATCACACTCCCAATAGACCGGCCTGGCATCTTGCTGATAGGAAAGGGACTGGATCTCCACTTTTTCAGAGACCATGAAAGCGGAATAGAAACCCAGCCCGAACTGACCAATGATATCGGCTTTTTCTCCTTTTTCCTGGATCTTCTTCACGAAATCCTCAGCACCGCTGAAAGCGATCTGGTTGATATATTTCTCGACCTCGTCGGCGGTCATTCCCACCCCACGATCACTGATGGTAAGGGTTCCTTTTTCCTTGTCCAGCTTCACATCCACGATCAGGTCCTTCACCTCTTCATCATACTCTCCGATACGGGAAAGGTTCTTGATCTTCTGGGAAGCGTCTACCGCATTGGACACGAGTTCACGGAGGAAAATGTCGCTGTCGGAATAGAGGAATTTCTTGATGATCGGAAAAATGTTCTCCGATTCTACATGGATCTGGCCTTCTTGCAGCATCGTTCAGATATTTTGGTTCGGTGTTGGGATCTTATCGCCCCCGGCATGACAAAGGCCATACCAACGGCCAAAAACTGACAAATTGACGGCGGAAGCGCCGGCGATGCAGGTCAAAAAGACAGCGGAGAGTGACGAATGACCGGCGAAAAGTGACCGGCCAAACTTTCCCAGAAAGATAATAATCCCAACTACGGGCTACCTTTCTGCCTCACTACCTCACTATCTACCTACCTCCCTATATTCGCACCCATGCCCACCCTTCACCCCCACAAACTCATGGAGCTTTCCGGTCACGGAGGGCCGGTCTATGCCCTCACAGCCGGCAGAACAGCCGGACGGGTACTGTCCGGGAGCGCGGACCGCAATGTGGCAGAATGGGACCTGGAGAACCTGGAAGCTTCTCCTTTTTCCGTACAACTGGAAGGAACGGCCTTTTCGATCGATCATATCCCTGAAAGATCGTTGCTGTGCATCGGACGTTCCAATGGCAGTTTGCACCTCATCGATCTCGACCAGAAGAAAGAGATCAAACACTGGAAAGCCCATCGGAACGGCATCTTCGACCTACAATACTCCTTTCACACCGGTCACCTTTATTCCCTGGGAGGGGATGGGATCTTGTCGCTTTGGTCACTGGAAGACCTTTCCCTCTTCCGGCAGATCCCCCTGAGTGAAAAAAAACTCCGGATGATGGCCCTCGATACCTCCCATAACAGGATCGCCATCGCTACAGGAGATGCCCGGATCCGTATTTTGGATACTGAACTTTACAATGAGCTCCACACCCTGGAAGCCCACCACCCGGGCGCCAATATTGTCCGCTTCCATCCCAACGGTAAACACCTGCTTACGGCCGGACGAGATGCTCACCTTTCGGTATGGGAGCTGTCCGGGAACCCGCTGATGATGAAAACCCTACCAGCCCATTACTATTCTATTTATGCCCTGGAATTCAGTCCGGATGAGAAATATTTTGCCACAGCGAGCCGGGACAAGACCATCAAAATATGGGACACGGAAACATTCGAATTCCTCGCCAAAATAGACCGGCCTAATACCGGTGGGCACCGGGGGTCGGTCAACGCCCTCCACTGGGATGAAAGCACCGGTTACCTGGTGTCTTCTGGAGATGACGGCAAGATCATGATATGGAAGATGTCCTGACCTTGCTTTTTTGCGTCTGTTCATCCTCACCTTTTCCATCCCAACAACAACGAATCGCCTTCAATACATCCAAGGGAGAGGTACAAACCCTCCCCTTTCCCTTGTAAAAAGCCACAGGCGCCTTGAGCAAAAAAGGAGCACGGACCAGCCGGTCGATCATGGTTTTCTCCTCCAGTACATCTCCTCCAGCCCTGGACCAGGTCTGAACTTTCCGGTTGGCTCCAACCCGGAAAGCTTCAGCAAGTCTCTCAGAAAGGAAGCGGTCACCTCCGCAGAGCCCAGATCGAGAAGGCGAACCTGCCCCCCGGCAGAAAGGGTTCCTGCAAAGACCTTGCTCCAATCGGGATCATCCTGTTGGTACAAAAAGAGCAAAGATGCATCCGTATCCATGGTTCAAGAGCTCAAAGGTCCTGCTCCTTTTTTACGCTCCCAGAACCCCTGTTGTTCCTCTTTTTTCACCCATTTTGACTCCGGAGATCCACCGAATCTTGAACGGAAGGATCTCCTACGCTCATTCACCTATGGATCCCTCTGACCTATTTCATACCGAACTTTTTTCGCGTGCTTTCGTTAAAAGGATCGCATAGATTTGCATTTGATGAAACGCTTCATTGCCATCTGGGTCTTACTGGGGTTCTTTATCGCTGATACAGGCCTCACCTTCAGCACCCACTACTGCCAGGGACATGCGGTGGACCATCACATGGGCCTCACCCAGGGTGATGTAGGGTGCGGCATGGAACGATCCAAAGGAGAATGTGAAGCTCCACAACAACAACTTCGCCATCATTGCTGCGAAGACGAACACAACACCTTCTCGATCGAAGAGGAATATGCTCCCTCTTCCTTTTCTTTCACGCAGGATCTCCTCCCCCTGACCGTCCTCGCTATTGTTGAACTGGTATGGCCCGGTCAGGAAAAGAAAGATGACCGAGACCTGCCGAAGAACGCTTCCCCACCTGCTCTTGCATCCCTTGAGCTACCTGTGCTTTATCAGGTCTTCCGCCTTTGAAGCAGCATGACCCGGCCGTCTCCTGACGGCTTACCCGGGATGACATCCGTCATTTTCCGGGTGTTCTGTATTTCCTTCATTCACAGAATTTTTCCGGATCATGCTGAACCGCATCATTCGCTTTTTCTTAGAGAACAAGCTTGTTACCGTCCTGCTCCTCCTATTGATGGTGGGATGGGGCATTGCAACGGCTCCTTTCAACTGGAAGACAGACCTGTTGCCTCGCGATCCCGTCCCGGTAGACGCGATTCCCAACCTGGGCAAGAACCAGCAGATCGTTTACACGACCTGGAAAGGACGCTCCCCCCAGGACATCGAGGACCAGATCACTTATCCCCTCACCACCGCCCTTCTGGGCGTCCCGGGAGTAGAAGAGATCCGAAGTTCTTCCATGTTCGGGGTCTCCAACATCTACGTGATCTTCGAAGAGGACGTGGAATTCTACTGGTCCCGAACGCGGATCCTGGAAAAACTGAATGCCCTCCCTCCCGGCACCTTGCCGGAAGGGGTCCAGCCTTCCCTGGGACCGGATGCCACAGCTCTCGGACAAGTCTTCTGGTATACGCTGGAAGGCCGTGACAAAGAAGGGGATCCCACTGGTGGATGGGACCCACAGGAACTCCGTACCTATCAGGACTTCATTGTAAAGTATGCCCTTTCCTCCGTAAAAGGCGTAGCCGAAGTGGCTTCCATCGGGGGATATGTGAAAGAATACCAGGTGGACATCGACCCAGCTTCCATGAGGGCCCGGGATGTTACCATCGCCGATGTGATGAAGGCCGTGAAGAACAGCAACCTGGACGTGGGGGCCAAGACCATCGAGATCAACCGTGCTGAATACCTCGTAAGGGGGCTTGGCTATGTCAAGGATCTGGAAGATCTGGAAAAAGCAGTGGTCAAGAGCCATGACAACACCCCCATTCGGGTAAAGGACGTTGCCCGGGTCTCCTATGGTCCTTCCAGCCGGCGCGGAGCACTGGACAAAGCAGGTGCAGAAGCCGTGGGAGGAGTCGTGGTAGCCCGCCACGGGGCCAACCCCATGGCCACGATACAACGGGTGAAGGAAAAGATCCGGAACATCAGCCCGGGCCTGCCTCAGAAAACACTGGACAACGGGACGGTCTCCCAGGTCTCCATAGTGCCCTTCTATGATAGGAGCGAATTGATCCGGGAAACCCTGGGCACTTTAGAAGAAGCCTTATCCCTGGAGATCCTCATCACCATCATCGTGATCATTGTGATGGTCATGAACCTCCGGGCCTCCCTCCTGATATCCGGCATGTTACCCATAGCTGTGTTGATGTGCTTCATTGCCATGCGTTATTTCGGTGTGGAAGCCAATATCGTAGCCCTCTCAGGGATCGCGATCGCGATCGGGACCATGGTGGACATGGGGATCGTGCTTTCCGAGAATATGGTCCGGCATCTCCGGGAAGCTCCTCCCGGAGGATCAAAACTGGAAGTGATCTACCGGGCCACGACCGAAGTAGCCACCGCAGTGATCACAGCCGTGATGACCACCATCGTTAGCTTCCTGCCGGTCTTCACCTTGGAAGCCGCAGAAGGAAAGCTTTTCCACCCTCTTGCATGGACCAAGACCTTTGCTCTCATCGCTGCTCTCATCCTTGCCATTCTTGTCAT
>CAZAYA010000050.1:0-16230 GCA_964489175.1 uncultured Flavobacteriales bacterium | reverse complement strand
CATCATGGACCCAAAGCTCCCCGATCGATGTTTTTTCATCGTTCAGGTCTACCAGGACCGGCCTTGCTCCTTCCAGGCGAACCCCCTTGTCCTTTTCTTTTCCGAAAACAAGCGGTTCCCCGTCTTCCAGGAACAGGACATTATCATCCCGCGTTTTCTTGTCGGTGAAGGCCCCGAACGCACCGTCATTGAAAACATTGCAATTCTGGTAGATCTCCACCATGGAAGTACCCTTGTGCCGGTTGGCACGATCCAGAACGGTCCGGAGGTGACGCGGCTCCCGATCGATGGTACGGGCAACGAAACTGCCATCAGCTCCCATGCATAACGCTGCCGGGTCAAAAGGATGATCGACCGACCCCATGGGGGTGGAAACGGATCGTTTCCCTGCCGGGGAGGTCGGTGAATATTGCCCTTTGGTAAGGCCGTAGATCTCGTTATTGAACAACAACACGTTCAGGTCCACGTTCCGCCGCAAGAGATGGATCAGATGATTCCCGCCGATGGAAAGGCCGTCCCCATCCCCGGTGATCATCCACACGCTCAGATCGGGACGGACCACTTTCAACCCGCTACTGATAGCAGGAGCCCGCCCATGGATGCCGTGAAGACCATAAGTATCCAGGTAATACGGGAATCGGGAAGAACAACCGATACCGGAGATGAAAACGGTATCTTCCTTACTCCGCCCGATCTCGGACAACACTTTCTGAGTTTGTTTCAGAATGGAATAATCCCCACATCCCGGGCACCATCTCACATCCTGATCACTTTCCAGGTCCTTAGGACTAAAGCCGTTCTCCTGGCCATTCTTGGTTGGGGTCGTCGTGCTCATGGTCACTGGTTCAAGATCGTTTTCGCTTTTTCTTTGAGCTCATCCACCGTAATGGGGACACCCTGGACTTTCTGCAATCCTTTGGCATCCACCAGGAATTCACTGCGGATCAGTTTGATCAGCTGTCCTTTGTTCATTTCCGGGATCAGCACGTTGTGGAACCGTCCCAAAACATCCGCCAGGTTAGCCGGGAAAGGGTTCAGGTACCGCAAATGAGCATGCCCGACCTGATAACCTTCTTCTTCCAGATCCCTGACCGTTGTTCTGATAGCCCCATAGGTGGAGCCCCATCCGAGAATGAGCAGGTCTCCTTCCTGAGAACCTGTTTCAACGGTCTGTTCAGGGACCAGATCCACTACGGAACGGATCTTATTTTCCCGCAAGTCAACCATCTTCTGATGGTTTTCCGGATCATAGGAAACGTTGCCGGTCTTGTCCTCTTTCTCCAGACCTCCCAGGCGGTGCTGCAATTCCTTCATACCGGGAACGGCCCATTTACGAACGCCTTTTTCATCCCTGGCGTAGGGGAGAAAATCCTTGGCATCCTCAGGCGTAGCAAAAGGCGGGTTAATAGCAGGCAGATCATCAGCCTTCGGGAAGCGCCAGGGCTCTGCTCCGTTAGCAATGTAGCCGTCGGAGAGGAAAAGAACAGGTGTCATTCTTTCCAGAGCGATACGGGCAGCTTCAAAGCTCATCCAGAAGCAATCGGAAGGTGTGGAAGCAGCTACTATAGGTAAAGGTGCTTCTCCGTTCCGGCCATAGAATGCCTGCAGCAGATCGGCCTGTTCGGTCTTGGTCGGCAGTCCGGTGGAAGGCCCTCCCCGTTGCACATTGATCACCACCATGGGCAATTCCAGCATCACAGCCAACCCGATCGCTTCTCCTTTCAGGGCAATACCAGGTCCTGAAGAAGCGGTCACTCCCAATTGTCCTCCAAAAGAGGCCCCGATAGCAGAACAAACCGCGGCGATCTCATCTTCCGCCTGGAAGGTTTTCACCCCGAAATTCTTATGCTTGGACAGTTCATGCAGGATCGGGGAAGCCGGCGTAATGGGATAACTCCCGTAGAAAAGGGACAGATCGGACTTCCGGGAAGCAGCGATAAGACCCAATGCAGTTGCCTGATTCCCCATGATATTCCGGTACTCCCCCTGGGGCATGGGAGCCGGTTCCACCTCATAGCGGGTGCTGAAGATCTCCGTGGTATCCGCCAGATTGTACCCGGCTTTCAGAGCGGCGATATTGGCCTCGATCACTTCAGGTTTTCCCTTGAACTTGTTCTCGATGAAGGTGATGGTCTGCTCCAGCTTCCGGCTATACATGTAATAGATGAAGCCGAGTACGAACATGTTCTTGCAACGGTCCTTGTCAGGCCGTTTCAGGTCAATGTCCTTCAAAGCTTCCCGGGTCAGCTTGGTCACATCGATATCGATGACCTGGTAGTCTTCCAACTCCGGGTCTTCCAGGGGATTTTCCCCCTCCTCATAATTCGCCAGCTTCAGGTTTTTCTTTTCGAATCCCGCCGTATTGACGATGATCACACCTCCCTTTTTCAGTTTTTCCAGATTCACTTTAAGGGCAGCCGCATTCATCGCTACTAACACATCGCACTGATCACCAGGGGTAAACACCTGAACACTGCCGAACTTCAACTGGAAGCCGGAAACTCCTGCCAGTGTTCCCTGGGGGGCACGGATCTCAGCGGGATAATTCGGAAAAGTGGCAATGTCATTTCCCTGAAGCGCACTGGTATCGGAGAACTGACTCCCCGTCAGCTGCATCCCGTCCCCGGAATCTCCTGCGAACAACACGGTGACCTCCTGCTGCTGCAGGGCCTTCTTTTTCTTATTTGCCGTTTCTGTAGTCAAACCTTCGGTCGGTTTTGTTGTGATTAGAACGTGACCTGATGCGTTTTGTTCAGGGCAAAGGTCGTGGTTTTCACGTTGTCAGCATATCCTATTGCCCCGCTCATTGGTGTAATCCACATTCGATCTTTGTGGAATCGGGCCATCTTCCCCTTCTCCCTTTCCCTTTGAAGGTGCAATGGCGGCAACCGATGGAATCGTACCCTTGCCCTTCCAAAGGATGTCGCGGCAACTCCGCTTCTCTGAAGATCCGTTCCACCTCTTCCTTTTGGAAGTCGATCACCGGATAGAAGCGAAGCTTCCCCCCTTTTTCTTCGAAGATGTTGAAGTTCCGCCGGTTCGCATTCTGATAAGCCATCAATCCGGATATCCAAACATCGTAGTAAGGCAGGATCTTCTCCACCGGTTCCACCTTGTTGATGGTGCAGCAAAGGTCAGGGTCCTTGGCCCAGGTGTTGTCTTTTCTTGTGAAATCGTTCTTCCAACTTTCCGGATGAAGACCGATCACCGTCAGGCCGAGTTGTCGGGCCAGGCGATCCTTGTAATCCAGGGTTTCCCTGAAATGAAAGCTCGTATCGATGAAATGAACGGGCTGCTCCGGCTTTACCCGACTGAAATAATACAACAAAACTCCGGCCGTAGTGCCGAAAGAGGAAGTGAAAAGTACTTTCCCAAAGTCGTGGTAAATGCGGGCGATCCGTTCTTCCACGGACAAAGCAGCGTATTCCTCGTTCAATTCCTGTATATCGATCGTTCTTCCTTCGGTCATGGCCTTCAGGTCTTTTCTTTAAGCAAGTCCTCAGTAACCTGGTTCAGGTACCGGACTTTTCTTTCCAGATCACCTTCCAAACCGTCTCTGATCTGCCCCAACCGGTCCGCCAGCTCGGAAATATCGTCCGGCAGGGTGGTCTCGAACAGTTGGCGCAGGCGTTTGGTCAAGGTCGGGGATTTTCCGTTGGAGGAGATCGCCACTTTCAGCGTCCCCTTACTCACTATGGAACCGAGATAGAAATCACACAAGTCCGGGGTATCCGCCACATTGACCAGCAGGCCTTTCTCCCTGGCCTGGTCCCTGATGCGGGCATTCACGGACTTGTCGTCGGTCGCCAGGATCACCAGGTCCTTACCCTTCAGGTCCGCTTCCTCAAAAGCACGCTCGATGACCCTGACGTTGTCGGAATAAAGCGCCGTTAATGCCCTAACATCATCCGATACTTCCCGGGCCACCACGGTCACCTTCGCATCCGGACTATTCTTGAGCAGGAAATGGAGCTTTTCATACCCCACTTCCCCACCGCCTACGATGAGAAGCTCAAGGCTGTGGAGTTTGAGAAAGATCGGATAGAGCGTGTTCTCAGGCACACTCGTGCGTTCCTTATGCCATTCAATTCCTTCCATAAGCTGCGAGCAATGCTTGTTTTTCCAATTCCGGGTCATAACCGATGCTCTCGCCGATCAGAATAACAGCAGGGGCACCTATCCCGGCTTCCCTGACCTTACGAGCGATCGTATTCACGGTTCCGGTCACTTTTTGCTGATCGGAACGGGTTCCGTTCTGAATGACCGCAACAGGAACGACTCCCTTACCTTCTAAGCGGAATATCTCCGTGATGCGCTCCAATTTGCGTGTTCCCATGAGTATCACGGCCGTTGCGGAAGAAGCTGCCACCAAAGGAACATCGTTGGAAAGCCTTCCACTCCGGGTCGTGGCTGTCACCACCCAAAAGCTTTCATTCACCCCTCTTTTGGTAAGCGGAATACCATCATGGGTGGCCAGGGAAGTGGCGCTGCTCAATCCGGGCACCACTTCCACAGGGATCCCGAAAGCTTCTGCATGGGCTTTTTCTTCATGCCCACGACCAAAGACAAAGGGATCTCCCCCCTTGAGGCGAACCACATGTCCATGAGAGAGTGCATATTGAACGACCAGTTGGTTGATCTGCTCCTGGGAATAGTGGTGGTTGCTCGCCCTTTTTCCTACGAACACCTTCACGGCCTTATCCGGTACATGGTCGAGCAACACATCATCCACCAGGGCATCGTAGAGGACGACATCAGCCGCCTGCAGGGCTTTTACCCCTTTCAGGGTGATCAGGTCCGGGTCGCCCGGACCTGCTCCGACCAGGGTGACCAAAGGATCTTTATACGGTTTCATCGAGTTCGGTTTTTCGAAATTGTTCAACGGTTCGATTAAAGGTACGAGCCTGTTCAAAGTAGGCTTTGGCAAAGGTTTCTGTGGGTTCATGGTCCCTGAGCTGATGGGCCAGTTCTTCGAAAGACCCCACGCCGTCCGGTAATTTGATCTCGCCGGTCTGAATGAAATGTTCATCAAACCCACTGATCACAGTGGAATGGGAATTGGTCTTTACTTCTTTTCCCACCAACAGAGCCTTGGCGGATTGCACCAGCGTATTGAAGCTATGGTAGATCGCATCCGACCAGTGCCCGTCCTTAAGGGTATTCTCAGCGGCTTCCAGCTTCTCCTGAGCTTCATAGATCAGGGTGCTGACCAGGTCGATGGTGACTCCGGCGCATTCACCGGTTCCCACCTGGGTCTCGAACTGTTCACTACGCCCCCAATCGATGAACTCGTCCCCTTCGATGGATTGCTTATCGGCCAGGGGCTTCAACAGGTCGCGGAAGTAATTCTTCCCCTGCCGGTCGAAATAAGCATTGAAGCGCTCTTTTGTCTCTGCGTGGGACTGATAATCATCGAGCAAGGTTCGCAGAGCTTTCGGCCCCCGTTTCGAGGGTACGACCAAGATCTTTTCAGCCGGTCTTCCGGCTCCATCACCTTCCAATCCACCGCCCAGAAGGACTTGAAGTCCGGGCGCGGTCAGTTTCCCGACCTTCACACTAGCCCCATGGAAACCTATATTGGCGATCCCATGCTGTCCGCAGGAATTCATGCAACCGCTGATCTTGATCTTGATGTCCGATTCCTTGACCAGCCGGGGATACTCCTTCTCGATCACCTTCTCCAGTTCCTGGGCGATACCGGTACTGCTGGAAATGCCAAGGTTGCAGGTATCGGTCCCCGGGCAGGCTGTGATGTCAGCAATGGAATCGAATCCCGGTGAGGCCAGGTCCAGTTCATCCAAACGACTGTAGATGTAAGGCAGGTATTCTTCCCGCACGAAGCGAAGGACCAATCCCTGGTTCTGGGACACCCGGATATCATCTCCGGCATATTCCCTGACCAATCCGGCCAGTTCTCGTGCTGTATCGCTGCTGATGTCTCCCAGCTTCAAGCGGATCTGAACGGCTTTGTACCCGTCCTGCTTCTGATCCATTACATTGGACTCCTTCCAGAAAGCATAGCGGTCCTCATCCTCAATGGAGTAAGAAGGCACCTCCTTTTTTTCAGGAATATCCGGAATCTCAGGAACGATCTCCCGATCGACCGGGTACCGCTTGTATTGCAAAGCCGGTTTTTCCTTTTCGACCAGTTCCAGGAATTCCTCGATCCCGATCTTCTCGATCAGGAATTTCAGCCGGGCTTTCATTCTTCTCGCCCGTTCTCCGTACCGATCGAACACTCTCACGGCCGCTTCTGCAAAGGGGATCACCTCCTCCTCCGGCAGGAACTCATATACAGGTTTCGCCATGAAAGGCCGCGCTCCCAGGCCACCCCCTACCAGGACCTTGAACCCTCGCTCTTCCTGTCCGTTCTTTTCCCGCACTTTAGGGATCAACCCAATGTCATGAATGAAAGTGAAGGCCGTATCCTTCTCGCTCGAGGAAAGAGCGATCTTGAACTTGCGGCCCATGTCCTGGCAGATCGGATTCCGCAGGAAGAACCGGAACACCTCATGAGTATAAGGTGTCACATCAAAAGGTTCGTCGGGATCCACCCCGGCCAAAGCAGATGCCGTAACGTTCCGAACGGTGTTCCCGCAGGCTTCCCGCATTGTCACCTGGTCCTTTTCAAGTTCTTCCCACAACTCGGGCGTACGGTCCAGGTTCACGTAATGAAGCTGGATATCCTGCCGGGTAGTGGTATGTAAATTACCCGTGGCGTATTCATCAGAAACATCGGCGATCCGTAACAATTGCCGGACGGTCATCCTTCCGTAGGGAAGTTTGATCCGCACCATTTGTACGCCTTGTTGGCGCTGGCCATAAACACCCCTGGCCAGACGCAGGGCCTTGAATTTTTCTTCGGGCATCTTACCGAAGCGGTATTCATGGATCTTTTCACCAAGTTCGACCAGGTCTTTTTCGACCACGGGATCTTCGATCTCTGAACGGAAACTTTTCATGACTTTGGGTTTTGAATGCTGTTCGGGTTGACTGTTCTGAATAAAAAAAGCCCTTCCGGCAGTCGGAAGGGCTTTTGGGTTCTCGGAGCTTCAACGCAGGTCTACGGGCATGCTCCATTTCCTTCCTGAACTGCCTCTGGTGGAGGCATCATACAGCAGCAGCAACAGCAGGGCATCATCATGCCTTGGTAATGCTGAGGTACAGCTATCATATGGCCGTTCAAGGGTTTCATACTTTAGCAACTTGCCGGGAAGCTTCCAGAGCTTGTTCGATATCTTCGAGTACGTCTTCCAGGTGTTCCAATCCAACAGAGATGCGGATCAAACCGTCCGGAACATCCACAGCTTCCCGCTCTTCCGGCGTCAACTTCGAGTGGGTCGTTGAAGCCGGATGCGTCACGATCGTCCGAACATCTCCAAGGTTAGCCGTATGAGTCAGCATTTGCAAGCTGTCCAGGAATTTCTTGCCTTGTTCATAGCCCCCATCCAGAACAATGGCCACAAGCCCTCCACCTCCGTTCATTTGTTTCTTGGCCAGTTCATACTGTGGGTGGGAAGGAAGGAATGGATAGCGGACTTCCTTCACGCCTTTATAGCGGGACAAGTACTCGGCCAGTTTCAATGCGTTCTTGCAATGCCGGTCCATGCGTACATGCAGGGTTTCCAGGCTCTTGGAAAGGATCCAGGCATTGAAGGGGGACATCGCCGGTCCTGTTTGGCGGCAGAAAAAGCGCACATCCTTGATGACCTCTTCTAAACCCAGAATGATGCCTCCCACCACACGACCCTGTCCGTCGATGAACTTGGTGGCCGAATGAACCACGATATCAGCTCCCCATTCAGCAGGTTGCTGCAGATAAGGCGTGGCAAAGCAATTGTCAACGTTCACCAGAATATCGTTCTCATGAGCGATGTCAGAGACCATCTGGATATCGATCAATTTCAGGCCGGGGTTGGAAGGGGTCTCCAACAAGAACATCTTGGTCTCCGGACGGATGGCCTTTTTCCACTCCTCGGGGTCGAGCCCGTCCACATAGGTATGTTCGATGCCCCATTTGGGAAAGATCTGGGTCAGGATCTGGTGAGAGGAACCGAAAAGAGCACGGGCAGCAACGATATGATCGCCAGCCTTCAGGAAAGCCGCCATGCTGGCAAAAACAGCCGCCATACCGGAAGCGGTTGCAAAGCCGTCTTCCAAGCCTTCCAGCCGGGCCATCTTATCGATGAACTCGTCGGTGTTCGGATTGGAAAACCGGGAATACATGTTCCCCTCCACTTCATCGGCGAACAAAGCCCGGGCCTGCTCTGCATCTTCATAAATGAAGCTGGAGGTCAGATACACCGGAACCGAATGCTCCCGCTGGGCACGCTCGATCTGGGTTCTGATCGCCTCTGTTTCAAAATGTTTTTTGCCGGCCATCTTATCGGTCATGAAGGGGTCTTGGAAAAAGTATGTTCGATCCTGGCGGTTTGCTCAAGGATCCTGGCCACACTGCAATATTTGTCCATCGACAAGGAAACTGCACGCTCCAGTTTGGATTCGGGAGCATCTCCGGAATATTGGAAATCCACCCGGATGGAGCGGAAAAGTGCCGGCGTTCCATCGGTATCCCGTTCCGCTTCCACTTCGATGCGAAGGTCTTCCACCGAATACTTTTGCTTTCGAAGGATGTTCATCACATCGATCCCACTGCATCCACCCAGGCCTGCCAGGAGCAATTCCATCGGCCGGACGCCCTGATCCTGCCCGCCAATATCCGGAGAAGCATCGATGGCTACCCGGTTCCCTTTGGCATTGAATGCCTCAAGCGCCATCGGGGCATTTCCTTTTTGAAGGCGGATCGTCATCACAGCAGAGGAAGGCCCGGCAGCGGAAGCTTGCGCTTCCCCTGCCTCCTTCCTGAGGTATTTATCAGTGGGGGCCACTGGATCAGTTCTTATCAGGTTGTGGTGTATACCGAAGGTACGGCTTGACCGTATTGTGTCCTTTCGGGAATTTTTGCGGCACTTCCTCATCCGGAACGGTGGGTGCGATGACCACATCTTCTCCTTCTTTCCAGTTGACCGGCGTAGCCACACTGTAGCCATCGGTCAACTGCAGGGAGTCGATCACCCGCAGGATCTCATCGAAGTTCCTGCCGGTAGAGGCCGGATACGTGATCGTCAACCGGACCTTTTTGTTCGGATCGATCACGAAAAGGGAACGAACCGTGAGCTTGGTGTCGGCATTGGGGTGGATCATATCATACAACTCCGCCACTTTCCGGTCTTCATCCGCAATGATCGGATAATCAACAGAAGTATTCTGGGTCGTATTGATGTCTTCGATCCATTCCTTATGAGAATCGACCGGATCCACGCTAAGCGCGATCCTTTTGACGTTCCGTTTTTCAAAAGCCTCTTTCAGGCGGGCCGTTTCACCGAGTTCTGTTGTGCAGACCGGTGTAAAATCCGCCGGGTGGGAGAACAACACTCCCCAGCTGTCACCCAGCCATTCGTGGAAGTTGATCTCGCCTTGTGTGGTTTGGGCTGTGAAATCAGGTGCGGTGTCTCCTAAACGAAGTCCCATGGTTTGTCGGTTTTTCTAAGGTTCAACTTTTGGTGTTCGTCAAAAAAAAAGCCTTTCCATGCATGGAAAGGCTTTTCGCGTATCAGAGGGATGTTGATCTTATCAACTCATAACTCACCCGCAAGCCTTTCCATAGCTTTCCCGGTACAGCAACAACACATCATGTCGAGCGTTTCAGTAACTTGCGTATGGATGACCTTCAGGTACATTTCTGTAGAATATTGGCTGCAAATATAACGTAAATAGAACAGTTGTGTCAACCTTTTTTATATTTTTCTTCTCCTCAGTGTCCTTACGGTCGGTTTCGCCCCTTTCTTTTCTTCTGGACAGAGAATGTTCCTAAATTTGTCGGCACGAAACAAGGACCACCATGATCAATACCGATAACATCGATGAACTAGCCCGGCGCGTAGATGCGTTAAGGGGCTATCTTTGACATCGACCGGAAACAAGAGGACGTTGAAGAAGATGAAAAGGTGACCCAGGATCCGGAATTCTGGAACGACCCGGACAAAGCGCAGCAACTCCTCAAAAAGATCAAGCGCAAAAAAGAGTGGATCGAAACCTTTCAGACGTTGCAAAACAGCGTGGAAGAGCTTCGGGTGATGTACGATTTCTACCAGGAAGGGGAAACGGACGAAGAAGAGATCGATCGGTATTATCAGACCGCTCTTGGCAAACTGGAAGACCTCGAGTTCAAGAACATGCTGAGCCAGGAGGAAGATCAGCTCAATGCTGTTATGCAGATCACAGCAGGGGCAGGAGGAACGGAAAGTTGTGACTGGGCTTCCATGCTGCTCCGCATGTATAAGATGTGGGGGGAAAAGAATGGTTACAAGGTCAAGGAACTGGATGTGCAATCCGGGGAATCGGCTGGTATCAAATCTGCTACGCTTGAATTCGAAGGGGAATTCCCTTTTGGCTACCTCAAAGGGGAGAATGGCGTTCACCGGCTGGTCCGGATCTCGCCTTTCGACTCCAACGCAAGGCGACACACTTCTTTTGCCTCCGTATATGTCTACCCCCTGGCGGATGATTCCATCGAGATCCATATCGATCCGTCAGACCTGGAATTCGACACGTTCCGCTCAGGCGGAAAAGGCGGGCAGAACGTGAACAAAGTGGAAACGGCCGTCAGGTTGCGCCACATCCCGACCGGCATCATCATCGAGAACTCGGAGACCCGTTCCCAGCTCACCAACAAGGAAAAAGCCATGCAACTGCTCCGGTCACAACTTTATGAGATCGAACGGCAAAAGCAAACGGCTAAGAAAGACGAGATCGAAGCCGGCAAGAAGAAGATCGAATGGGGCTCTCAGATCCGGAATTACGTCCTTCACCCTTACAAAATGGTGAAGGACCTCCGGACGGAAAAAGAAACCGCTAATGTGGAAGATGTGCTGGACGGTGACATCTCCAGCTTCCTGAAGGCCTATCTGATGCAGAACAGTACCGGGCAACAGGAAAGTGAAGAAGCCTAAACAGACCATACTATGAAGATCTACCACAATCCGCGATGCAAGAAAAGCCGGGAAACCCTGGCACTCATCGAAGAGAGCGGGAAAGCCCCCCAAGTGGTCGAGTACCTCAAAACACCTCCTACGGAAGAGGAATTGAAAGATATCCTGACCAAACTCGGCATGAAACCAGCGGATATCATCCGGAAAGGCGAAGCCATTTTCAAAGAACAATACAAGGGGAAAGCCCTCAGCGATGAAGAATGGATACGAGTATTGAGTGAGAACCCGAAACTGATCGAACGCCCGATCGTGGTGGAAGGGGACAGTGCCATTCTTGGCCGTCCTCCTGAGAACGTGAAAGCATTGCTTTAACCCCTTTTAATCACTAATGTCGACAGCTACCATGGACTACCGCATCGAGAACGACACCCTCGGCGAAGTAAAAGTGCCTGCTGATAAATACTGGGGCGCTCAGACCGAGCGTTCCCGGAACAATTTCAAGATAGGTAACGATCGAATGCCTCTGGAACTCATCCAGGGATTCGCTTACCTCAAAAAAGCCGCTGCTCATACAAACCATGAGCTCAGCGATCTCGAAAAAGAAAAACGGGACCTGATCAGTAAAGTCTGCGATGAGATCCTGGACGGGAAGCTCGATGAACACTTTCCCCTCGTGGTCTGGCAGACCGGTTCGGGAACACAATCGAACATGAACGTGAACGAAGTAGTGGCTAACCGGGCCCATGTGCTGGATGGGAATTCATTAGGGGAAGGGGCTCGAAAAGTGCATCCCAACGATGACGTGAACAAATCCCAATCCTCCAACGACACGTTCCCCACAGCGATGCATATCGCCATCTATAAGAAACTGGTGGAAAACACCATCCCCGGTATTGCAGCCCTGCGGGACACGCTTTCGGAAAAAGTCCAGTTATTCGAAGGAGAAGTGAAGATCGGGCGGACCCACTTCATGGATGCCACCCCCCTCACACTAAGCCAGGAATTCTCCGGTTATGTTTCTCAACTGGACCACGGGCTGAAAGCCCTGCACAATACCCTCGAGCATCTTTCAGAACTGGCCCTCGGTGGAACAGCGGTTGGAACCGGCCTCAATACTCCCAAGGGGTATGCTGAAAAAGTGGCGGAGCATATCGCCCGGTTCACCAGCCATCCTTTCCGGTCGGCCGACAACAAATTCGAGGCCCTGGCTGCTCACGATGCTCTGGTAGAAAGCCACGGCGCCCTCAAACAGTTAGCAACCGCTTTGATGAAGATCGGTAATGATATCCGGATGCTGGCTTCTGGTCCTCGTTGCGGCATTGGTGAGATCCTGATCCCGGCGAACGAACCCGGATCCTCGATCATGCCCGGGAAGGTGAACCCCACTCAGGCAGAAGCCCTGACGATGGTCTGTGCCCAGGTGGCCGGGAACGATGTGGCCACCACCTACGGAGGCATGACCGGCCATTTCGAATTGAACGTTTTCAAGCCGATGATGGCTTTCAACCTCCTCAATTCGGCTCAACTGCTGGGCGATGCCTGCCGGTCGTTCAACGACAATTGTGCCCGGGGCATCGAACCCAACCGTCCCCGCATCCAGCAGAACCTGAACAATTCCCTCATGCTGGTAACGGCCCTGAATACCAAGATCGGCTACGAAAAAGCCGCAGAGATCGCCAAAACCGCTTACAAGAACGGAACGACCCTGAAAGAGGAAGCAGTGAATTCAGGCTATCTGACCGCCGAGCAGTTCGATGAATGGGTGGACCCGGCGAAAATGGTGAGCGGGGAAAAGTAGTATTGAGTAATGAGTATTGAGAGGGAACAGAGGCCTTTAGTTCCTTGAAAAAAGGTGAAACCTGCGGCACTCTATACTATTCCTAAACGTATCCTTCCCCTTTCTCCCGCTTCACATCCTCCACGAACTGCTTGATGCGCTGCTCTTCTTGTTTGTGGCAAACGAGCAGGATGTTATCGGACTCCACCACGATCATGTCGTCCATGCCTTGCAGAAGGACCAGCTTGTCTTTGGGGACGTGAATGATGGAATCCCGGGAATCATAAAGCATGACATTATCCCCTACCACGGCGTTGTTATTCTCATCCTTGTCCAATTGAGCATGAAGCGCGCTCCATGTTCCCAGGTCTGACCAGCCCAGATCGGCCGGGATCACATCCACATGATCAGCTTTTTCCATCACTCCATGGTCGATGGAGATCGCTTCACAATTCTGATAAGCTTTTTCAATGAAGGGAACTTCTTTTTCCGTATCATACTTCCCTTCTCCCTCCCGGAACAAAGCATTCACAGAAGGAAGATAGCGAGCGAGCGCTTCGATGATCCCGGCAACGGTCCAGATGAAGATCCCTGAATTCCAGTAATACTCCCCTTGTTCCAGGAACTTTTCCGCTGTGGAGCGGTCCGGCTTCTCGGTAAAGGCTTCTACTTTTTTCACCCGGTCATTCACCGTTGCAGAAGCTGGAGCAGTTTGGATGTAACCATATCCTGTATCAGGACGAAGAGGCTGAATTCCCAGGGTCACAAGGCTGTTATAAGTAGCCGCTTGTTCAACGGCTATCCGGATGGTTTCGTGAAAGGCCTCCTCTTTCAGGATGAGATGGTCAGAAGGTGCCACGACCATGACCCCTTCAGGATCCCGCTCATGGATCTTATAAGCCGCATAGGCGATACACGGAGCCGTATTTCGGCGAGCAGGCTCGCAAAGGACCTGTTCTTCCTTGAGTTCAGGGAGTTGCTCCAGGACCAGAGAACGGTAATGGGCATTGGTCACTACGAAGATCTGGTCAGCGGGACGATCCTTTTGCAGCCGGTCGAAGGTCAACTGGAGCAAGGTCCGGCCGATACCCAATACGTCATGGAATTGTTTGGGATGGTCACTCCGGCTCATCGGCCAGAAGCGGCTTCCCACTCCTCCTGCCATGATCACACCATAAGATCGCTGCTGACCCATAGATCCATTCAAAGGATTCCAAAGATAAAAAGAGTGCCCAAAGGGTAAGGAGGATCCTGTCTACCCAGGGTCAAAGTCCCGTTCCAAAAAGCGTCGGGGCCTCCACTTCCACTTCAGCCATGGAATGAACCAAGTAGGTTTTCCCATTATCAAGGCTCTTGCATCGAAAACGTTTCCGCAATTTTTTCCCTTTGCGGAAACGGCGATCCCCATTCAAACGAAAGATCGAGCCATCAGGAACTTCTTCGAGAAAACAGTGACTATCCCGCCCCCCTTCGAATTGTCGAAGGGCTTTGATAAGCTTCTCATCCGTACAACTGCTGGCACCGGGGGCAGCAAGGTGTTTTCTGACTGCTCCTTCAAGTTCATCCGGGAAGGCGCCCTCTTCTACGAAAGGACTTAACAGGTCGATATACAAACCCTTCCATTCCGGTCCATGGGCCTTTACTTTTCGTCCGTGAAATTCCCAGGTCCGAAGATGAGCAACCTCATGGACAAGGGTGATCAGGAAAGAATACGGTGGTAGATCCCGGTTCACACTGATCTGGTGAAAAGAATAGCGACCAACCATGGGAGGGCGATGGTCGCCGAGCTTGGAAGTACGGGGCTTTGATATCCTCAGCTTCACATCGTGAGGGGCAAGCAACCCAATAACCCCGGGAATGGATGCTTCCGGTAGAAAAGGTCGTAAGGAGTCTGGATCAAGGGGAGAGGAAAGGATCATGGCTGATCTCGGTGGGGGCGGGGGCCATTGCTGTTTTCACCTGCCATTTCGGACACTCCATGCATTTGTCATCATCCTTGAAGACCGAACATCCCGTGGAAAGCCCCATTACCAAGATCAAAAGGAGTCCCATGAGAATGCCGGGAAGCCGATCGGAATTCCGTTGTACTATCATGATCTCGCCTTGCTTTTCTTCATTCAACCTTCTCCGAAGGTAAGGAATTTCGCATTTCTGCGCAGCTTGGATGCTACGTCTCTCATGGCCGGCATTGCCTTTGAAATTATATCTTTGCCGGAGAGGCCGGGATCCTGAAAGGACGGATCTTCAGTTTTTTCCGGCCTGTACCGAAATGAATGTTTTCACCCATATAGGCCGCTATTTCCTGCTTTTGCGGGATGTCTTCAGCAAACCTGAAAGGTTCAGGATCTATCGGCGTCAGTTCGTCAAGGAGCTGGACAGGATCGGCCTGAGCTCTCTCGGGATCGTTTCCATCCTTTCCATCTTCATGGGGGCCGTGATCACACTTCAAACCGCCTCTATGATCGGAAGTCCGTGGATCCCGCTTTACACGGTAGGTTATACCACCCGACAATCCGTCATTCTGGAATTCTCTCCGACCATTATCTCCCTGATCCTGGCCGGGAAAGTAGGCTCGAACATCGCTTCGGAGATCGGTACCATGCGGGTGACCGAACAGATCGATGCTTTGGACATCATGGGAGTGAACTCCGCCGGGTACCTGATCCTCCCCAAGATCGTTTCCGCGATCCTGATCAATCCCTTCCTGGTGATCTACAGCATGTTCCTCGGGGTCTTCGGGGGATGGCTCGTAGTCATTTCCACCGGCATCATGAGCTCCTACGGATATGTTTACGGCATCCAGTTCGATTTCGATCCTTATTCGGTGACCTACGCCCTTATCAAGACCGTGGTCTTCGCTTTCATCATCACTACCGTAGCCGCTTATCAGGGATATTACACCAAGGGAGGCGCCCTTGAAGTAGGAAGCTCCAGTACCAAGGCCGTGGTTTTCAGCAGCATCATCATCCTGATCGCCAACTACATCCTGACCAACCTCCTGCTCATATGATCGAGGTCAAGAACCTTTACAAATCATTTGGAGGGACCCCTATATTGAAGGATGTGACCCTGAACTGCGAACCGAACAAGATCAATTTCATCATCGGGCAGAGCGGATCAGGAAAATCGGTCCTGACCAAATGCATCGTAGGGCTCTATGAACCTGATGAAGGAAGCGTTCATTATGACGGACGCGACTTCACGAGAATGGACCGCCTGGAAAGGCGGGAGGTTCGCCAGGAGATCGGCATGCTGTTCCAGAGTAGTGCTCTGTTCGATTCTTTGACGGTAGAGGACAATGTGATGTTCCCGCTGACCATGTTCACACAGAAAAACCGCAAAGAATTGCTGGAGCGGGTCGATTTCTGTCTGGAAAGGGTCAGGCTCAAAAATGTGAATAAACTTTATCCGGCGGAACTGAGTGGTGGGATGAAGAAAAGAGTCGCCATCGCACGGGCGATC
>CAZAYA010000049.1:0-16369 GCA_964489175.1 uncultured Flavobacteriales bacterium | reverse complement strand
CAGGAGGGTGGATTTCGGCAGGTGAAAGTTCGTGATCATGGAATCGGCGATCTGGAATTGGTAAGGGGGAAAGATGAATTTGTTCGTCCAGCCTTCGTAAGGTTTCAGGTGGCTGTCCGTGGAAACGCTGGTTTCGATGGCACGCATGGAAGTGGTACCTACTGCGCAGACCCTTTTGTGTGCATCCTTGGCTTTGTTAACGGTCTTCGCTGCTCCTTCGTTAATGGTGATCTTCTCGGAGTCCATCTTGTGCTTGGTCAGGTCCTCGACCTCTACAGGACGGAAGGTCCCAAGGCCGATATGGAGCGTTACCTCTGCAAAATCGATCCCTTTGATCTCCAGGCGTTTCATCAGTTCGCGGCTGAAATGAAGACCGGCCGTGGGAGCTGCTACTGCTCCTTCGTGCTTGGCGTAGATGGTCTGGTACCGCTCAGCATCTTTTTCGTTAACTTCTCTTTTGATGTACTTGGGGAGCGGGGTTTGTCCCAGCTCCATTACCTTTTGTTTGAACTCATCATAGGAGCCGTCGTGGAGGAAGCGGAGGGTTCTGCCGCGGGATGTAGTATTGTCGATCACTTCTGCTACCAGGCTGTCATCCTCACCGAAATACAGTTTGTTACCGATCCGGATCTTCCGTGCAGGGTCCACCAACACGTCCCACAGGAGACTGTCGCGGTTGAGTTCGCGGAGCAGGAATACTTCGATCTTGGCTCCTGTCTTTTCTTTGTTTCCGTACAGGCGGGCCGGGAAAACTTTAGTGTTATTGAGGATCATAGCGTCCCCTTCATCAAAATAGTCGAGGACGTCTTTGAACATTTTGTGCTCGATGGTCTTCTTCTCGCGATCAAGGACCATCAATCTGGCTTCATCCCTGTTCTCTGCCGGTTTGTCTGCAATTAATCCTTCCGGCAGGTCGAACTTGAACTTGGATAATTTCATGGATTGGAGTGGATCTGGTTTAACCTCTGCTTCGGTGGCTTTAAAGTGCGCCGAATTTAGCAAAATAACGCCACATGCTGTGGAAGGTTCACGCTTCTGCCTGGAGGCGTTCTTCCAGTTCCCTGATCGTCATGGCCTGGGCTATTGTCAGGTCCCCGATACGGATACGCCGCAGCGTCGTCAGGAAAGCGCCGGACTGCAATGCACGTCCCATATCCCTGGCGAGAGAGCGAATGTAGGTGCCCTTGCTACAGGTTACACGAAAAGTTACTTCTGGGAAGCTGACGTCGATGATGTCGAATTCATGAATAGTCACTGTTCTGGGTCGAAGCTCGATGACCTCTCCTTTTCTTGCTTTCTGGTAAGCTCTTTGGCCGTTGACCTTTAGAGCAGAATAGGCCGGAGGGAGCTGTTGCTGTTCGCCAGTGAAATGCGCTGCAGTGTTATGTACAGCGTCTTTTGTAATATGCTCTGTGGGGAATTCTTCTTCAACGGGGGTTTCCCTGTCCAGCGAAGGAGTGGTCGCTCCCAGCCGGAAGCTTCCTTCGTATTCCTTTTCCTGCCCCTGGTAGGTGTCGATCTGTTTGGTCAATTTGCCGGTACAGATGATCAGTAAGCCCGTGGCGGCAGGGTCGAGTGTGCCGGCATGGCCTACTTTGAGTTTTTTGATCCGGTAATGATGTTGCAAGATCCCCCTGATCTTTTTGACCACATCAAAAGAGGTCCAGCCTTCGGGTTTGTCGATGAGGAGCACTTCTCCTTCGCGTGGATCTTGCTCAAGGTTCATAGAAAACTGATGATGATCGCTGTGCCCCCGATGATAACACAGTAAATGGAGAAATAGATCAATTTGCTTCCCTGGACGATCCGGATCATCCATTTACAGGCCAGCACTCCTGAAAAAAAGGCGGCCAGAAAACCGAGGACCAATCCCCAAAGGTTCATGTCCATCGCTTCGGCAGGACTCTTCATCAGATCTACGACCTTCAGTATCAGGGCTCCCAGAATAGGAGGGAGGACCATGAGAAAAGAGAACTTGGCTGCTTGTTCACGGTTGATATTCAGCAGCAGGGAAGCGGAAATGGTGCTGCCGGAACGGGAGATGCCCGGGAAAATGGCGATGGCCTGAGCCAGCCCGATGATGAAAGCCTTGGGATAAGTGATGTTCCCCTGGGGGCTTTTCACGTGGATAGTAAGGAAGAGCAGGAAAGCGGTGATGAGCAGCATGGAGCCCACAAGGAACAGATCGCCGGTGAAGAGTGCTTCGACCCTGTCCTCGAAGAAGACTCCCACGATCCCTACAGGTATCATGGAAAGGGCGATCTTCAGAGCGTAATGGAACTGGGGGTCCTGGGTGGACCGGAACATACCGCTGAAGATATCCAGGATGGACCGCCGATAGACAACAATGGTGCTGAGAGCTGTGGCCCCGTGTACCATAATGGTGAAAAGGAGGGGGATCTTCTTGCCATCTTCTCCCAGTATCGCCTTTCCGAGTTCGATGTGGCCACTGCTGCTGACCGGCAGGAATTCCGTTAGTCCCTGGATGATCCCCAGGAGGATGGCTTCCAGGATCTCCATGCCAGTGCCGCAAAAGGTCAGGGTAGGCGCCAAGGGAGTGGGGTCGTCAGGATTGCTCTTTCTTCGGTCGCTTCATGATCGCATAGGCGATGAAGGCATAGCCGAAGACGACCACGTAGGGGGCCAGGGTGATCCTGCGCCAGCTGAAGATCTCCTCCGGCCGGAAAACGTTCGGGTCTTCACTTCCGCCTCCCATCATCAGGAGGTAGCCCACCAAAAGGATGGCTACGCCGATCATGAGAAGTTGGTAGTTCTGTTTGGTGAAGGCGAATTGGGACCGGTTCTGTTTCTCGCTCATAATCTTTTCCAAGAGGGATGACCGTTTAAATTTAATAAAGTTTCCGGGGATCGATCCGGAGGTATTTGCGAACCGCCAGACTGGTAGATATCCAGGAGATCAGCAACCCCAACAGGATCACGATCCCGAAGAGGGAAGCGAAGATCCGGATGTCCTGGATCTCGAAGAAGGCCGGGATCTGTTGCTGCACCAGGAAAATGACGCCCATGATCAGCACGATGGCGATCAGGGCTCCGTACAGCCCCTGGGACAGTCCTTTCAATATGAAGGGCCTTTTGATGAAGCCCCTCGTAGCGCCTACCAGTTGCATGCTTCGGATCAGGAAGCGTTTGGAATAGATGGCCAGCCGGATGGTATTGTTGATCAAGGCGATCGCGACGATCATCAGCAGGGCACTGAAGCCCAGGATCACGATACCGATCCGGCTCATGTTGCGGTTCACTTGTTTGATAAGGTTTGGGCTGTATACGACTTCTTTCACCCGTGTATTCTTCATCAGCTTTTGTTCGATCCAGGCGATGCTGTCCGGATGCGTATACTCGGCTTTCAGGTTCACATCAATAGAGGCCAGCAAGGGATTGTACCCGAGAAAATCGATAAAATCCTCGCCGATCTCTTGCTCCAGGATCTTTGCTGCTTCTTCCTTGGTGACATATTCCGTGCTTCGGGTGAACTGTTCCGAGTCCAGGAATTTCTTCAGCCGGATGACCTCCACCTCCTTGGCATCCTCCTTCAGGAAGACCTGGAACCGGATGTTCTCCTTAACGTAGGTCGAGAGTTTCTGGGCGTTCAACACGATCAGCACCAAACAGCCGAGCATGAAGAGTACCAGCGAAATGCTGACGACCGTAGAAATGGAGGACGTTTGGGCTTTGCGCCTGGAGTATTTGTCGATCTGAGTTGACATGCCCTGCTTGGTAGCCGACTAAGATAATAGATCATTTTTCACCGCCTGGCAGTGCTTTTTCATTTTCCGTGTTTCACCAACCCTGTCCTTTTCAGCCCCCTTCATTTTCTTAATTTCGCAGCAGGCGCGGTGTTAGGGTGTTGGAGTATCAAGCCTGCCTGGCGGCAGGCAAGGACAAAGTATTAAGTACAAAGACTTCAAGGCTACCCTTTTGGCTTAAGGATAAGGGAATGTCCCTGGCTCCATACGCTATAACACAATACCCAGTACGACTTTCAACTTCAAGACCATGCAATACGACTTCAACAGGATCGAGCCGAAATGGCGGGAAGAATGGCGGAAGAGGCAAACCTATAAGGTGACCGAGGATCCGGAGCGCGAGAAGTTCTATGTACTCGACATGTTCCCTTACCCTTCCGGAGCAGGCTTGCATGTGGGGCATCCTCTGGGGTACATCGCTTCGGACATCTATTCCCGGTACATGATGGCCCGGGGCTACAACGTATTGCATCCCATGGGATATGATGCTTTTGGTCTTCCGGCCGAGCAATATGCCATCCAGACCGGCCAGCATCCGGCCGTGACCACAGCGAACAACATCAAGAAATACCGGGAACAGCTCGATCAGATCGGCTTTTGTTTCGACTGGAGCCGGGAGGTGCGCACTTCCGATCCTTCCTATTATCAATGGACCCAATGGATCTTCAAGCAGCTGTTCCATTCCTGGTACGACCAAGCAACGGACCAAGCTGAGCCTATCGAAACGCTGATCGAAGGATTCGAGCAAAAAGGCAGTGAAGGGGTGCAGGCCGCTTGCGATGAGCATGCTCCTTTTACGGCGGAAGAATGGAGGGAGATGAGCGAAGCCCGGCAGCAGAAGATCCTTTTGCATTACCGCCTGGCTTTTCTGTCCGATCAGTGGGTGAACTGGTGTCCTAAGCTTGGTACCGTCCTGGCGAATGAGGAAGTACAGGATGGCCTGTCTGAAAGAGGGGGATACCCTGTGGAACGCAAGCTGATGAAACAGTGGTCTCTGCGCATCACGGCCTATGCCGATCGCCTGCTGGAGGGATTGGGTCGCATCGACTGGTCCAACTCCCTCAAAGAACAACAGCGGAATTGGATCGGAAGGTCGGAAGGGGCCAGCGTCCGGTTTTCCATCCAGAACAGTGACAAGGAGTTGGAAGCTTTCACCACTCGTCCGGATACCATCTTCGGGGTCACCTTCATGGTACTCGCCCCCGAACACGAATGGGTGGAGGAACTTACCACCCCGGAGCAACAGGAAGCCGTGAAGGTTTGTATGGAAAAGGCCTCCCGCCGTTCCGAACGGGAAAGGATGGCCGAGGATGAGAACATCATCGGGGCATTTACCGGTGCTTACGCGGTCCATCCACTTACCGGCGATCAGGTCCCCATCTGGATCGGGGATTACGTGTTGGCTACATACGGTACCGGGGCTGTAATGGCTGTTCCGGCCAGCGATGAAAGGGACTGGAAGTTCGCCCGGCATTTCGGGCTGGACATTGTTCCTGTGATCGAAGGTACCGATATCGAAAAAGGCGCGAATCCTGGGAAGGAAGGCAAAATGATCAATTCGGGTTTTCTGAACGGAATGCCTGTTGTAGAGGCCATTCCCGAGGCGATTCGGAAACTGGAAGAAGCAGGGAAGGGAACTGGCAAGGTCAATTACCGGCTCCGTGATGCCATCTTCAGCCGGCAGCGGTATTGGGGAGAGCCCTTTCCCGTCTATTACAGGGAAATGGAAGGAGAGGAGATCCCTTATACCCTTTCCGACGATCAGTTGCCCCTTGAATTGCCGGAAGTGGACCGGTACAAGCCCACAGAAGAAGGAGAGCCACCGCTGGCAAGGGCTAAGAATTGGAAGACGGAGGAAGGGTATCGCCTCGAGTACAATACCATGCCTGGTTGGGCCGGCTCCTCCTGGTATTTCCTGCGGTACATGGATCCGGATAACGACCAGGCATTCGTGGCCCGCGACAAAGTGGAGCATTGGCAGAACGTGGACCTCTACATCGGCGGTTCCGAACATGCCACTGGTCATTTGCTCTACAGCCGCTTCTGGACCAAATTCCTCTACGATCGTGGATACCTGCCTTTTGATGAACCTTTCCGTAAGCTGATCAACCAGGGGATGATTGTGGGGACTTCCTACCGGGTGTATTACGACCCCGAACGGAAATTGGCCGTGTCAGCGGATGCAGTAGAGAAGGGGAAGGCCCTGCAAGGCGGGAAGAAACCGGAAGATCATGGTGTGGATCTGAAAGCCCTTCGGGAGACCTTTGCCCACATCGATCTGATCGCCGGGGAAAGCATGCTGGATGTAGAAGGATTCCGGGAATGGAGTCCGGAATACCAGGATCACGAATTCCTTACGAACGAGGAGGGAATCTTCGAGTGCGCCACGCAGACCGATAAGATGAGCAAGTCCAAGTTCAACGTGGTGAACCCGGACGATTTGATCGAGAAATATGGAGCTGATACGCTTCGCCTGTACGAGATGTTCCTCGGTCCCCTGGAACAGATGAAACCCTGGGATACCAACGGTATCGAAGGTGTTCATCGCTTTCTCAAGCGGTTGTGGGGCTTGTTCCACGAGGAGGAACGGTTCAGGGTATCGGAAGAAGAACCTGAAGAAAAAGAGCTCAAGGTCCTGCACCAATGCATCCACCGCGTGCGGGGAGACCTTGACCGCTATTCTTTCAATACCGTGGTAAGCCATTTCATGGTCGGGGTGAACGAATTGCGGGAGCTGAATTGCTGTAAACGGCAGGTCCTGGAACCGTTCGTGGTGCTCGTGGCTCCTTATGCGCCCCACATTGCGGAAGAACTGTGGGAAAAACTGGGGTATGAAGCAAGTATTCTGAAGGCTCCCTATCCGGAAGCGGAAGAAAGGTACCTGAAGGAGAGTGCCGTCACCTATCCCGTCTCCTTCAACGGTAAACGCCGGTTCGAGATCGAATTGCCTACCGACCTGTCCAAGGAAGCGGTGGAAAAGGAGGTCATGGCCCATGAGAAGACCGCCCATTACTTGCAGGGCAAGACACCCAAGAAAGTGATCGTGGTGCCGCAGAAGATCGTGAACGTGGTGGTGTAAGCTGGCCGGGCTTTTATTGCAATGATCTTCTGAGAACGGACGTTCCACTCTAAGGAGTTTGGAACGGATCTTGTTATCTTAGGGATGATGCGCATGCTGACCTTCATATGGCTATTGTTCTTTTCCCTTGGCGCGGTGAACGTTCTGGGGCAGGCTAAGGCTCCGGATGTTCCTGAAGAAGCGGGAAGTTCCTCCGCTTTGCGTACCGTTAGCCATGATGCTTTTCAAGCCGGGGAGAAGTTGGAATACAGGGTCCGGTATGGCTACATGCATGCCGGAAAAGCTACCCTGGAAGTCCGGGAGACCGACAAGGAAGTGCAGGGACGAAAAATGCTCCACATGGTTGGAAAAGGTTGGTCTACCGGAACTTTCAACTGGTTCTTCAAGGTGGATGACCGCTACGAGACTTACATCGACAAAGAGGGTGTTTTCCCATGGGTCTTCATTCGGCGGGTGAATGAAGGCGGTTACCTGATCAACCAGGATTACGTTTTCTACCAGAGCAAGAATAAAGTAGAGACCGAGAGGTGGGGGACCAAGTTCGATGAGAAACGAAAAGCGCGCCATAAGGTTCCCGCCATGGTCCAGGATGTTTTTTCTTCCTTCTATTATGCCCGTACGATCGATTTCAGTCAGGCACAGCCGGGGGATACCTATGAGATCAAGTGTTTTTTGGATGAAGAGTTGTACCCCTTCCAGATCAAATACCTGGGGCGAGAGACCATCAGGACCCATCATGGAAAGTTCCGTTGCCTGAAGTTCTGCCCCGTAGTGCAGGAAGGCAGGATATTCAAGGAGGAGGAAGATCTCACCGTTTGGGTAACCGCCGACGGCAACAACATCCCTGTGCTGGCCAAGGCCAAGGTACTGGTGGGCTCCATCAAAATGGAGCTTACGGGGCATGAAGGGTTGGCGAATCCGATCTCCAGGGTCGACTGAGCCCGAGATTTTTACGACTACCTTTTCAACATCGCTTTATGGACAACCTTTTCATGCCCTTTGGGGGGATATTGGGAATGGCGGCTATTTTTGTGATGAACCTTTGGGGAGATAACCCTGCAGGAGGTTCGGGTTCATCCGAATATGAACATGACCGACAAAAAACTCATCCTGGGGATCCTGCTCAGCGCAGGGTTCATTGCTACGGCTTTTTTCCTCTTCAGCATGGGGAGCTCCACGCCTTTTTCGACACCGGCAAAAGAAAAAGCTGTGGATACGGCGACCGTTCATGTTCCCAACAAAGAATACGGGCTGGCCACCGATTCTTTCGAAGTGGTGAAGGGGAACATCGAGCCTAACCAGTTCCTGGCGGAGTTGTTACTGAAACATCACGTGCCTTATCCGGAGATCGACCGGTTGGTCAAAAGAGCGGATACCATTTTCGATGTGAAGCGGATCGCGGCTGGCAAGGAGTTCACCATATACTGTTCCAAGGACTCCCTGGGCAAGGCTCAGTGCTTCGTGTACCGACCTAACGCCGTCGATTATGTTGTGTTCGACCTTCGCGACAGCATGCGGGTTTATAAAGGGCGGAAGCCTGTGACCACCAAAACCCGGACAGCTTCCGGGGTGATCAACGCTTCCCTGTACCTCACTCTGCAAGAAAATGACATCAGTCCGGTTCTGGCCCTGGAGTTGGCTGAGATCTATGCATGGAGCATCGATTTCTACGGGATCCGCAAAGGGGATCATTTCCGGGTAGTGTATGAGGAGAAGTTCGTGGATGATCGCTCGATCGGGATCGGGCAGGTGAAAGCTGCTGAATTCGTTCACCGGGATTCCTCTTACCTGGCGTTTCATTTTCCGCAAGAAGAGGAAGAGGAGTATTTCGACCAAAATGGCAACAGCCTGGAAAAAGCTTTTTTGAAGGCCCCCCTTAAATTCTCGCGGATCTCATCCCGTTTCTCGCATCGTCGCCGGCATCCTGTACTTAAGGTCTTCCGACCTCACCACGGCGTTGATTATGCAGCTCCCCGTGGTACACCTGTTCGCAGTGTAGGGGATGGAACGGTGATCGCTTCCGGCTATAGTGGTGGTAATGGTAATTATGTGAAGATCAGGCACAACAGCATCTACACCACCATGTACCTTCACCTTTCCTCCCGTTCTGTGCGAAACGGGGAGAAGGTGGAGCAAGGCCAGCTGATCGGCAAGGTGGGTAGCACCGGTCTGTCGACCGGCCCCCATCTCGATTACCGCGTTTACAAGCATGGCTCCGCCGTCAATCCCCTTCAGCTCGAGTTGCCGCCCGGTGACCCGGTGAAAAAGGAGAACCAGGATTCCTTTCAGGAAGAGAAAGCAGAATTGCTAAAGGTTTTGGAGGAGGTCCCTTTTAAGGGAGGGAGGAAACCGCAGGTTTAGGGGTGATGTTCTTTTTGTTGGAAGTCCTTAGATCTTTCAGTGGAGCGAGCCCGAAAGTTCGGGATCATTCGGGCGAATGCAGATAAGCAGTCGGATAGGGATCTTCGGGGAACTTTCGGACTTCAAGTTGCTGAAGGGGATAGGGTGGATGAAAAAGGGATCGTTCGAAAGTGCTTCAGGATCCCCTTTATTGCTGCTCTTCCACCAGCGTTGCCATCATCTCGGCGATCTTATTGGAAAAGAAACTGCTGGGTTATGGAGCGGGCCCGAAAGTTGATCTTTCGGGCGAATCAGGCAGGCGGATGCAGATAAGCAGTCGGATAGGAGCTGCGGGGAACTTTCGAACTCTAAGTTGCTTAAGGGGATAGGGTAGATGAAAAAGTGATCGTCCGGAAGTGTGTCAGGATCCTCCTTATTGCTCACTCCTTGAGACTCCCCCTTAAACCTTAGTAATATCACCCTTTGTATGGCATTCCCAAAAGTTCTCTTTTCCGTCGAACCATTCGAGGAGCTCTTCCCGGGCCAATAGGGTGGTTTTTTCTGACAAGATTCCTTTGAAAGAAGAATGCTCCCAATCCTTTGGGTGACGGCATAAACCTGCTTTGACCGGGTTAAAGTGGATATAATGGACCAGGGACAAAAGGTATTCCCTGTTCGTTACGGGTTTCCTTTTGAACTTGCTGATGAAAAGATTGCCCATGCGTTTTTCTTGTTTGTTGAAGGCCTGAGCATAGCTGCTGAAAAGGTTCGAAAATTGTTTGCTGGCTAAATTTCCCGGACTACCATATGTTTTCAGGATCTTTGGATAACGTCCTTGATAGTTGTTTTGAAAGAATACGGTTAGTTCTTGTTCTTCCTTCAACTGGAGCAGGAAATGGATATGGTTCGGCATCAGGCAATAGCAGAAGGAAGGTATTGGCGATGGGGGCGACGAACTTGACGTACCTCCTGAGGAAGAACCGGTAGTTCTCATCGCTTTTGAACAGGCGGTCTTTTCCATTGGCCCGGTTGTAGATGTGATAGGTCTTTCCTGGCTCCAGGGGGACTCTTTTGTTGCCCATGCTCCTTTACTTGGTCCTGGCGAACATTGGGATTTCTTATTGAAAAGAAAGGTCGATTTTTAGCGGAATCGGGGAAAGCTGATTAAGGAGGGAAAGGGAAAACCGGCCGGTGGAGCGAGCTCGAAAGTTCTCGAACTTTCGGGCGAATCAGGCAGGCGGATGCAAATAAGCAATCGGATAGGATCTGCGGGTAACTTTCGGACTTCAAGTGGCTTAAGGGGATAGGGTGGATGGAAAAGGGATCGTTCGAAAGTGCTTCAGGAGCCTCCTTATTGCTCATCTCTCCACGAGCGCTGCCAAAGTCTTGGCGAACATTGGGATTTCTTATTGAAAAGAAAGATCGATTTTTAGCGGGATCGGGGAAGCTGAGAGGAGGGAAAGGGGAAACCGACCGGTGGGGTGACCCCAAAAGTTCGGGATCATTCGGGCGAATCAGGCAGGCGGATGCAGATAAGCAGTCGGATAGGATCTGCGGGGAACTTTCGGACTTCAAGTTGCTGAAGGGGATAGGGTGGATGGAAAAGGGATCGTTCGAAAGTGCTTCAGGATCCTCCTTATTGCTCATCTCTCCACGAGCGCTGCCAAAGTCTTGGCGAACATTGGGATTTCTTATTGAAAAGAAAGATCGATTTTTAGCGGGATCGGGGAAGCTGAGAGGAGGGAAAGGGGAAACCGACCGGTGGGGTGACCCCAAAAGTTCGGGATCATTCGGGCGAATCAGGCAGGCGGATGCAGATAAGCAGTCGGATAGGATCTGCGGGGAACTTTCGGACTTCAAGTTGCTGAAGGGGATAGGGTGGATGGAAAAGGGATCGTTCGAAATGCTTAAGGATCCCCTATTATCCCTCATCCTTCTTTTACCAGTGCTGCCACCGTCTCGGCGATCTGAACCGCATTGGTAGCCGCCCCTTTGCGGAGGTTGTCCGCCACGATCCAAAGGTTAAGGGCATTGGGGCGGGTGGTATCGCGACGCAGGCGCCCGACGAAAACATCATCCTTCCCCTGGGCATAAAGGGGCATGGGGTACAGGTTGACGTCCGGGTTGTCCTGAAGCTGGAGGCCCGGACTGTCGGCCAGGAGTTTGCGGACCTCGTTAAGGTCGTATTCCTTGCTGAACTCCACGTTCACCGCTTCGGAGTGGCCGCCCTGGACCGGAACACGAACGGCTGTCGCCGTTAGCGGGATCTCATCGCCGATGATCTTCGTGGTCTCGTTCATCAGCTTCGTCTCTTCCTTGGTGTAGCCCTCTTCATTGAAATCATCGCAATGGGGAAGGCAATTGCGGTCGATGGGGTACGGGTAGGCCATCACGCCATTCTCCCCCCGCCGTTCCGCTTCGAGCTGGTCCACGGCCTTCTGGCCGGAGCCGGTGATGGATTGGTAGGTGGAAACGATCACCCGTTCGATACCGTATACTTTGTGTAAGGGTGCCAGGGTAGCGACCAGTTGGATGGTGGAGCAATTGGGATTGGGGATGATCCTGTCCTCGGTGGAGAGTAGCTCCCCATTCACTTCCGGCACGATCAGCTTTTTGTCCGGCTCCATCCGGAAAGCGGAGGAATTGTCGATCACGGTGGTGCCGACCTCCGCAAAGCGAGGTGCCCATTCCTTCGAAACACTTCCGCCGGCGGAGAAAAGGGCGATATCGGGGGAGAGGCCGACCGCCTCTTCCAGGCTGCGAATGGTGTGGTCGGTCCCTTTGAAAGGAACGGTCTTCCCGACCGATCGCTCGGAAGCGACGGGGATCAGTTCGGATACGGGAAAGTTGCGTTCTTCCAGAACTTGCAACATGACCTGGCCTACAAGACCAGTAACACCAACGACAGCGACTTTCATAACAGGAAATTAAGTGGAATGCAAAAATAAGGAGGATCGGCGTGTAATGAGGAGACTTGCAGCCGTTTTTCTAAAAAGATCCTCCATCCGATCATCATCCACGGACCTACCCTAGGTTTGCCGGCGATGACAGGTTGGATGAAATACTTTGGACTGTTCCTCGCCTGGATTCCTTCTGGACTTGCAATGGCCCAGGTGACCGACAGCTTCGCTGATGGCGACCTGGCGAATCCACCCTGGTCGGGGGATACAGCGCAATTCGTTGTTTCAGCAGGGGAACGGTTGCAATTGCAGGCCCCTTACGCGACCGCTTCGGCTTATCTGTCCACCCCCAGCCGGGCGATCAACAATGCCGTTTGGGAAGGTCAGGTCTTCCTGGATTTCGATCCCTCCGGGAGCAATTATGCCCGGATCTACCTGGTCGCGGATCAAAAGGACCTTTCCGGTCCGCTGAACGGCTATTTCCTCAAGATCGGGGGCAGTTCGGATGAGGTCAGCCTTTACCGTCAGGCCGGGGCTTCCACAGAAGAACTCATTGACGGGCAGGATGAGCGTGTGGGGACCGACCCGGTAGACCTTCATTTCCGGGTAACGCGCAACGATACGGGCTATTGGGAGCTCTGGACAGACACTTCCGGGACCGGCAGCCAATGGCAGCAGGAAGGGCAGGTGGTGGACCGGGTTGTCCATCATTCAGCTTTTTTCGGGGTGTTCTGCGACTATACTTCCACCCGATCGGACAAGTTCTTTTTCGACGACTTCCACGTCACCGGTGATCCTTTCGTGGATACGCTCCCGCCGCAGCCGGATTCGGTGGCCGTGGTCCATAAGACCACGCTGGACTTGCTCTTCAGCGAACCGGTGACCCGCACCTCGGCGGAGCATTTGCAACATTATGAAGTCACTCCCGGTCCGGGGTCGCCCATCTCTGTTTCCCGCGACCTGAACGATCCATCCCTCGTCCACCTGAGCTTTGGCAGCCCTTTTCTTAATGCCCGGGAGGCTCTTCTCCATGTGGAAGGGGTGAAGGATACCGCCGGCAATGCCCTGCCTCCGGATTCCCTGTCCTTTTTCTTTTTTCAACCCGATACTGCTACAAAGGGGGATGTGGTGATCAATGAATTGCTGCCGGACCCCTCGCCGCCAGTCGGGCTTCCCGAAGCCGAATACATCGAGCTTTTCCATGCCGGCGATGGCTTGTTCGATCTGGAAGGGTGGCGGATCGGGGATGGGAGTTCGGAAGCGGTCCTTCCTTTTCACGTCTTGCGGCCCGGGGAGTTCGTGGTATTGGTGGATGAAGCGGATACGGCTTTGTTCGCAGATATTCCTTCGGTGGTGCCGGTCGGGGACCTGCCTTCCCTGAACAACGGGGGTGATGACCTGGTCTTGTACCGGGCGGATAGCTTGAGGATCGATCAGGTTTCGTACCGGTCGGGTTGGTACGATGATCCGGACAAAGACCAGGGTGGGTGGGCGTTGGAACGTATCAACCCCACGGCGGTCTGCCCCGATGAAGCAACATGGACGGCCTCGCAGGCTGCGGTCGGGGGAACGCCGGGGGAGACCAACAGTGTATTCGACCCTACACCGGACACCCGGGGGCCTTCGCTGGAAGGGGTGGCCGTTCGCAGCCACGATACGCTGGAATTGGCATTCGATGAAAAAGTGGACACCTTGTCGGGGGGAGCGGCAGTGATCCGTATCCAGGGAGGACCATCGGTCGATACGGTGTGGACTGCCGCTCCTTTCGATAAGTTGTGGGTGACACTCCGGGAACCGCTGGACAGCGGCCGGAGCTATACCCTCACCGTAGAGGAGTTGTACGATTGTCCCGGCAATGCGGTGGAAGATGGAACAGCTTCTCTGTTGTTGCCTTTCCGGGCCCGGCCGGGGGATGTGGTGATCAATGAATTGCTGTTCGATCCGGTGCCGGGTGGGGAGGACTTCGTGGAGCTGTACAACCGGTCGGGCCGCATTGTGGACCTTCGGCGGTGGTCCCTGGCCCGAATGCGGGACGATACCCTGAGCGACTTTGAAGAAGTGACGGCGGGAACGGCTTTGTTCCGGCCCGGCGAATACCGGTTGCTGACCCCTGATAGTGCTGGCACCGTGGAAGCTTATCCGGCTTCCCGTGCTGAAAACTTCCTGCCGGTGGGCGATCTGCCGACCTACACCAACGATTCCGGCACAGTGGTGGTGTTGAACCGGGAGGGACGGGAAGTAGACCGCCTGGCTTACCGGGAGGACATGCATTTTCCCTTGCTGGACGATACCGAAGGGGTGTCGCTGGAGCGGCAGGATCCTTTCGGTCCGACCAACACCGAGCACAACTGGCATTCGGCCGCCAGGGATGTGGGCTATGCCACGCCGGGGTATGAGAATTCCCAGTACCGGGCGGGGATCGTGCCGGACAACGCCTTCCGGCTGTCCCCCGAGGTCTTTTCCCCCGACCACGACGGCCATGAAGATGTGCTCAGCATTTCCTACCAGCTCGACCGCTCCGGTTTCGTGGGGACCATCACCATCCATGATCGGTATGGCCGCCCCGTTCGCCACCTCACCCGCCAGGCATTGCTGGGGCAGGAGGGGGCCTTCACCTGGAACGGCCTGACCGACGAAGGCCGCAAGGTCCCCATCGGCCTGTATGCCGTTATCATCGAGGTCTTCGACCCGGAGGGGCGGACGGAGGTTTTTCGGAAGCCATGCGTGGTGGGGGGAGTGAGGTAGTTTGGGGGTCACTACGACTCGCCAAGTGGGGTGGAGGGGGATGAAACCATGATGACAAAGGTCAGGGTCGCTGCCCCTGGGCCTGGCAGGACCGACTATCTAACTACCTCTCTATCTCACTATCTCACCATTCAATACCTCCGAAGGATCGCTTCCACTTCGCTCCGGTACCCTCCACCAAAGAGGTTCACATGCACCATTAACGGATAAAGGTTGCAGATCTCCAGGCGTTCTTCCCAGCCCGGTTCGAGGGGGTAGGTTTCATTGTAGCTGCGGTAGAATTCGGGGTCGAAGCCGCCGAACATGCGGGTCATGCCGAGGTCCATTTCCCGGTGGCCATAGTAGACGGCCGGGTCCATGATGCAGGGTCCCCCTTCAGGGCCCTGCATGTAGTTGCCGCTCCACAGATCGCCGTGGAGGAGGGCTGGGGGCTCTTCGGGGAAGATATCGCCCAGGCGTTCGTAGAGGCGTTCGAATTTCCGGACCAATTCGCTGCTGATCTTGCCGTCGTCGCGGGCCATTTTGGCCTGGAATTCGAGGCGTTCCCGGGCGAAGAACGAAGGCCAGTCCTCGTGGGCATTGTTGGGCTGGGGGAGGGAACCGATGTAATTGTCATGGTTCAGCCCGAAGGTGTCGTTGGAATGGCGGTGCAGGCGGGCCAGTTCCGATCCGAAGCGCGTCCAGAAGTCGGGTTGTTGGGTGGAATTCCCGACGAATTCCAGCACGATGAAGGCCTCTTCGCCAGCCCGGCCATGGGTGATGACCTTTGGGATGAAGATCTCATCCGCCTGACGCAGCAGTTCCAGTCCTTTCGCCTCCGCTTCGAACATGCCCGGGTAGCGGTCGGCGTGGTTGACCTTGATGAAAAGGTCTTCCCGGTCCGTTCGCAGGCGGTAGGCATCGTTGATGCTCCCCCCGCCGACGGGCGAACTGCCTTCGATGGTATATTCCTGACCAGTGGTATTGCGGAGCGTTTCCCGGATCGTATCGAGCAGGGTGTCGGTGAGCATAAGCCGGATGGGGAATGGTTACCGGCCAATGTAAGGATCTTTGTATATTTGTCGGCCCTGCCCGAGGGCAGGACGTTCTTAACAACTACGGGGAATTAGCTCAGTTGGCTAGAGCGCTTGCATGGCATGCAAGAGGTCATCGGTTCGAATCCGATATTCTCCACTCCTACGCACGCAACGAAAAAAGCCCGGCCGGGATGGTCGGGCTTTTTTGTGGGTCGAATGAATGGTGTGCGGCTCTTGGCAGGCTCGGACTCCCTTTGACAACAGTGGCGTCACCCTGAGGTCCTTGAGGCCGAAGCCCGCCTGACCGACGGGCAGGACTCTCGGTGATACTACTCGTATTCTTCCTTAGCGACAGGTAGGCTGGGAAGGTTCGAGCCCTGGTCGGGCAACCAGCCTAACCCCGCCCTCTCCCGAGTGGCGGGGTTTTTCGTTGGTACCTGGGGTGTCCGAAAGCAAAGAAGTCGTAAAGAGAACATATACAGAATATACGGTGTGAACGGATCGGAAAGGGGGTGATGAGGGGTT